>NZ_LZEI01000021.1:0-165454 GCF_001693745.1 Gilliamella sp. wkB72 | reverse complement strand
CAATACAGTCATTTTATCATTCATTATCGACATAACCGCCACTAACAAAGGGAAAGGCCAATTATGAAAAATTCATGATAACTTTTATGACTATAATATTTATAGTCGAGGTATTGATGATTGCCCATTATTTTTCCGCAGTTAAATATCAGATAGGAATGGCAACCGATATCTCAAATATCCTTGGGGCAGTATATTCTATGTTTGATAAACTAAGTATGACCATTGTTTTGTCATTTATGCTAGTTGAAACTTTTCTTTCAATCTTTTTAAAAGAAGGCTTTCAATGTAAAAATAAAAAGAAATCATTAACTGTTCGAGCGGAATATTATATTCTAATATAAGAAACTCCCTTGCATTGAATACATCATTTATTTTTTGTACTACCTTTTCGCCATTACAATCTAAATTAAAAAATGTCTTGTATAAATTATGTAAATCTTTCGCGTTTACTGATTCAATTGCAAACACTCTATCTCTATTCTGAATAACATAGGGTAAGTTATGAGTTAAAAACAAGTTAAAGGATAAGATTAATTAGCTATTCCTATCTTTTTAGAGATATTTACTCAAAAATTCCAAACCCACTTATTTGATATCAATATTTTCTGTATTACATATAATTGACAATAATATTAGAATAAAAGATACTAATATTATGGATAGAATATCCATCAAAAAAGGATCCATAAATGATTATTAATTTTACTGTAGAAAATTTTCTTTCTTTTAAAGAACCCCAAACTTTAAGTTTGGTTGCAGAACCACCCTATGATAATAATAAAGATAATTTATTTGATACTCCTATAGAAGGAATTAAGCTTTTAAAAGCAGTTATTATTTATGGAGCTAATGCATCAGGAAAGTCTAATTTTATTACAGCCCTCGCTCACTTGAGAAGTTTGGTCTTAGAGTCATTGAAATTTACTCCTGATGATAATTTATGGGATCTCTCATCTCCTCAGTTTGCATTAAATTCTGAAAGTCGGCATTCTCCATCACGTTATGAAATTAACTTTTTTTGTAATAATATTCGATATAACTATTCTATTTCATTTTATAAAGACAGAATATTTAATGAACATCTCTCTTATTTTCCAAAACGGTACGAAAAGCTTATATTTGATAGATTTTTAGATACTCAGGACCAGTATATCTTTAATTTTGGTACTGATTTGAAGCCATTAAGGATCTTTAACGATATAGCAAGAAAAACAGCTAAAAATGTACTTTTTTTATCAAAAGCAGTTCAAGAAAATACCCACTTTTTAGAACCTATTTATAATTGGTTTGCGAAAGGCTTATCTGAAGAACCTGAAATGATAGATTTAGCCAGGATGTGTTGCAATGATAATTCTTATAAAAAAAATATATTAGATTTTATTCGCTCTCAAGATATTAATATTGTTGACTTAAGCATTGATGAAAAAAAAATGGAATCAGTTCTTTTTGATGATAATAATATTCCTGAAGAGATAAAAAAGAAATTACTTGATAATTTAAAAGACCAATTTACTTATAAAATATCTACCTACCATAAAGATAATAATGATGACTTAATTGAGTTTCCGATAAAATTTGAATCAAGAGGAACTATTAAGCTACTCGAGCTTTCACCAATTATGATGACAGATTCAATCTATGAGTCAAAAGCTTTTTATATTGATGAACTAGGTTCTGCTTTACATCCACTATTAGTGAAAAACTTTGTAAGTAGTTTTCAAAAAACAAACAATCAGCTTATTGCTGCAACACATGATACTCATTTAATTGACTCTGAATATTTAAGAAAAGACCAAATTTATTTTATTGAGAAAAATTCAGAACAAGCATCTGTTTTATATTCTTTATCAGACTTCCGTCCAAGAAATGATAGAGAAAATTGGGAGCTACGCTATTTAAGCGGAAGATATGGCGCTACACCATTTTTCAAAGATTAAAGCTGGGAGTCTTTAATGGGAAGTGAAGATTTAAAAAAGAAAAAAATAATTGAAAATAAGAAAAACCGGGCCAATAGAAAAGATATAAGACGAAATATTAATCATAGACGTTTAATAATACCCAAAATTTTGATATTGACAGAAGGTGTTTCGGAGAAGATTTATTTTGATGGATTAAAAAATAAGCTTTCTTTATCGACACTATCAGTAATAAAAAGTGAATATACTGATAGTGTTGGAATCATTAAAAATGCTATAACAATCGCAGAAGAATCAATTCAAAAGCTTGAGCCATTTGATTACATATTCTGCATATTTGATCTAGATACGGTTAAAGATAAGAATTTTATTAATGAAGTCACAAATTATGAGAATCAAAATCCTAAACAACCTAAAGTAAAAATTTTTCCAATTTATACTTATCCGTGTTTTGAAATATGGTTCATTTTGCATTTTTGCTTATGCACTAAGCCATTCACTTCTAAGGGTAAGAAATCTATAGGGGATACGGCAAAGTCTTATTTGAAAAAACATGCTAATGAATATAACGAAACAAATAAAAAATGTATAGAAAAATTTATTGATAATTATAAAGAAGCACTAAATAATTCGATGAAACTAATTGAATGGCAAAAGGATAACGAGTCAATTAATCCAATATGTACTATACATAAATTAGTCAAATTATTAGAAAATATTAATCAAAGAAATCATGAGGGATACATTTTTACTAAGGACCATGAAGAAAAATTCATAGAGCTATATATTTAAACATATCAACGGTTATCGATACAGCATAGATAGATAAATTAATATATTTTGCTAGCACAAACTGGGGCTAGCTGTTACCGGTTTTCTATGATCAACTGTTCAAAATTAATACCAAATTGAAAACCTAGATTCGTTTTAACTTTTAAATTTTAACTAAAATCAGTAAGAATAATTTTTCAAATATTAAATACCTCCTCTAACTAAAAATAGAAATTAACACAAAAAATAAAAATTTTATTTATTATGAGTTTTAACAAATTTAATAAGGGAAATAGGTTATTTACATTAATTCCCCCAAATCCTTCCAAAACACCAAAGCGTTTGATAGTAAATGTCATACGTTATTTTATCACGTTATTAATGCAATATTATTCAAATAAAACTTTTATGCTAAGATAATTGGTATCGGTACAAGTTCATGTCAAACTTGACAATTATTTAATTAAAATCATCTAAAACATTTCATGCTATATAAACTAGTACCATAAGAAATATCTGTAGAAAAATAAGAAATGAATTTATATATTATGTGAATGATAGGGAATTAGATGTCGCAAATACTTTATCGATTTCTGATAATACTTAAAGGGCTAAACTAACTTAATTATGGTGTTCAAAATGTCAGTAAAGCCCATTGACTTATTATCTATTAGAACAGAAAAAGTTTTATTTAATCAACAATAACCCGTCCATGTAATGGCTGAATTGGGCGATTATTATCATGGTGCATGATCGAGTGGAATTTTTCGATTTGTTCTGCTGAAGCTTGGGATTGTTGTTGTAACACGATCCATCTTACCCCTTCTGTACATGGAGGAGTTGTTAACGATCCGCTAAAACGGTAATAACTCAATTCTTTGGGGAATAACGCCTTAATATCAACGGCGTTTGCTAAAATGGTGCTTTTTCCTGATTCTGTCGGCATTTGTTGCCATGCTTTTGCTAATTCTGAATTAGCCTCACCTTTATTAAACATTAATGCGATTACGGCCAATTCATTATCTTTGTTTTTATAAACAAAGTGTGCTGCCATTGGGAAATATTTGCCTTTAATGGTGTTTTCACTCGGTGTATGGAAATGAAATTGTTGTAATGTGAATATTTCATCGTCTATTTCTAATTGGTTATTTCCGGAAACATCGATCTCAATAGTATGGCCGTTGTTAATAATATTTTGCTGACCGTCTTCAAAAGTAAGTTTAAGCTTGCTATGTTCTGTTTTTAATACATGATCAATATTGATTGGCGATTGATTTTTACCATTTTCACAAGTTGAATATTCCGGTGAAAGTTTTCCCCAGTTTTCTGGTTTTTCCTGCCCTTCATACCCCCAATGTGGGTGATGTTCTGCTGCGGCGCAAGATAAGCTTGCTAGCATAAACATTGCGATAATTGCGTTACGTTTCATGTTTGCCTTCAATGAGAATTAAATTTCAGTGTATAAATTTTATACCTCATTTATAAAGATGTCTCAATAAAATATATTTTTTTGCCTCGAAATCTAAATAAAAAGCCTTGAACATACTTCTTGTATTATTCCCGCTAATTTTCAATAAATTAAGTGAGATTGATAGTGCAGATATTCTTATTTTATTTCATCAAAATGAGCAAGTCTTATCAAAATATCAAAATTGTAGATGAAAATAATACTGGAAAAATGTATGGCTAAACCCAAAAGGTAAATAGTTTTAGCTTGATGCATGTATTTATGAAGTAAAGATTCAATTAAAAATGAAATACCGAGTTAATAATCACCCTAGCTCTCCTATTAAGGATGAAACCACCGATCATTTTATTGTAATAGTGAGAATGAGGAATGATTCAGCTAGAAAATATTTATTATTTTATGATAATGCTATTGGAAATAAAAACGTAGGTGCCTTCAATGAAAATAAATTGTATTTTATATGCAAAAAATATAAAGTTGAAGGTGTAGCTAATAAAAGAAATACTTATTTTTCACCAACCGGATATAAAAAAATATATAGTATCCCAAATAAGAAAATCTAAAAGAAAATGAAAATAATAGCTCTCTGTTTACTTGTTCCCTTTATCGCTAATTGCAGCAAAGGAAATGTGTCTAACGCCATTAAAAAAAATATAGAATCAGAAGAAGTAAACTTCATTCTTAGTAATTCCCTCACCCTAATAAATGGTGAAAAAATCTCATTATCAAATATATATGCTATACCTAACAATATAGATTCTATACAAGTGGATAATGTGCAATTTGAAGCAACATTATCTGATTATTGTGGGAAAGGAAACTATATATATGATGAAGAAAAAATGGATGGTTTTTTACCTAAAAAACTCAAATTTATCCTTTATTATCAATATAAAAAAAATAATACAGAACCCACCGCATTTAACTTTAAACAAGATAATGCAAATCTTTACTTAACCGTTACTAACCATGAAATAATTACAAAATATTGTAGTAAAACAAATATACGAACACGAAATAACGCATTTTTATTAAAGGTTTATTCAAACGGAGCTAGATATAATTTACTGGCTATTAATGATGTAAAAACTATTGAATAAATATTAAAACAAAAGAATAATGAGGTGAAAAATTTATTTGGCAAGTATAACCGATAATTGAAAAAAAAGATTAAAACCAATGAAATATATTTTAACAATATTAAGCTTTTTAGTTATAGGATGTGTAAATAGTAACATTCAAGGTATTTATTCATTATCTAATAACAGAGTTTGTCACGAACCATTGAAAATAGAATTAACAAATAGTGAAGCTAATAATCTAAAAAAGTTTTCAATAAACTTTATAGAAGAAAAAAGCAGCGCAGAAGAATTCAGTCATATGAAAAAAATTTATGACCCTATGATTGAAAAAAATGATAAAAGATTCATAAAAAAAGAAGAATATCTAAATGTAAATAATAAAATTTATACAAATATTTTAAATGATAACGAACTCATGAAAATTTATAACTATTATGGCTATTGGAAGCCCTTGAATAGCGATATTATTACAGTTTCATATTATGAGGATAGCGAAGTTAAAATTCAGGATAACAATAATAATACAATTACTTTACAAGCAATACCTTATATAAATAAGGCCCAAACGCATTTTACTACCTTTTACATAGATTATGAACAATCAAAATCCATTATAGATTTATATGAGATTGAAAATAATCATATCAAGCATATTTCTTGTTTCGAAACAGAAAAATGGATTATTTGGGATTTGGCTTGGAATGACAATATTTTATACATAAAAGTAACTGATACTATTTGGAACGAAAAAGGTTTTTATAGCACTGATTATAAATATAAAAAATTAATTATTGAAAAAATCAACTAACTTCCTGATAAAAATTAGAATGCAAATTTGTGGATAAACAAATTGATGAATTGAATTAAAGGTTGTGTAGTAAACAAACGATTATTATGCTTATCACTCTCATAATTATGAACGGTAGTAAGTAAACTGATATAAATGAGTAAATTAAAACGAATAATCATTCAAAACTAATCATTATAATGGCGTTAGTTTTTTTGAAATTTAATAACAAGAGTCCGATAACAAAAGATATGTAACTAGAGTGTTTTTTATGATGATATCCCTAAATAATAAATTGATTATCACTACTCTATTAAGCCTTTTTTTATTCAGCTGTAACCCCAATAAACAAGGAAATATGAAATGGATAGCCAAATACGATTTTAATCAATTATACCAATTAACCGACCAAGCAACTGTCTTAGATCCGATGTCTGCTTTTCGTTTTGAAGATTTTATAGCCCCTAATGAAAACACCATTATCTTAATCGGAAGTAAAGATCTTAACGATTTAGATTCAAGCCAAATAGGAGATCAAGCAGTAATACTTATATCGAAAGATCGGGGCAAAAGTTATCAAGAGTTAACGCTTCCTGAACAAGATATGAGATGGATTTATCCCAGCAATGATTATTCATTAATAAAAGCTCAAAGTAGATTACCAGACAACAGTAAAAAAAATTCCATGTATCTTTTAGATAACAACAGCTTAAAAATCGTTAAAATAGATGAATATGATTCTGAAGCTGATATCTCCTATTATAATTTTAATGGAAAATATGCCGTGTATTCCCATAACAAGGCATTAAAACTGGTTAATTTATTGAATCGAGAGGAACACTATCCTTTACCCTACGAATTAAACAACCGTTCTTTTTGGGTTACTGCTGATGATACATTACTTATTCTCGATGCCAAACAACTCATTCGCTACGACCCGAAAAATAATACAAAAACGGTCATACAGCAATTACACAATGATTATGATGTGCTGACTTATAAGGATGGTGAATATTTTTTTACTAAATTCAATGAAAATAAGTCTAAAGGTGGAGGTTCTTATTATAATAATAAAGAAGAGCTTTTATATACTTTCGAAAAAGGGGATAGAAGTAGATATTATCGCTATAAAAATTTTGCATGCGATTATAAACTTACTTCAGCCCTTTATCCTATTTTCCGATATTCGTATGATTATGGTAAAACATGGTATGAAAAAGAGTTTAAGGGCTTTTTTATTGCCTCTAGACCTGTCGGATTTTATAAGGATAAGTTTATCATGTTAGATGCCACATTTTATGATAAAAATGAGAGTGATGACGGAGGAGGAAGGTTATTAATCGGTGAGTTTGAAAAATAGGACGATGTTAAACACGCTTAGTATAATATAATTATTTTTGATTTAATTTATCTATTAATCATACAAATTTTATTGGTATCATGAGCAATTAATGAAATTTAAAAGTCCCCAATGGTTTAGAAGAAGAAAGAAGTTTACAGAAATATTAAAAGGTATAATAAAATATAATGAGTGTATTAATAAAAAATAAAGGAATCTTTTTTATTCTAATAATGATATTAACTTTTTCTTGTCAAGGACAAGTTAAAAATGTTTATAGTAAACAAAAGATTCAAGATGAGAGCGAAGCTGATATTATTAAAAATAATATTTTTCATATTCAATTTGATAATGCAGGGGAACTCCATAAAAATTTAGTATCGGATCAACCGCATGATCATTTTATAATTCAAATAGAACAAGGAAATATAAAATTTAAAGAAAACTATAAATTATTAATTAGTAACTATGGTGATAGAAATGATCTAACATTTACTTTGACAAAAGTAAGTAAAAAAGAATATACCTTAGAAATTATACAAGAAACCAGACATTTAACGGTTGATAAATTCATCTTTGAAAAGGATAAAAACAACTTATTAGAATTAATATCCATGGAACAAATCCAATCAGGAAATACTATTCAAATCTGTAAATATAGTATGTCAAGAAAGAAAGGAAATGAAATTAATTTAATCATAAATTCAATTGATGATCCTAAATGTTTCAACGTCAAAAATAAATAATATTAAAAGTTAGATACATAAACAAAAAATAAGTCTACAACCCAAAATGGAAAAAAGAGCAACCTAGCCGGACAATAAACAATCATAACCCAATCAACCCGACAACAAGGTATTACAACCTCAAACCGATTCCTATTCAGCCAACCCCAATCAAATTGTCTATGATGTGTTACATCAATTTGATTTTGACATTATTGATTTATAAACAAATAGAGATGTATAGATATGAGATAAAGTGGAAAGTTGGCTCCTCCAACTGGACTTGAACCAGTGACATACGGATTAACAGTCCGCCGTTCTACCGACTGAACTATGGAGGAACACTCGACGGACAGAATATTAACTATCTATGACGATTATGTCAATCTATAAAACACTAATTAAGTTTAACTGCTCAGCTTGTAAGCAAATAGCGTGAATACTATGCTAAAATAGTACAGATTAACAAGTAGAGTAAAATTTATGAAAAAGAATATTTGTGTTTTTTGTGGTGCTAGTGAAGGGAATCGTCCAGAGTATCGTACAGCGGCTATGCAATTAGGCAAGGTTATTGCCAATCAAAATAGACGATTAATCTATGGCGGAGGCAATAAAGGATTAATGGGCATAATTGCTAATTCCGTTTTAGATCATGGTGGTGAGGTTATTGGCATCATTCCAGAAAAATTAGTCAAAGCCGAAACTGCACACCTTGGTATTACTCGATTAGAAGTTGTTGAAAATATGCATCAACGTAAAGCAAGACTAACTGAACTTGCCGATGGATTTATTGCAATGCCAGGGGGAACGGGCACGTTAGAAGAGCTTTTTGAAGTTTGGACAGGGATGCAAATTGGTTATCATGAAAAACCCGTCACACTATTTAATAGCCAATTTTGGCAACCTTTACTGAACTTTTTAAAGCACGCAGTACAAGAAGGTTTTATTCGAGAAAGTTTTTATCAAACATTAATTATCTCAGATACTGCTGATTCAATGTTAGAAAAAATGGACAGTTTTATACCAAAAGACTTACAACGCTGGGTAAAAAAATAATTTAATATAAAAAAACGCCATCAATTGATGGCGTTTTTAGTTGCATAATTATTATGCGATAGCTGTTGTTTGTGATTCAGGTTTCTTAATCAATGCGTAAGCAACACCTGCAATTACAGAGCCTGCAACGATTGATAATATATATCCACCAACAGGTTTAACTACGCCAGGGATTGCTAATGCAAATAAACCACCATGTGGCGTCATTAACGTTGAACCAAATGCTAATGCCATACCACCAGTGATTGCACCACCAACAATACAACAAGGGATAACACGTAACGGATCACGCGCTGCAAATGGAATTGCCCCTTCAGAGATAAAGCATAAGCCTAAAACTAAAGACGCTTTACCACTCTCTTGTTCTGCTTTAGCAAATTTTTTACGAGCGATTAAAGTAGCTAATCCCATCGCTAATGGAGGAACCATTCCACCCGCCATAACTGCTGCCATAGGTGCATAAACTTGTGAAGAAATCATACCAGTACCAAAAGCATAAGCAACTTTATTAATTGGTCCACCCATATCAGTACACATCATACCGCCTAATAATGCACCTAACATAACAGCATTAGCACCATTCATGGTATTTAGCCATACAGTAATAATTTTCATTAACCATGCGATTGGCGTACCAACAACAAATTGCATAACAATACCAGTAATTAAAGTTGCAAGTAAAGGCACAATTAATATTGGTTTCAATGCTTCCATACTTTTTGGTAATGGTAAGTATTTTGTAATAGCTAATGCGACATAACCTGCAAAATAACCAATGATAATACCACCTAAGAATCCTGCACCAGTTGAAACTGCAAGTAAACCACCAACTAGGCCAGGAGCAAGCCCTGGTCTATCAGCAATTGAGTAAGCAATATAACCAGCAAGCAATGGAACCATTAACGAGAAGGCTAAACCACCAATTTGGGCTAAATGAGGTTCACCAACAAGCTCATTTACAAGAGTTTGTTTAACAACTTGTACGCCATTTTCAAGTACAGTAACTGTTTTTAATACTTCTTGGAACTGACCAAAAGCAAAAGAAAGCGCAATGATCAAACCACCTGCAACCACCATTGGCAACATGTAAGACACACCTGTTAGTAGATGTTGATAAAAGCCTTTCTTTTCATTGCTTGATGTTGCAACAGAAGTAGAACCAGACGGTTGATAAATTGTTGCTTCTTCAAATGCTTTATCTAATTCCTGAGCGGTCTTTTTAAGAGCTGGACCAGTTTTGGTACGATAAAGTTTTTTACCAGCAAATTTGCTTAAATCAACATCAATATCACATGCAGCTATAACTACATCAGCAGAAGCAATCTCTTCTGGTGTTAATTCATTTCCAACACCAACAGAACCACGAGTTTCTACTTTACACCACCAACCACGTTTTTTCGCTTCTTCTTCAATCGCTTCAGCTGCCATAAATGTATGAGCAACACCTGTTGGACAAGCAGTTACCGCAACAATACGTTTTTGTCCACTGTTTGCCACAGAAGTGCTAGTATCACCAGTCGATTGTTCATAAACAGTTGCTTTACTTTGTGCATCATTTAAGATTTTTTTAGGATCAGCAAAAACATCATTTATATCATTAACAACATAAACTTTTTTGCCAATAACTGATTTGTCACTAATATTACCACTACCAACCGAAATGATAGTATCGGCTGATGTTGCATTATCAACAATTTTAAAATTTAAAGAATTAGCAGCTAACGCTAATTCCGCTTTAGCTAATCGCCCATTAACTGGGCCTGAATTGCTACCTTCAACAATGTATATATTCATGAATACTCCTATCCAGCGATTATTTCAATTTTTTCCGACATGTTGGTAACCGCTTGACGGTCTGACACACCAACACCAGCTTGTTCAACAGATAAAGCGGCAACACTTGATGCAAATACTAGGGTGTCTTTGATTGATTTATTATTTAATAAACCATACATTAACCCACCGACCATTGAATCACCAGCACCAACAGTGCTAACCACTTTACATTTAGGTGGTTTGGCTAACCATGCTTCACGTTTAGTTACCCACAAAGCACCTTTGCTGCCCAGTGAAATTACTACGTTTTCTACCCCACCATCGATAAGTTCCATGGCTGCTGTTTTAATTTCTGATAATGTGGATAGTTTTCTGCCTACCCACATTTCCAGTTCTTTATCATTTGGTTTAATTAACCAAGGGTTGGCCTTAAGCCCTGCTACTAAAGCATCACGGCTACTATCAAATACCACTTTAGGACAAATTGCTTTAACTTGTTTCATCCATTCTGTGAATTTTTCCAGCGATACTCCAGCAGGTAAACTACCACTAATGGCAACCATATCTATCTCTTTCAACCATTCTAAAGAATTGGAAACGAAAGTTTGCCAATCTTGATCGTTAATCGTGAAACCTGAAAAATTTAGGTCAGTGACTTCACTATTTTCTTCAGTGAGTTTAACGTTAATTCGGGTTCGACCATCAACGGTCTGGAATTTATCTTCAACATTCAGAGATTTAAAAAGTAAATTAAAACCATCACGATTCTCTTTACCTAAAAAACCACCCACGGTTAATTTAATACCAAGATCAGATAATACTTTGGCAACATTGATACCTTTACCCGCAGCAAGCAAAGCGTTAGTTTGAACTAAGTTAACATCACCAAGCTCAACTTTTGGACAAAAACCTAATAGATCATAAGCAGGATTTAAAGTGATCGTTGCAACACGATAAGTCATGATTAAGCACCCTCTCCTAAACCACTTTCAATTGCTTTACCGATTGCATCTAATACTTGTTCTGCATCATTACCAACCGCAGTAAATTGTAAACGGCTACCTTTTTTCGCACCTAGCGCAACAATTTTCATTAAACTAGTTGCACTAACTGGCTCGTTTTTACCATCTAGATTAGCTACCGTCACTTTGCTATTGAACTCTTTAACTAATTTGACAAGAACTGATGATGGACGAGTGTGTAAGCCATTTTCATTTGGAATAACAAATACTCGGCTTAATTCTTCACCATTAGTACCACTGTTTGATGAATCATTAACATTTTCTGATGTTTCAGATGATACAGAATGATCCCCTGATAGGAGTAGATTATTAAAATCATCACTTTTTGCAGAAATTAATAATGCTAATTTTTGGTTATAAGCTAATGATGCAATGTTATTCACGATAGCTGTAACTGAATCATCAACAGCTGAAATAGTAATAAGAAGCTTAACTGGTTTGCCATCTTGATTAAGATCATTCACCGTACGGCTAATAGCAATCGCATTTTTTAAATTGCCTTCGCGGCTGTCACTTAACCATACCCCATTACCTAAATAACTTGGTTTATTATCAAGCACGTTCGTAATAAAGCTGACATTAACCGCATCGTGTTGTTTTAAACGTGAAGCATTTAAAGCTTGTAATGTAGTTAAGCTATCAGCTTGTATATCCAATAATAATGAGGATTCATCTATTACAAATTGACTATCTTCTACACTTTCTTTGCCAGTTAAAATAGCTAAAGCTTCATCGGCAGTTTGGATTTTTTTGATTCGCTCTTCAACGCCATCAGCACCAAGGACATGAGTTAATTGACGAAGTAATTCTAAATGCTCATCAGAACTCGCAGCGATACCAATAGCTAGATAAGCTTTTTCGCCATCATCACCCCACTCTACGCCTTGAGGAAAACAAAAAACTTGAACCCCAGTTTTTTTAACTAAGTGGCGAGTTTTAGGTGTGCCATGAGGTATAGCAATACCAATACCTAAATAAGTTGCAGCTTGACTTTCACGTTCAAGCATACCATCAACGTAGCCTTCTTCAACATAACCAGCGCTAGTTAACGCGGCTGCAATCTTCTTAATTGCCTCACTTTTGTTGGTTGCTTGTTCATTTAAATGGATATCTTCTTTAACTAAATGAAACATATAATAAATACCTCTGGGTTATAATATTGGATGTACTAAAAACAACTCAGCAATCCCATAATCGTTATTGAATCATGATTGAATCGTTTCAGCGATAATGAATATAAACGTCCTAATTATCAAATAAATTATATCTATTAATTCCTAAAATGTGATCTAGATCAGCTTTTTGAGTAAATCTTTTTAGCTCTATGACGATTTAATTTGACTTTTTAGCAATTTTTCTCGACTCAGGCTACCTCGATAAATTAAACGTCGCGGTATGACTGTTGTTCCTGGTTGATAGTTCTTTTTATGCAAACTATTTAATAATAATTCAATGGTTACTTCTGATACTGATTTATGATCTTGAGATAACGCAATCAATTTACACGGTAAAAAATCGAGTAACTCATTATCACCAAAGGTGGCAATTGTTAGATTATCCGGTAAACGACCAAACTTTTTCAGAATTGCATCAATGGTGCCTTGTAATAAAGAAAAAGAAGTGGAAAAAATGCCGTTTGGTAAATTATTATTTGCCAACCATTGACTAAAAGTAACCTCTGCATCGCGACGACTATAATTATTTGCACACAAAAAATCAACTTTATTGCTATGATTTAGAGCAACTTCCTTAAAACCCTCCATTCGTAGCTGGCTAACAGACAAGTTAGGTAATGCACCAATATAAGCGACTGTTCCATCAACAAATTGATTAAAAGCTTGAGCTAGCATTTTAGAATCTTCTTTGTCAGATCCAACAACATTCCTAAATTCAGATGTTGAGAGTGTTCTGTCTAATGCAAACAAAGGAGTATCACTATTTTGCCAACCGTTGTAAAACGCATAATCAGAATCATTAACAAACGATGAAGAAATGACTAAAGCATCTACACGGCGTTGCTTTAAATGTTTTACACACTCTTTTTCAATTTCCGGATTATCTTCAGAACAAGAAAGCAATAATTGATAGCCTTCTTTTCTTAACAACTGCTCTAAGTAACTTGCAATTCGGGTATAACTTATATTTTCAAAGTCTGGAATGATGATACCAATAGTACGTGTTTTCCCCGCTCTTAGACCTGCTGCTACAGCATTGGGTTGGTAATTATATTCTTTCACTACTGCCATCACTTTAGCAATGGTTTTATCACTAACTCGGTAGTGTTTAGCTTTACCATTTATTACATAGCTGGCTGTCGTTCTTGAAACGCCAGCTAACAGTGCAATTTGTTCTAATTTCATGAATATATCTCAATAAAAAAATTCATCAGTTATTTAAACTGAACACAAATTAAATGTAAACAGAACTTATCATTTAAACTTAACGAATTATAAGAAAAAAAGGATTTAGTGTGAATCTAAACCCTTTTAGTTAAAAAATCTTTTATTAATAATAAATAGCAATGTTTTGGTTATGGATCGTTTCTATTTTTACTGGCGTATCAAATATATCTTCTAAAATAGTTGAATTCATAATTTCTTTTGGACTACCTTGATAGACAAGTTGGCCATCTTTCATGGCTAAAATATAATCAGAATAAACTGAGGCAAAATTGATATCATGGATAACAATAACAATCGTTTTACCGAGCTCATCGGCCGCTCGGCGTAACTGTTTCATCATCGAAACTGCGTATTTCATATCAAGATTGTTTAGCGGTTCATCAAGCAAAACATACTCAGTATCTTGACAAAGCACCATAGCAACATAAGCACGTTGTCGTTGCCCGCCAGAAAGTTCATCTAAAAACCGATCTTTATACTCAGTTAAATTTAAGAATTCCAGTGCTCGATGGATATGTGCTAAGTCATCTTTATTTAATCGCCCTTTTGAATAAGGATAACGTCCAAATCCTACTAATTCAAAAACAGTTAATCTGCTAGTAAAACGGTTTTCTTGCCTCAATACCGATAAGTAGGTGGCAAGTTTATCACTTGGCGTATTAACCACGTCCATACTTTGTATTTTTACTTGTCCTTCATCAGCCAGTAATAGACGGCTAATAATTGATAATAATGTCGATTTACCTGCACCATTAGGACCTATGATAGCTGTCACTCCACCTTGTGATATGGTCGCATTCACATTTTTTAATACAGATATGGTTTGATATTTTTTACTAATATTATCAATTTCTATCACATTGGAACCTTTTTCAATAATAAGAAGATAAACAGCGAACCACCAATAAACTCAATTACAATAGATAATGCACCAACCATGTTTAAAACATGCTCTAAAAACATTTGCCCACCAACAAGGAAAATAATTCCTAATAAAAATGCGGTTGGCAATAAAAAGCGATGTTGGCTGGAACCACTAATACTGTAAGCTAAATTTGCAATAAGTAAGCCTAAAAACGTAAATGGACCAACTAATGCGGTCGATATTGACACTAATACCGAAACTAATAATAAAATAATGGTGACACTTTTTTGATAATCGATACCAAGATTAATCGCATTATCACGACCTAATGCTAGTACATCAAACCGAAAACGCATTCGCCATAAAAATAGACCAATTATGCTGGAAATAACTAATGAAAAGACAATTAGTACGGGTTCAGCTCGAGTAAATGTTGCAAAAATTCGACTTTGTAATACAGCAAATTCAGTTGGTGTCATTAGGCGTTGTAATAAATTGGAAAAACTACGGAACAGCGTCCCTAGAATAATCCCAATTAATAAAACTAAATGAAGATTTTGTTTAAGTTTGTTAAATAATCCTCGATACAAAAATAGAGAAAATAAAATTAACAGTAATGACTCGAAGATAAATTTACCGACAATACCAATATAAGGGATACCTTGAGCATCAATAAAAAATATTACCACTGTTTGAATCAACACAAACAGTGATTCAAACCCCATTATTGAAGGTGTTAAAATTCGATTATTTGTAACAGTTTGGAAAAGTAATGTTGACGTTGCCGCCGAAAAGGCGACTAAAATCATTGTTAATACAATCCAAGTCCGGTGTGTCAAAATGTAGCTGATATTGCCTTTTAAATTAAATGTCATGAAAAAAACAACACAAAGCACGGCAATACCAAGTAATAACCATACTGTTTTTCGGCTAGAAATATGGCGTTTTTGATTAACTAGCATGACGTTTTTTACTCAACAATACTAAAAAAATAATAGCCCCTACTACACCAAGAATGACACTGGCTGGTATTTCAAATGGATAACGGATAACGCGTCCAATAATATCACATAGCAAAACAAGCCCACTGCCTAATAAACAGATCCAAGGAATCGTTTTTCTAACATTATCACCAAATAATAAACTGACAATATTGGGAACAATCAGTCCTAAAAATGGCAATACACCAACCACCACAACGACTATTCCACCTATCAAAGCAATCACAACAAGACCAATTAACATGACTCGATTATAATTAAGCCCAACATTAACCGAAAAGTCTCTACCTAAACCAGCAACAGTGAACCGATCTGCACTCCAACAAGCGAGTAGAGTAATACCTCCAACTAACCATAATAACTCATAACGACCTTGCAAGATTCCGGAAAAGTCTCCTGACTCCCAACCACCAAGTGATTGTAATAGGTCAAAATACATCGCAAAAAAAGTACAAATGGCACTAATTACCGCACCAAGCATAATTCCAATAAGAGGCACCATCAGGGCAGATTTATGAATAATTTTGCGAGAAATGAACATAAATAACATTGTGCCCGCCATAGCAAATAAGCTGGCAACCACCATTTTCATCATCACACTTGCACCAGGCGCAAGCACCATCATCACTAATAAACCAAGACTAGCCGACTGAGTTGTACCTACTAACGACGGTTCCACAAAACGATTTTGGGTAAGGAGTTGCATAATTAAACCAGCAACACTCATCGCGCTGCCAGCTAATAATAATGCCACTGTTCTAGGTACTCGACTAACAAAAAAGATTTGTCGCATATTACTGTCAGACCATAAATCAGCTAACGTAACATGCCCAGCACCAATAAAAAGGCTTAATGCAGCCATTGCGAATAAAAAAACAATGCCTGCAATAAAGTAAACCGTTTTAGACATGATTTATATTAATTTGCTGATGATTTTTGTAAAACATCACTTATTTGATCCATCAAACGACTATAAGTTTGAATACCACCAGAGATATACATAGAAGTAGAATCTAAATAAACAATATGGTTTTGTTGCCATGCATCGGTTTTTTGAATTAATTCGTTATTTAAAACCTGTTGTGCTGATTGTGCTTCTTTATTACCAATTGCGTTATCTCTATCAAGCACAAATATCCATTGTGGATTAACACTTAATACAAATTCAGAAGTTACTGCATTACCATGACGTCCTGCTTCTTGGAATGTTGTTGCAGGTTGAAAACCTAAGACATCAAAAATAAAACCAAAACGTGATTTAGGACCATAAGCAGACATTTTTCCGCCATTAACCATAATCACTAAAGCCGTTCCAGCAGTGCTAGTTTTTGATTTTAAGCTATCAATTTTCTGATTAAAATCAGCAATTAGTTTTTTAGCTTCTGCTTGTTTACCAAAAATATTACCTAACTGCTCAGTACGCTGCGTCAAACTAGCCAAAAAATTATTAGGATCAATATCAAGCGAAATTGTCGGCGCAATATCACTTAATTTTTTATATACATCATTGGCCCGACCACCTGCAATAATCACATCAGGTTGTAATGAACTTAATACTTCATAATTTGGTTCAAATAATGTACCGACATTGGTATAAGTTTTATCAGCATATTTAGATAAGAACTCGGGAAAATGCACATCAGATTGAGGAACTGCTGTAACGGGAATATTTAATGCATCAATAATATCAAGTGTTGCAGTATTAAATACGACTACTTTTTTCGGATTTTCAGGAACCTCTGTTTTACCTTGAGCATGTTCAACAACAATTGATGTTTTATTAGCGGCAGGTGCTTCTTTTTTATCATCACAACCAACCAAAGCAAATAAAGCGGTTAGTAATACTAAAAATTTAAATTTGATAGATGAAAACATTGTAACTCCTAATTATTAGCTTAGTTCAAAAGCGCGTAAATGATAAATAGAATGATTATCATTTAGACTGAATTGTAACTAAAAATAAATAAGTGTTCAATGAACTTTGATAAACAAAAAAATCAATAATTAATTAGCTTATAAAAACATCAGCCAATAATATTAAATTAAAGGCTGATTATTGATCAATTCTACGTCAATTAATAATTGGAATCTTCGGATAATTCTTTAAGCTTTCTGGTTAACGTATTTCGTCCCCAACCTAAAAGGTTGGCAGCATCTTGTTTGTGACCACGAGTAAAATTAAGTGCGCATTTCAATAAAATCCGTTCAACTTCACTAACGGTTTGTGTCAATATCCCTGTTTGGCCCGCTAATAATGCTTGCTTAGCCCACTGTTCGAGCATCGTTTTCCAATCTGTTAACGGCTGAGGATTGGTATTAATGTCATAATTAACAGATGTAGCAGGCACCGATAACTGTAAAAGTTCTGGAGGTAAATCTTGAACAAAAATTTCATTATTTGACGACATTACAGTCACCCAACGACAAACATTTTCCAATTGCCTAACATTGCCCGGCCAATTAAACATACATAATAAATTAAGCGCTTCAGGACTCAGCACTTTACTTTCGACGCCTAACTCTTTGGCAGTAGTACGTAAAAAATGTTCAGCCAGTTTTGGAATATCTTGTGCTCTATCTCGTAATGGCGGTAATAAAATACGAATAACATTTAAGCGATGGAATAAATCTTCTCTAAACTTACCTTCTCTCACTCTCGCTTGAAGATCTTGATGGGTTGCGGCAATAATACGAACATCAACTTTAACCGGTGAATAACCACCGATTCGATAAAATTGACCATCGGCAAGCACTCTTAATAATCGCGTCTGCACATCTAACGGCATATCGCCAATTTCATCCAAAAATAGCGTACCACCGTTGGCTTGCTCAAAGCGACCATGCCTTATTTGGGCTGCACCAGTAAATGCGCCTTTTTCATGACCAAACAATTCAGATTCAATTAAATCTTTTGGAATGGCAGCCATATTCAGTGCAATAAAAGGTGACTGCGAACGTGGACTATGGGTATGCAATGCTTTAGCAACTAACTCTTTACCCGTTCCTGATTCGCCGTTAATCAGCACACTAATAGATGATTTTGAAAGTCGCCCAATAATACGAAACACTTCCTGCATTGATGGAGCTTCACCGATAATACCAGTAGAAGCTTTACTACTAGAAGAACTGCTCGGTTTATTGCTTTGAGTTTGTAAAATAGCTCGTTCCACCAGTTGAATAACTTCATCAACATCAAAAGGCTTAGGAATATAATCATAAGCACCTTTTTGGTAAGCATTAACAGCGGCATCAAGATCGGAATGCGCCGTCATAATAATCACAGGCAAATTGGGCATTTGCTCTTTAATATAATTAAGTAAAGATAAGCCATCAATTCCAGGCATTTTTATGTCAGATAAAATGACGGCTGGCTTTTGTGGGTGATTCACTAAAGCATCAATCACTTCTTGACCACTTGAAAAACTGATGCAATTAAAATGAGCATTAGTAAGTGCTTTTTCTAACACCCATCTAATCGAACTATCATCATCAACAATCCAAACATTCATTTCAATTAACCTCATTGTTTGATGGGCAGATAGATAGAAAACTCTGTGTGGCCTGGCCAACTATTAAACTCAATTTTTCCATGGTGCTGATCGATAATATTATGAGCAATCGACAAACCGATACCATTACCACCTTCATAACCACTTACCATAGGATAAAACAACGTATCTTGAATATGCACTGGAACGCCAGGTCCATTATCTTCAATATCGATGCGAGCACAAAGTCGGTAACGCTGACCATGCAAAGTAACCTGAAATGCCGTTCGCGTTCTTATTATGATAGAGCCTGTTTTCGAACCAATCGCTTGTATCGCATTACGAATGATATTTAAAACTACCTGTTCAATCTGTTCAGAGTCATGTACTAATTCAGGCAAGCTAGGATCATAATCACGTATAATCGTTACGTTTGACGGCTTTTCTAAACTTAAAAGCGCATAAATTCGCTCAATAGCTTGGTGAATATTCTGCTGTTTTTGTTGTAAACGTTGTTGTGGGCCTAATAACCTATCAACAAGATTCCTTAATCTATCTGCTTGTTCAATAATAATTTGTGTATAGTCTTGCAACTCATTTTTAGGCAGTTCACGTGATAATAGCTGCGCTGCACCTCTAAGCCCACCTAATGGGTTTTTAATTTCATGGGCAAGTCCGCGGACTAGCTCACGTGCTGCATTTTGTTGAGCTTGTTGTAATTGTTCTTGGCTTAGTTTTTTATGGCTATTAAGTGGTGCCATTTCGATCAAAATATGGCCATTAGCAAGCAGTTGTGCCGTCAATGATAAAATATGTAGTTCATTATTTATCACTAAATTTACTTCACTATCGGTAAAACCTTGGTTTTGATCTAAGGCATTTTGCATTAAATCAAGGTCTAACGAAAAATACCCTAACAAATCAGGAAGACAACTTTCTAATATTTTTTTAGAACTTTGGGCTAGTAATTGTTGTGCCGCAGTATTGGCATAAAGAATATTGAGCTTTTTATCAAGTAATAAAATATTGGTTATCATAGAGTCGAGAACAAGATTCGCATCAGATTCATTATCAAATGTCATCGTAAGCACTCCGTTCTCATTAGATACCACCGCCAAACAGCGGTGGTTAAAACTTCAAATAATAAAATAATGACTTATAGGCTATAATACAATTCAAATTCAACCGGATGCGGAGTCATGCGTACACGATCAACATCTTGGCGTTTTAAATCGATATAAGCATCGATAGTGTCATTAGTAAACACATTACCACGGGTTAAGAATTCACGATCCGCATCTAAAGCATTTAACGCTTCTTCAAGTGAACCTGCAACTTGTGGAATTAATTTAGACTCTTCTGGTGGTAAGTCATATAAGTTTTTATCCATCGCATCGCCCGGATGAATCTTATTGATAATACCATCTAAACCAGCCATTAACTGTGCAGCAAATGATAAGTATGGGTTACCAGCTGGATCTGGGAAACGAACTTCAATACGACGAGCCTTAGGACTAGTAACAACAGGGATACGAATTGATGCAGAACGGTTACGAGCAGAATATGCAAGCATAACAGGTGCTTCATAACCCGGTACTAAACGTTTATAAGAGTTAGTTGCTGGATTAGCAAAAGCATTAATTGCTTTAGCGTGTTTGATAATACCACCGATATAGAATAAAGCCATTTCAGAAAGGCCAGCATATTTATCACCAGCAAAAAGGTTCACACCATCTTTAGCAAGTGATTGATGGCAGTGCATACCAGAACCATTATCACCAAACATTGGTTTTGGCATAAATGTCGCGGTTTTACCATAAGCATGTGCAACATTTTGTACAACATATTTATAGATTTGCACTTCGTCAGCTTTTTTAGTTAATGTATTGAAACGGCAAGCAATCTCATTTTGACCAGCAGTTGCAACTTCATGGTGATGAGCTTCAACAACTAAACCTAGTTGCTCCATAATTAAACACATTTCAGAACGAATATCTTGTGAAGAATCAACAGGAGGAAGCGGGAAGTAACCACCTTTAACACCTGGACGGTGACCTTTGTTACCTTCTTCGTATTTAGTACCTGAGTTCCAAGCAGCTTCAATATCATCAATATGAACAAAACTACCTGACATCGGCGTTCCAAAACGCACATCATCAAATAGGAAGAATTCTGGTTCTGGTCCAAAAATAACAGTATCAGCAATGCCTGATGATTTTAAAAACTCTTCAGCGCGTTTAGCAATTGAGCGCGGGTCACGATCATAACCTTGTAATGTTGCTGGCTCTAAAACGTCACAACGAATATTCAATGTCACATCTTCAAAAAATGGGTCAATCACGGCACTAGATGCATCTGGCATTAACACCATATCTGATTCGTTAATCCCCTTCCAACCTGCAATTGAAGAGCCATCAAACATCTTACCATCTTCAAAAAAATCTGCGTCAATTTGACTAACAGGAATGGTAACGTGTTGTTCTTTACCTTTAGTATCAGTAAAACGTAAATCAACAAATTTAACATCGTTTTCTTTTATTAGTGTAAAAACTTTTTGTGTAGACATGTAGCTTCTCCATTGAGGACATATAAAATAAATGTTCAGTTCAAAGGCATATTTGCCTATTTATTAAATTATATGCAAATTTGATGCCAATTTTTTAACCACTATTTTTGAACGGTTTTTATTGGTTAGATAATAGCAAAAATTAACATTAATGCACCAAAATAATGCACATGGCACCAAAATAATGCACCAAAATGTAACATACTGCTACTTGCGTTACATTTTGGTGCCATTAATGAAAAGTGAATTTGCTAACTCTTTTGAATGATCTACGATTCTTTTCGATAACCTTTTATTATTAAATAAAAGGTTGTTTTATCCCAATCCTTTTTTAGGGTTTCTTCCGAAATAAATGTAGCCTCATATAATACATTATCTTTTGGATTGACAATTGCTACTGGTTTTAGTTGTTCCCAATAACAACATACGAATTTCAAATCGCCCATTCCCATAGTCTTAATTAAATATTCATGAGCTTGCTTAGCATATTTACCTTCAACTTTATAAATAACCTCAATAGGCCATGTTTGCCCATAGTCGGTTGTCCTACACTTTTCATATTGAAAAAAATCAGGGGCATTTGGATCAATCTCATGGAAAAAGTCTCGACACGTTAAATTCGGATCAAACCCTAATGAACTAGATTGACTATCTTCCTTTAGTTCCTCTAGGCTTAGTATTTCGTCAGTATTAAGATTATTTGATTCTGCTAATGCTGACGAAATTAAAGTAACGAAAATGAATGGCAACAAAATAAATCTTTTAAATAACATAGTTTCAATCCTTAAAACTTTTAAATCTTATTAGCTTAAAATAAGATTTCTCCCTTTAGGTCTATATTTCAGTAGACAATATCGTTATAATCTTAACCTATTTTTAATAATAATAGGTAATCATAAAAGTATGGACTTTGTTACACTCGAAATTATACCTTTTATCCAAAATCACCTTTTACTTTCATTAGGTTGGATTGTGTTATTCGTTGCAATCATTGTAATGACCGTGAAAAGTAAATTATCAAAAGTGAAAATAATTAATAACGCGCAAGCAATTAGTATGATCAACAAAGAAAACGCAGTTATTGTCGATATTCGCTCAGCAGATAGTTTCAAAAAAGGGCATATTACTGAATCTCACAACATTTTACCCGTTGACATTAAAAATGCTAGCGCAAAAACCATTGAAAAATTTAAAGAAGATATTATCATCGTGGTTGATGATAATGGTTTAACATCAGCAAGCATTGGTGAAGTATTAGTCAAACAGGGCTTTTTGCATGTATTTACATTAAAAGATGGTATTGCTGGATGGAACGGCGAAAACTTACCATTAGTTAGAAAATAATATAATATTAAAATAAGGTTTTATCATGACAGAACAAAACAATACACCTGAAACACAATTTGCTATTCAACGCATTTATACCAAAGATGTTTCATTTGAAACAAACAACGTTCCAGAAATTTTCACAAAACAATGGCAACCAGAAATGAATTTAGAACTAAATTCATCATCACAAGCGTTGAGTGAAGGTGTGCATGAAGTTTCTTTACGTGTCACAGTAACCGTAAAACAACAAGAAGAAGTTGTATATATTTGTGAAGTGACTCAGTCAGGTATTTTCTCGCTTATCGGATTTGACGATGCTCAAATTCAACATTGTGTAGGTGCTTATTGTCCTAATATTTTATTCCCTTATGCGCGTGAAGTTATTTCAAGCTTAGTAAATAAAGGAACTTTCCCACAACTTAATTTAGAACCTGTAAATTTTGAAGCTTTATTCATTAGCTATTTGCAACAGCAAGAAGCTAAAACCGAATCGACTGAAACTTTACAGTAATTACTAGTTAATAAAGTCTATGTTTATGAATAAAAATGCAGCAGTGACAGTGATTGGCGCAGGTTCTTATGGAACCTCGCTGGCAATATTACTGGCACGAAATGGTCACTCAACCTTATTATGGGGACATAACCCAGATAAGATGGCTATTTTGCAACATGATAGACAAAATAGACAATTTTTACCGGATATTTCTTTTCCTGACCAACTTCAAGTTGAAGCGGATCTTAAAACTGCCGTTTCAGCTTCACCAATTTTATTAATTGTTGTTCCAAGCCACGCATTTGGTAGCATTCTTAAACAAATCAAACCATTTTTAAGAAAAGATAGCAAAATTGTTTGGGCAACCAAAGGACTTGAAGTCGATACCGGTCGACTATTACAAGATGTTGCCAGAGAAGTATTGGGTGATAAAATCCCATTAGCGGTTATTTCAGGCCCTACTTTCGCTAAAGAAGTTGCATCAGGCTTACCAACAGCAGTAACCGTTGCCTCAACCGATGATCAATTTTTAACTGAACTCCAAAATTTATTTCACTGTAGTAAATCATTTCGTGTTTATAGCAGTAAAGACTTTATTGGCGTTCAACTTGGTGGCGCGGTAAAAAATGTTATTGCAATTGGTGCTGGTTTGTCCGATGGGCTGGGTTTTGGTGCAAATGCGAGAACAGCTTTAATAACCCGCGGACTTGCCGAAATGATGCGATTAGGCGAAGCTCTTGGGGCCGATCCTGCCACGTTTATGGGGATGGCTGGTTTAGGCGATTTGGTACTTACTTGTACAGATAATCAGTCCCGAAATCGTCGATTTGGTATTTTATTAGGTCAAAACAAATCCATTCAAGAAGCACAAGATATTATTGCTCAAGTGGTTGAGGGTTGCCGAAATACTAAAGAAGTTTGGGCATTAGCTCAAAAATATCATGTTGATATGCCTATCACAGAACAAATCTATAAAGTGCTTTACGAACATAAAGATCCAAAACTTGCAGCCATGTCATTATTGGGTCGCTCACAAAAACAAGAATTAAAAAGCGAGTCTTAGATCTTTAAAAACCCCTCTCCTCAACTTTTTTTATAATTAACCTATTATGAAGTTTAATAAAAACAGAATTAACACTAATTTAAGATCTCAAAAACCCCGTTCCTCAACTTTTTTTAATGATTAACCTGTTACTAAGTTTAATAAAAACACGACTAACACCAATTTAAGATCTCAAAAACCCCGTTCCTCAACTTTTTTTAATGATTAACCTGCTACTAAGTTCAATAAAAACAAGGCTAACACTAATTTAAGATCTCAAAAACCCCGCTCCTCAACTTTTTTTAATGATTAACCTGCTACTAAGTTCAATAAAAACAAGGCTAACACTAATTTAAGATCTCAAAAACCCCGCTCCTCAACTTTTTTTAATGATTAACCTGCTACTAAGTTCAATAAAAACAAGGCTAACACTAATTTAAGATCTCAAAAACCCCGTTCCTCAACTTTTTTTGATATGTCGTGGTTTTTGGGAGGCGTTTTAAACACTCATTCCTAGGCCCTTTTCCTTGGCTTTCTGGTAAATATCATAACCAACATAGACATCTAATACTGCCGTTCCCACACTTTTAAATAACGTGATTTGCTGATCGTTTTGGCGACATTTTTGTGAATCAATAACTAAATCACCTAATTCATAAAAATCTTGTTTTGTAACTAAATGTTGATTGATTGGATCGATAATATCACCCGCCTCAGCAAATACACCATCTTTGGTATCAAGTACGCGAATATCAGCATTTTTAACAATATTACTTGGTATTTCGTGCATTTCTGGCGTGTAAGCACCTACTCCATTGATATGTGTTCCTGGTTTAACCAAATCGCCATTGAATGTCACAACTTTTGATGTGGTGACAGAGGTAATGATATCTGCTTGGCGAATATCTTCATCTAGATCGTTCGAAAAATAGAGGTTAGCGGAAAAATGAGCGAATCGTTTCTTCATCTCTTCAGTAAATTGCTTGCCTTTATTGACATCAAGCCCAAAGATCGCCACATCAGTCAATTGACGGACGGTTAACATCGCTTCTAACTGTGAAGCTGCTTGTCCACCAGTACCAATTAATACAGCACGTTTAGCATCTTTTCTGGCTAATAAATCGGTAGCTGCACCTTGTACCGCGCCTGTGCGTAATTGGGTCACAAATGTGCCATCTAACATCGCACAAACTTCGCCTGTTAACGGATCGATCATAAACACTTGCGCGGGAACAGATGGCTTACCAAGTTTCGGGTTATCAGGAAAAACCGAGACAATTTTCAAGCCAACCACATCATTTTCTTTTATATGAGCAGGCATAATCAAACATTGCCCTTTTTGCATGTCAAAGTTGATGCGTAATGGAACTTCACTATTACCTTGAGTATAGATTTTCAGTGCTTGTTTATCCACTGCAACGGCATCTTTCATAGTATAGAATTGTTGAATATCTTGGGCAGTTAAAATTAACATTTCGATTCCTTATTTAATATTTATTTTCATATTATTTATTATCCATTATTTAATCTTACCAACAAAAAAATAAATACTCTTGTTTAATATAAATAGATAATTTTCACTTTCTTGTATATTTAATTTATTTTCATTATTATTACAAAGTACAATTTTGTACGGAAATTGAGAAATCAGATGTTATTTAAAATATTAAAGTTTTTTTTAAAAATTTTATTTCATGTAAAGATTCAAGGGAATCTCAATAATTTAAAACAAGACAGATTACTTATCACACCTAATCATGTTTCCTTCCTAGACGGCATTTTAATCGGCGTATTTTTACCAGTTAAACCAGTATTTGCTATCTACGCAGGCTACATTGATCATTGGCTAGTCCGTTTAGCCAAACGTTACGTTGATTTTGTGCCAATGGATCCATTAAGTCCAATGGCGATTAAAAGGTTAGTTCGTGAAATTGAAAAAGGACGACCAATTGTTATTTTTCCGGAAGGTCGAATTACCATAACCGGCTCATTAATGAAGATTTATGACGGTGCAGCATTTGTTGCTGCTCGTTCTCAAGCAACGATTGTACCTGTCTGGATTGAAGGTGCAGAATTTACGTTGACTAGCCGTTTAAAAGGCTTATTTAAACGTCATCTATTTCCTAAAATTACAATTCATGTATTGGAACCAACATCAATCCCAATGCCTGATGCACCAAAAGCAAGCGAACGACGATATATTGCTGGTGAAAAATTACATCAAATTATGATGAATGCCAGAATGGCAAGCCGACCAAAATTGACACTTTTTGAAGCGTTGCTCGAAGCCCAAGTTCGTTATGGGGTAAAATCGCGAATGGTCCAAGATCCTACCACTCACGAAGCCTCTTATCGAAACTTGCTTAAGCAAATTATCGGTGTTAGTTGCATTATTTCTAAGATTACCAAACAAAAAGAAAGAGTTGGTTTATTGCTCCCTAATGCAACGATTACTGTTGCAACTATTTTTGGTCTATCAGTCAAAAATCGTATTCCAGCCATGCTTAATTATACAGCAGGAACTAAAGGGTTAACCTGTGCAATTACTGCGGCTGAAATAAAAACGATCATTACTTCACGCAAATTTATTCAAAAAGGTAAGCTTGATTATCTATTAGAAGAAATTAAGGACGTAAATTGGTATTTCCTTGAGGACTTGCGTAGTAGTTTGACTTTTGTTGATAAACTTTATGTTGCACTTCATCAATACATTCCACGTTTAGTGAAACGACAACAATCAAGTGATGATGAAGCTTTAGTGTTATTTACATCAGGCTCAGAAGGCAATCCTAAAGGTGTAGTGCACAGCCATGGTAGTTTATTGGCAAATGTTGAACAGATTCGTACCGTTATCGATCCGACACCGGCTGACCGATTTATGTCCGCATTGCCATTATTCCATGCTTTTGGTATTACTGCCGGCTTATTTTTACCGTTGTTTTCTGGAAGTCGTACCTTTTTATATCCGAACCCATTACATTATCGTATGGTGCCAGAAATCATTTATGATCAAAACTGTACCGTGCTATTTGGCACACCAACATTTTTAGCCAATTATGCTCGCTACGCTCATCCTTATGATTTTATGCGATTACGTTATGTGGTTGCCGGTGCTGAAAAACTTTCCGATGGGGTGCGTGAGCAATGGAAAGATAAATATGGCATTCGAATCTTAGAAGGTTATGGCGTAACCGAATGTGCACCAGTTGTTGCCCTTAATGTGCCAATGGCATTTAAAGCAGGAACTGTTGGTCGGCTATTGCCAGGTATGCAATCAAGATTAATACCTATCCCAGGGATTACCAATGGCGGGGAATTACAGCTTAAAGGACCTAACGTAATGAAAGGTTATTTACGAGTTGAAAAACCCGGTGTACTTGAAGAGCCTGTTGCCGTTGATGAAAATGGTAATGCAGAAAAAGGCTGGTATGATACTGGCGATATCGTAGATATTGATAAAGATGAGTTTTTAACAATTAAAGGAAGATTAAAACGCTTTGCTAAAATTGCGGGTGAAATGGTTTCACTGGAAAGTGTTGAAGCGCTAGCTAGAAAAGTCGATCCTGATGCCATGCATGGCGCTACAGTAAAAGCTGATGCCGCTAAAGGTGAAGCGCTTGTGCTATTTACTACTTCAACTACATTAACTCGAGAACAGCTTAATCAGGCAGCACAAGATTTAGGTATTCCTGCATTAGCCATTCCTAGAGATATTCGTGTGGTTAAAGAATTACCATTGCTTGGTACTGGCAAAATCGATTTTATTACGCTACGCAAAATGGCTGATGAAAATGAATAATAGCAAGGATTCACTATGAATAAACAGCCTTTATTAACCGTTGGCATGGCTGCAACCATGCTAGCCCAGTTTTTTTCAGCCTTTGCTGATAATGCTATTTTCTTTGCAATATTAGCTTTTATTAAACAACTCAATTATCCAGAGTGGAGCCAATCGGCATTACAAATCGGTTTTGTCATCCCTTTCATCCTTCTTTCGCCATTTGTTGGTCAATTTGCTGACAGTATGTCTAAAGGCAAAGCGATGATGATCTCAAATGGTATTAAATTATTAGGTGCTGCTGTTATTTGCCTAAATATCAATCCATTTTTAGGTTATTTTCTAGTTGGTGTGGGAGCAGCCGGTTATTCACCAGCAAAATATGGTATTTTAGGTGAGCTAACCTCAGGCGATAATTTAGTGAAAGCAAATGGTTTAATTGAAGCATCAACAATTGCAGCTATTTTACTAGGCTCACTTGCTGGTGGTCATATTGCTGACTTAAACATCACATTTGCATTACTTACTTGTGTAATAATGTATGGCCTAGCTGTTATAGCAAATATTTTTATTCCTAAACTTCCTGTCGCTCGAAAAGACATTGAGTGGAAGTTTATGAGTATGATAAAGGATTTTGCTAAAACCTTTAAAATCATTTTCAATAATAAACAAGCCCTTTATACTTTACTCGGCACTAGCCTATTTTGGGGAGCGGGTATTACCTTGCGCTTTTTATTAATTAGCTGGGTGCCAATTGTGTTAGGTATTACTGACAACTCAACCCCAACAAATCTAAATGCCGTTGTGGCAATAGGTATTGTTGTTGGTGCTGGCCTTGCTAGTGCTATGGTTTCAATATCCAATACATTACGGTGTATTCCAGCAGGAATATTAATGGGGTTTGCCGTCATTGCATTTACCTTGCAAAGCAATATGACGAGTTCTTATATTCTATTAGTGATTATTGGTGCTTTAGGTGGTTATTTTTTAGTCCCACTAAATGCATTAATTCAAAAAATGGGGAAAGAGCTTATTGGTGCTGGTAGTGTAATTTCAATACAAAACTTAAGCGAATATAGTGCAATGATGATTATGCTCAGCGCTTATACGTTAGCTATAGCTTGTGGATTATCTGTTATTACTATCGGTGTAGGTTTTGGTATGCTATTTGCCATTCTTATCGGGTTTGTATGGTTAGGTTTAAAATCACATGTCAAACATTAATTTATCAGCAATGATCACCGAAAATCGCAATAGTGCGAGCGAGAACATCGACTGCGCATCCACCCTTGAAATACTTCAAATTATCAATAATGAAGATAAAAAAGTGGCAATCGCAGTCGAAAAACAATTAGCTAATATAGCCAATGCGGTAGATGCAATCAGCCAGGCTTTCTTAAATCATGGCCGTTTAATTTACCTTGGTGCCGGCACTTCTGGACGATTAGGTATTTTAGATGCGAGCGAGTGCCCACCTACTTACGGAACGCCTCCAGAACAAGTCGTTGGATTAATTGCTGGCGGGCACCCTGCCATATTTAAAGCGGTTGAAAATGCAGAAGATTCACCTGAGCTAGCAGTTAATGATCTAAAAAATATCAATTTTAGCAAAAAAGATATTTTAGTAGGTATCGCAGCAAGTGGACGCACACCTTATGTTATCGGCGGTATGCAATATGCTCAATCACTGGGTTCAACAGTAATTAGCTTATGTTGCAACCCCAATGCACCGATGATTAACTTGGCCAATATTGCCATTACCCCAATTGTTGGCGCAGAAGTAGTTAGCGGTTCATCAAGAATGAAAGCCGGTACAGCACAAAAATTAGTACTTAATATGTTAACCACAGCCAGCATGATTAAAATGGGTAAGGTTTACGGTAATTTAATGGTTGATGTTGAGGCCACTAATGCTAAACTCGTAGAACGTCAAATATCAATTGTCATGCAAGCGACCGATTGTAACCGGGAGACGGCTATTTCAACACTAAGTCAATGTAACAAAAATTGTAAAACAGCTATTTTAATGATTCTTGCAAGGTTAACAGCTCAGCAAGCAAAAACAGCGTTACAACAAAATAATGGTTTTATCCGTAAAGCATTAGAACAAAGCAACAAATAATCTTTCTTAGCATTACACAAATATTACTGTTCTGATAAAGAAAGATTATTCTAAAATTTAGCAATATATTTTATCAAACCTTGATGAAGATCGAATTTATAAATCATATTGTTAACTAAAATAAGTAAATAGATTTATTTTATTAACTTTATATTAGCAATAATATAAAAAACTGGGAGGTACGTTATGGTTGGAATAATCTTGGCAACTCATGGTGAGTTTGCTGAAGGTATTTTACAATCAGGGACGATGATATTTGGAGAGCAAGAAGACGTTAAAGCCGTTACTTTGCATCCAAGTGATAGTCCTGAAAGCTTAAAGGAACGGATGCTGGCAGCAATTGCTACTTTCGATGATCAAAATGAAGTACTTTTTTTAGTCGACTTATGGGGTGGAACACCATTTAACCAAGCCAATACACTCTGTGGTGAACATCCAAATTGGGCTATCGTTGCAGGTTTAAATCTTCCAATGTTGATTGAGGCATACTCATCACGTTTATCGATGGAGACCGCCAAAGAAGTGGCTGCCGCCATTATTGAATCAGCCCAAGATGGTATTAGAACAACGGTTGAAGTGGCAACTAAACCAACGCAAAACAATCAACAAACAAGCACTATCCCTGAAGGTACTGTTTTAGGTGATGGTAAATTGAAAATTGTATTAGCTCGCGTTGATTCACGCTTGTTACACGGACAAGTGGCAACCTCTTGGACTAAAACGACTAACCCTAATCGTATTATTGTGGTTTCAGACTCAGTTGCCAAAGATGAATTAAGGAAAAAACTGATTGAAGAAGCCGCACCTCCTGGTGTTAAAGCCAATGTTGTGCCAATTAAAAAAATTATTGAAGTTGCGCATGATCCCCGTTTTGGTAACACCAAAGCCTTATTACTTTTCGAAAACCCTGAAGATGTACTTCGCGCTATAGATGGCGGTGTTGATATTCAAACATTAAATGTTGGTTCAATGGCGCATTCTGTCGGCAAGGTAATGGTCAACAAAGTGCTGTCAATGAGCGCTGAAGATGTTGATACATTCGAGAAATTAAAAGCGAAAAATGTGAAATTCGACATTCGCAAAGTACCTAATGATTCTGAGGATAATATGGATGAATTATTAAAGAAAGCGAAACAAGAATTAGCTGAACAAAAGAATTAGTTTAATTAAGGGGTTATTATTATGACTTTATCAATTATTGCTATCATTTTAGTGATAGTTATTGCGTTCTTAGCTGGAATGGAAGGTATTTTAGACCAATTCCAATTCCATCAACCATTAGTTGCTTGTTCACTAATTGGTCTAGTGACAGGAAATCTAGAAGCTGGCGTAATGTTAGGTGGTTCATTACAGATGATAGCATTAGGCTGGGCAAATATTGGCGCAGCGGTTGCACCTGATGCCGCGCTTGCTGCTGTTGCTTCATCTATTATTTTAGTTCTTGGTGGACAAGGTGAGGCTGGAGTATCGACAGCTATCGCTATTGCCATCCCACTAGCAGTTGCTGGCTTATTTTTAACGATGATTGTGCGAACTATTGCCGTCCCATTAGTGCATTTAATGGATGCTGCAGCAGAGCAAGGTAATATCCGTAGAATCGAATGGTTACAAATATTAGGGGTTTGTTTACAAGGTTTACGTATTGCAATACCAGCAGCAGCGCTGTTATTTATTCCTGCTGAAGTGGTAAAGGACGCATTAAATTCAATGCCTAAATGGCTATCCGAAGGTATGGGTATTGGTGGAGGCTTGGTAGTGGCTGTTGGTTACGCGATGGTAATTAATATGATGGCAAGTCGTGAAGTTTGGCCATTTTTCATTATTGGTTTTGTTGTTGCCGCGATATCACAATTAACCTTGATTGCAATTGGTGCTCTAGGTATTGCTCTAGCACTAATTTATCTAAATCTTTCTGAACGTGGCAATTCATCAAATGCTGGTAGTAAAGGCGATCCACTTGATGATATTTTAAATGATTACTAAGAACTTGGAGAAGAACATGACAGATCGAATTCATTTATCGAAAAAAGACCGTTTATCGGTAGCTTGGCGTTCAACTTTCCTTCAAGGTTCTTGGAACTACGAACGTATGCAAAATGGTGGCTTGGTTTATTCAATGATTCCTGCTATCAAAAAATTATATACCACAAAAGAAGATCGTTCGGCAGCACTTAAACGCCATTTAGAATTTTTCAATACACATCCTTATTTAGCATCACCTGTACTTGGTGTGACTTTAGCCCTTGAAGAAGAACGAGCTAATGGTGCGCCTGTAGATGATGTCACTATTCAAGGGGTAAAAGTGGGAATGATGGGACCTTTAGCTGGGGTTGGTGATCCAGTTTTCTGGTTTACACTTCGTCCTATGCTTGGTGGACTAGGTGCCTCACTTGCCTTAAGTGGTAATATTCTAGGTCCAATTCTATTCTTCCTACTTTGGAACATTATTCGCATGTGCTTCATGTGGTTTACCCAAGAATTAGGTTACCGTACTGGTTCTAAAATTACCGATAACTTAAGTGGTGGTGTACTCCAAAAAATCACTAAAGGTGCGTCTATCTTGGGGATGTTTGTACTGGCGGCTTTAGTACAAAGGTGGGTATCAATAAAATTCCAACCAGTCGTATCCACAGTAAAATTAGATAATGGTGCATTTATTGATTGGAATTCCCTACCTGCTGGTGCCGAAGGTATACAAAAAGCATTGATGCAAATGCAAGATGGGCTCGCACTTAGTCAAAACCAAGTAACGACTTTACAAAATAACTTAGATCAGCTAATTCCTGGACTTGTGCCATTACTATTAACGTTCTTCTGTATGTGGTTACTTCGTAAAAAAGTATCACCTATTATAATTATTCTTGCACTATTCTTAGTCGGTGTTACTGGTCATGTTATTGGTCTTTTATAAAGCCAACAATGTTGACTAAAAAAGTTGAGGAGCGCACTTTTTAAGCAAAATTGCTGTTTTTCCTCAAACAAAAATCACCCTTTTCTTTATAAATAATGAGAAAAGGGTGCCTTAGCAACTCAGATTAAAATAATGGATATAAGTAGCTAAATGGTTCAATCATTAAATACCAAAGTAGATTTAACAGTAAAAGCGACTGCTTTTTCAGGTTTTTCAGAATATGGCCATATTATGATTGGTGATAAGGCGTTCGAATTTTATCATCAACGCGATCCTCGGAAATATATTCAAATTCCTTGGGAAGAGGTCGATTATGTTATCGCATCGGTATTTTTTAAAGGTAAGTGGATATCTCGTTACTCCATACAAACTAAAAAAGACGGCACGTTCGCTTTTGCGTCCAAAGAGCCGAAAAAAGTATTAAAAGCAATACGTGTCTATGTTGATAGCAAAAAAATGGTCAAAGCGTTAGGATTTTTTGACGTGTTAAAACGAGCTTTGTTCAAGAAAAAAAGATAATATTTATATTTAAAACAATACACTAATAAATTTAAATATTAATTTATCATGTAATTATTCCGAATAAATTGATATAATTTTTGAGCTTGTTTTGATAATTGTCGATCCCTTTTCTTAATTAGATAAACTGCTCTTTTTAAAGAGATATCTTTAAATGGAATAATCGCAATATTATCATGTTCAAATTGGAATAAGGTTAACCCAGTTGTAATACTAATTCCCTGATTTACAGCAACTAACCCCATCATCGATGTCAACTGCCTAACTTCCATGGCATATTGAATGTTATAGAGCTGAGTCAATTGATCGGTATAAATACGAATACTTGTACCTTTTGAAAAAGCAATAAAGTTATGCCCTTCTAACTCTTTTAACTCAACAGATTGTTTCTGTGCAAGAACATTGTCTTTGTGGCAAATCAAGTAAAATTCATCTGAAAACAATAAATCAGCATGAATATCTTTTAATGTTGGTGTTCCTGCTGCCACCGCCAAATCTGCTGTGTTATCAATAATAGCATGTAAGCATCTATCCCATTGAGTGTCTAAAATATCGACTCTAATTTTAGGGTTTTCTTCATTAAATTTATTAATTACTTGCGGTAACCATTTAACAGCCAAAGACGGTAGAACAGCAACAGTAACACTACCTTCTTCACCGCTAGAATAACGTTTTATTTCACGAATAGTATTATCATAGTTATGAATTAGGTTTCTGGCTAATTCTATAAAATGTAAACCATCAATATTGAGTTGGACTTTTCTGGTATCACGATCGAATAGTCTAAAGCCAACTTCTTGTTCTAATGTTGCTATAAGTGCACTAAATGCGGGTTGTGATAAATTGACAACCTCCGATGCACGAGTAAAGTTTTCTGTTTCAGCTAAAGCAAGAAATGCACGTAATTGCTTAATAGAAATGTTCATATTACAACGAGTCTCTCAATGTTTTTCAAAATGGTAAAAATATAGCTTTCATCATATTTATTTTCAATGAGTTAGCATTACTGAACTGTAACATACTTTTTATTTATTTGAGCTAGTTATCAAAATAGATTTTTATTTTTTGTGACATTTGCACGGTTAAATAAAACTCTATTTTTGACTGTTATTATAACCAACTGAAAAAACTACTATTTTTTAACCAAACATCTATAAAATTAAGCAAATTATTTATCTGTAATTCAAATAAATAATTTCCTATTTTAACTGCAAATAAATTCATATCTTATTTAAATAATTGTCTTGTTTTTAGTTGTATATCATACGGAATGTGTTCACTTTATTAAGGAGATTATCTATGTTAGCACTCACCGGCATTTTAACGATTGTCGTTATGTTGTACTGCATAATGTCAAAGCGAATGTCACCTATTGTTGCATTAATCGTCATTCCCACAATCGGAGCTTTAGTTGCTGGATGTGGTTTAGACACGCCAAAATACATTGTAGCTGGCATTACAAAACTTGCACCAATGGCGGCTATGTTTGTTTTTGCCATTACATTTTTCGGTGTGGTAACAGACGCAGGGATGTTTGACCCCATTATTAAACGCATTTTACGTTTTGTTGGTGCAAATCCTGTTCGAATACTTATTGGTACAGGTATTTTAGCGCTAATTGCCCATTTAGATGGCAATGGTGCTGTAACTTTTCTAGTGACAATACCCACAATGTTACCTTTATTTGAAAAGTTAGGAATGGATAAACGCATGTTAATCGGTATTACCGCATTGAGTGCAGGTGTAAATTTTTTACCTTGGACAGGACCAATGATTCGCGCCGCAAGCGCATTAAATATTGCTACACATGATCTTTTTATTCCTCTCATTCCTGCACAAATAGCTGGGCTAACATTCATGATATTGATGGGCTATTATTGGGGCAAAAAAGAGCAAAAACGTTTAGGACTTACTAAAGAAGCAATACTGGCAACTGGCGGTATTCCACATCATGAAAAAGAGTTAACTGAAGAAGAAAAGAAACTCCGCCGACCTCATCTCTTTTGGGTAAATATCGCTCTAGTTATTGCTGTTTTATGTACCATGGTGTTTACACATATTTCACCTACAGTTGCATTCATGATTGCCCTCACTCTCGCACTTATGATCAACTACCCAAATGTAAAAATGCAATCTGAACGAATTAATGCTCATGCTAAAGCAGCTTTAATGATGGCAAGCATTTTATTTGCTGCAGGTGCCTTTACAGGAATTATGGCTGGTTCAGGAATGTTAAAAGCGATGTCCGAAGCTGCAGTCCATTTTATTCCAGAGCATTTTGCAAGTCATGTACCATTTATCACAGGTATTGTATCAATGCCTTTAAGCCTTATTTTTGATCCTGACTCGTACTATTTTGGCATTATGCCCGTTGTAGCAAATACTGTAGAAATGTTAGGTGTGCCGGGCATCCAAGTTGCTCAAGCATCAATTATGGGACAAATGACCACAGGATTCCCTGTCAGCCCATTAACACCAGCCACATTTCTACTGGTTAGTCTTGCAGGCGTTGATTTAGCCGATCATCAAAAATTTAGTATTCCGATTTTATGGTTAGCAAGCATCATTATGACTGTTGCTTGTGTTGTTACTGGTGTGTTCCCGATTTAAATTTAAAAGAGGTAGTTAACTATGAAAACAATAAGAATTGGTTGTGGTGCAGGTTATGCCGGCGATCGTATTGAGCCAGCAATAGAACTCGCCCAAAAAGGGGAAATTCAATATTTGATATTTGAGTGTTTAGCAGAGCGAACTATTGCAATAGGTCAGAAACAAAAACAAGCTAATCCTAACGCTGGTTTTAATGAGTTACTAGAAGCAAGAATGCGTGCAGTACTACCACTATGTGCTAAAAATAAAATAAAAATTATTAGCAATATGGGTGCCGCAAACCCACAAGCAGCGGGTAAAAGTATCCAATCTATAGCTCAGTCATTGGGTCTATCTGGATTAAAAATTGCGGTTATTGAAGGGGATGATGTTTATCAATCTGTAATTAATCAGGATCTTAAACTTGATGATATTGGTCAAAAAATTTCTGAATCTAACAAAAATATTGTTTCAGCTAATGCATATTTAGGTTGTGAAGCTTTAGTTGAAGCACTTAATTCTGGAGCTGATATCGTTATTACAGGACGAGTAGCCGATCCTTCATTATTTTTATCACCAATGGTTTATGAATTTGGTTGGTCATTATCAGATTGGGATAAATTAGGAAAAGGTACTGTTATTGGTCACTTACTTGAATGTGCAGGTCAAATAACGGGGGGATATTATGCTGATCCTGGGTATAAAGATGTGCAAGGACTTGCTCGTTTAGGTTTTCCAATTGCAGAAGTTAATGAAAATGGTGAAGCCATTATTACTAAAGTTGCTGAAGCTGGTGGTTGCGTCAATATTGATACATGTAAAGAACAGATGCTTTATGAAATTCATAACCCACAATTTTATATAACACCAGATGTAGTTGCTGATTTCTCAAATGTCACTTTCAAACAAGAAGCTAAAGATCGAGTTTCAGTAACTGGAGCAACAGGTAGGCAGAAAACTGAAACATTAAAAGTATCAGTTGGTTATTTAGATGGTTTTATTGGTGAAGGAGAAATGAGTTACGCAGGTCCAGGTGCAACGGAACGAGGCCAATTAGCATTAGACATCGTAAAAGAACGTCTTTCGATTATTCATGCCAATGCTGATGAGTTGCGTTTTGACTTAATCGGCATAAATTCATTACATGGCAACAAGTTATCACAAACAAGCAAACCATATGAAGTAAGAGTTCGTGTTGCGGGTCGTTTCAAAAATAAAGCAGATGCAATTTCAATTGGTAATGAAGTCGAAGCTTTGTATACCAACGGTCCTGCAGCAGGTGGTGGTGCATTTAAATCTGTAAAAGAGATTGTTGCCATGGATTCAACGCTGATTGAACGCAAATTGGTCAAGCCAATCATTAGCTATTTGGAGGTATAAAATGAAATTAAGAGAACTAGCGCATTCACGTACAGGAGATAAAGGTAATATCTCTAATATTTCAGTTATTGCTTATGATATAAATAATTATGAAAAATTAAAGGCTGCTGTTACAGCAGAGAAAGTCAAAGAATTCTTTTCAGACATCGTTAAAGGAAAAGTAGTTCGTTATGAACTACCTAATATTGGTGCATTAAACTTTGTTATGTATGAAGCATTAGGCGGTGGTGTTACTCGTTCTTTAGCTCTTGATATGCATGGAAAAGGACTTAGTGCAGCATTAATGGATATGGATATAGACTAAGACTCTTTTATCATTGTTATTATTACTTTGTAAATCTCATCAATCATCATTGATGAGATTTTTTTATTATCTACCCGAAAATAAGTATAAAGCTTGCTATCATCAATAAACAACCATTGCACTTTTTGCTAGAAAGAGTATAATTTTGGGGCTTTGATTTTGTCCGTGTTGGGCAAAAGAAAGATTATTTTTTAATTTAAGAGGATGTTATGGTAACTATTCGTTTAGCTCGTGGTGGCTCTAAAAAGCGCCCTTTTTATCAAGTAGTTGTCACTGATAGCCGTAACCCACGTGATGGTCGTTTTATTGAGCGCGTTGGCTTTTTTAATCCAATTGCACAAGGTAAAGCAGAAGAATTACGTTTAGATCTTGATCGCGTAAATTATTGGGTTGGTTTAGGTGCTACTATTTCTGATCGTGTTAATACATTGATCAAACAAGCACAAAAAGCTGCTTAATTAAGTAATAGTGTAAAGATGAATACTGAGAATCTAATCGTTGTTGGTAAACTTGGTTCAAGCTACGGCATTCGTGGATGGCTCAGGATTTTTTCGTTTACAGAATTTCCAGATAGTATTTTTGATTACAAACCTTGGTATATCCAGCGTGCTGGAAAATGGCAGGAAGTAATCGTTGAGAGCTTTAAACCTCATAATCAAGATATGATTGTCAAACTCAAAGGCGTTGATGATCGAGATCAAGCCAATGCGTTAACTAATGCTGAAGTATTCGTTGATGCAGAAGAATTGCCTGAGCTTAATCAAGGCGATTTCTATTGGAAAGATTTGATTGGCTGTAGAGTGAAAACAATTAACGGTTATGATTTAGGTCAAGTAACTGATTTAATGGAAACCGGTTCTAATGATGTGTTGGTTGTTAAAGCAAATCTAAAAGATGCATTTGGAGCAACAGAACGTTTAATTCCTTTTGTTGAAGAACAATTTATTAAACAAGTTGATTTAACAACAAAAATGATTGTGGTCGATTGGGATCCCGCATTTTAATCGGTAAGGTAAGAATATGTGGATTGGCGTAATTAGCCTTTTTCCCGAAATGTTCCAAGCTATTACCTGTTATGGTGTAACTGGTCGAGCAGTAAAAAACGGACTGTTAACAGTAGAATATTGGAACCCGCGCGATTTTGCGCATGACAAGCATAAGACTGTCGATGATAGGCCTTATGGTGGTGGTCCCGGCATGTTAATGATGGTACAACCACTTAGAGATGCGATTCATGCTGCGAAAGCAGTAGCAGGTGAAAATACAAAAGTAATCTATCTTTCCCCACAAGGGCGCAAATTAAACCAACAAGGTGTTTGCGAGTTGTCACAATATCAAAAATTGATTTTGATTTGTGGTCGATATGAAGGTATAGATGAACGCGTTATCCAAACCGAAATTGATGAAGAATGGTCAATTGGGGATTACGTGTTAAGTGGCGGTGAATTACCGGCGATGACAATGATTGATGCATTAGCAAGGTTTATTCCAGGCGTATTGAATCATGAATCATCAGCAGAAGAAGACTCTTTTGCAAACGGTTTACTTGATTGTCCACACTATACCAGACCTGAGGTGTTAGATGGAATGGCGGTGCCTGATGTGTTAATGTCTGGTCACCATGAAGCGATTCGTCGCTGGCGATTGAAACAATCACTAGGACGAACTTGGTTGAGAAGAGAAGATCTTCTTGAAAATCTAGCTCTGACTGATGAAGAGCAACGTTTACTCACTGAATTCCAACATGAATATCGTGATAAACCGAGCCATTAATATTTCAGTATAACTAGTAAGAGACAAAATTATGAAAAATGCAATTATTCAGCAATTAGAACAAGAACAAATGAAAAAAGACATCCCGTCTTTTCGTCCGGGTGATACGGTAGAAGTTAAAGTATGGGTTGTTGAAGGTAACAAAAAACGTCTTCAAGCATATGAAGGTGTGGTTATTGCAATTCGCAATCGTGGTTTACATTCTGCATTTACAGTACGTAAAATTTCGAATGGCGAAGGTGTTGAACGAGTATTCCAAACTCACTCACCAACTGTTGATTCAATTACTGTGAAACGTCGTGGTCAAGTACGTCAAGCTAAACTTTACTACTTACGCGAACTTCGTGGTAAAGCGGCTCGTATTAAAGAGCGCCTTAACTAATTCAAATTGGTTAATATTTAATAAACTATTAAAATTATATCCAATTAAATATGGTCACCTTTATGGTGACCGTTTTTATGTGTATAGTTGATTCCCGCCAACAATTGTTGACAGATTTCAAGCAATATCTAAAGCTATAAAGGGTAATACTATGGATAACTATCTTGTTGAAATTCTCGCCACCACAACCAAGTTATTCGCTTTAATGACACCACCAGCAGTGCTAAGTGCATTCTTAAGTGGTACTAAACAATATGATGAACAACAACGCCGAAAGACTGCACTTAAAACATCGTGTGCCGTTTTTATTATTGGTATCGTGTTATTCTTTTTTGGTAATGCCATGTTTAGTGTGTTTGGTTTTACACTCGATGCTTTTAGAATTGGGTCGGGAGCATTACTATTTATTACCGCTGTTTCATTGATGAATGATTCACCTGAAAAAAATAAAATTCATACTGATGATGATGATATTAGTGTGGTTCCTCTTGCAATACCTTTATGTATGGGACCAGCCTCCATTGGTACGATTATTGTTATGGGGACAAGTTCGGTAGGTATGCAAAACCTGATTGGCGCCCTTTCGCTATTGATTGCCTCAAGCGGTATTTATGCCATGTTACTATGCGCAAAAAGCATTGCTAACGTTTTAAAAAATACTGGTATAGCAATTTTGTCAAAACTTACCGGGTTATTAATATCAGCTATTGCCGCTCAAGTTGTATTTACTGGCGTCTCTGCATTTTTAAAATAAGTTTTATAATTCAGATAATTAAAAGTTCAATTCTAACAATAAGTAATCACCTATAATTGATAGTTAAGGTGATTACCTAAACTGATAATAAAGTTAATCGGATTTACGTTTTTTGAAAAAGTAATATGAAGCTAAAATTACGAAAATTAAGATTACCTCAGATAATAAAATAAAATGCCCTGATTCACCAAACCATACCCCAACAATAATAATAATGTTAACAGTAATAGAAATCATCGCTAACCAAGGAAATAGCGGAGATTTAAATTTGATCATATCTTTAGAGTATTTGCCTTCATTCACTCCCTTACGAAATTGATATTGGCACCAAGCAATAATAATCCAAGCAAAACACCCAACTTGTCCAGTACTTGCTACCAAATAGAGATATAATTTTTCAGCAGCAATATATTTAGAAAACAGCGAAACTAACGCAATAATTGCGATAAATAATATTCCTTTAGTTGGCACGCCTCGTTTATTGACTTCTGAAAAGTATTTTGGTGCTAAATCATCTTGAGCCATCGACCATAGCATTCTCGAGCTGGCATAAACAGCCGAATTAGCGGCCGATATTGCAGCACAAAAGATAACAAATAGCATCACATATGAAGCAAAGGTAATCCCGGCTTTATTGAATACCCAAACAAATGGGCTAATTTCATTATGGGTTGCTCCATAAGGGTAAACTAGTGCTAACACCGCAATCGCTAACACATAAAACAAGATGATACGAAAAGCCACACCAGTGATAATTTTTGGCAATACGCTTTGAGGTGATTGCGCTTCACCCGCTGCACTACCAATTAATTCGACGCCCTGAAATGAATAAGTAACAATTGTCATACAAACAAAAATTGATAAAAATCCACTAGGAAACCAACCTTGGTCGGTTTTAAGTGTTGGTAATACATGTGTTTGATTATATTGATGATAGAGTAAATAAATGCCAACAGCTATAAATGCAATAATGGCCAATACTTTTATCGTTGAAAACCAGTATTCACTTTCGCCAAAAGCTCTAACAGACGTTAAATGGACACAAGTAATAACGGTTAAAATAATTAGACTAAGAATATAGATGGGAATAGAGGAAAAAACTTGGTGAGCGATCATCGAAGCTGCAGTTAAGTCAGCAGCCATAGACAGTACCCAGCTTAACCAATATAACCAGCCAATGGTATAACTCCAAATAGGATGTGGAATAAACATTAGTGCATAATGCTGAAAAGAACCCGCATGTGGGAATGCACAAGAAAGTTCACCTAAGCAAAGCATGGTCGACAGCATAATACTACCCGCAAGTAGATATGCGATAATCGTGCCTAACGGTCCAACCGTGCTAAGTGGTGCTGCAATACCAATAAATAATCCAGTTCCTATTGAGCCACCTAACGAAATCATCAATAAATGACGATTTTTTAAGTTTTTCTTTAAGGTACTGGGATAAGGACTTTCTTGAGATTCTGATGTTGCCATGTAAACCGCCTAGTAATCAATAATAGCTGCTGGTTGCCCAGCAGCTGATAGATATTAATAAACAAACCGTTTTTCTACACCATTGGTTTGGCAAGCCATAAGTAGGGCTGTATAATCAAGCTCAAACCCAATCATATCGCCAACACGTAATGTTTCAGAAACATCTTCAATATCAACAATAGTATGATCGCTGGTTTGACCTAAGACCGTAATGTTGTCATTAATCGGTATACAGCTTTCTGCTGGCACATCTTGACGGCCAAAAGCGAGAAGCGCGCGTTTACGAGTACCATGATCAACAAAAGTTTTGCTGTTCAAAAAGGCATCAACACCTAATTCTCCAACAGGAACGGTTGGTTTACTATTAAGCTCGATGATTTGTGCATACAATTTATACATGTCACTACAAGCTTTTTCTACAGGTTTGTTTGAGTGATGAAACTCATCAAGATATTTCATATCCACATACTCAATACCAAACTCATGTAAACCACCAATTCGAATGTGATTAAGCCCTTCTGGCCAGATCCCTTTATCAAGCAGATGGTAACTTGTACAATTACCAGCTGATAGATACTTGATCTTGATATTACAAGCTTCTTCTACTTTACGCGCTATGTGTAAAAAATCCACACCATTTTTAACAGTTGGTAGAACAGTACCATAGCAGTTGAAGTTGGTCCCAAGCCCATAAAGCTCAACACCCGGTAAAGATAAGATTAGTTTGACTGTTTCGATGATATCATCGACATGTTCAAACCAAATACCTTCACGTAAATCGCCCATATCAACCATTAAAAGTACTTGATGGACTTTTTGTTGTTTTACCGCTTCATCAGAAAGTGCTTGGATAACTTGTTTTTCACTGTTTAAGCTAATATCTGCGTATTTCACTACTTCACTGATCTCACTTAAACAAGGACTACGTAATAAACAAGTTTTACAATTTAAAGCATCTTTAAGTTTCTTCAAATTGTAGGTTCTTGATTCAGCAATCACATCAATACCACCATCAAGCACCGCTTTGGCGGTTTCAACACAGCCATCAAAGACTTTATTTACCGCCATCACTTCAATGCCGTGTTTAGCAAGAAGCTCTTTTTCAACACGGGCATTGTCTTTTAATTTACCTAAATCAATTTCCAATATAGGTTTGTACATAAATTTACTCCTCTATATCTTATTGCAAGCGGTTACGTCTTTGTGCGCGATGGTATATCCATTCAGCTAACACAATTGCAAGCACTGCACCACCAACAATTTTAGCGATGTACTCAACATATCCACCCATATCAATTTGTGCTGGTGGAATAAAGACTAAGATCACCGCAAATAGCGTAGATAAGAAACCTAAACCAGGTAAAATAATTGGTAAAACTTTACCAGGAATCTTGAAGCTACGTGGTACATCTGGTTGAGTAATACGTAAGCGATAGTACGCAATAAACATCACTAAATAAGGAATAAAGTAACAAATGGTTGTTAATGCAGTTAACATCCAATATGCAGCAGCAATACTTGGTGATACGAATGTTGAGAAACAAAGTACCGTTACAATTATTGCTTGGATAACTAAAGCAAATGCTGGTGTTTGATATACAGGATGTAATCGACCAATACGTTCACCAAGTAAGTTATCTTCTTTTGATGCTTCTTGTAACATATAGATAGGACCAACTAACCATGAGTTAATTTGACCTAATGCACCAAAGAACAAACAAATTGCCATTACTGGTAATAACCAAGGCATGTGTAGCTCTTTAGCAGCAGCTTCCATCGCTTGCATTACACCGGCAACAATATCAGTATCAGCAGCAGGTAATAAGGTATTAATTGCCCAAGTACCAATCATATAGATACCAACGATAACAACTGCAGATACCGCCATCGCTTTAGGGAAGTCACGTTGTGGATCACGAGTACGACCAGCGATCATTGGTGCAACTTCTAGCCCAGCAAAAGCAAACATCATGCTTGATAAAAATACAATAGTATCCCAGCTACTTAAATCCGGAATCCAATCACTAACATGGCTATAATCAGTTGCCATTGGATGACCAGTCATTAACCATACAATAGCTAATAACACGATAATAGCAGCAGGAATAAATACACCTAACCATGCACTAACACTGTTAATGATTTTAGTCCATTTCATGCCTTTGATATTCATTAACGTTAAGATCCAGAATACTGCCATGGAGCCAACACCAATAAATACCTGATTCTGAGCAAGTTCAGGGCTAAACATATAACCAATTGCAGTAAAACCAAACTGCAACATTAATGGGAAGAAAAGCACACATGAAAACAGGAAGCAAACAACCACTATCCAACCGACACGTTTACCAAATGCTTCTTTTACCCATACAAAGATCCCACCATCTTTTGGCCAGCCTGTTGAAAGCTCACCACAAACCATGGCTAATGGAAAAAACAAACAAAATGCAGCAAGTAGCCAAAGCACCATTGCTGACGCTCCGTAAGGAGCAACATTAGGAATTTGACGTAAACTCAATATTGCAATGACATTCATAAACACAATGTCTTTAATACCAAGTAAACTTGAATCTTTAGAATCACTCATAATAACCTCACATAATAACAACTGGGGCAGTTATTGCCCCAGCCAGTTCATGATTAATACACGTCGTATCCAACCATATCCTCGTAAGTGTCTTCACGGCGAATCAATCGATCTTTGCCTTCTTTATCAATCATAACAACAGCAGTACGTGGGCGGTTGTTATAAACTGTTTGGCTTTCGATGGTATAAGCACCGGCATCAAGGAAAGCAATGATATCGCCAATTTGTGTGTCTTTAGGTAATAAGAATTCTTCACCTTTAACACCCACATGGAAATAGTCACCACCGTCACATAATGGACCCGCTAATTTAATGTACTCATCATGTTGCTCAGTGATTCTTGATGCATCATAAACATAGAAGAACCAATCAAAGTGTTGACTGTCAGATAATACGCTGTAACCCGCATCAACAAATTTCCATTCAACATGTTCTTCGATGTTACCGTCTAAATCGTAGTTAGTTTTACGTTTTTCACAAGCAACTTCAGTTAATAGCACACCAGCTGAACCGGTTACTTTACGACCTGGTTCGATACAAATTTCAACGTCAGTACGCCATTTATGTACTTCACTGATTACCGCATCGGCGAAATCTTGTGCAGTAATACCAGCATACATATTGTCTTCTAATGGATTACCATTTTCTTCGTCATATTTATATGGAACAGGAATACCACCACCAACGTTGATTAAATCAAATTTAATGCCAAGAACTTCTTCTAAACGGCGTGATTCATCAACTAATACTTTAGTCGCTTTTGCAAAAGGTTCTGCTTCTGGTACTTGATCCCCTACGTGCATATGTAAACCACGTAAATGAACATAAGGCATTTCAAGAATACGACGGCAAGTCTCTTCAGCTTGTTCTAAGTCGATACCAGATTTAGCGTGATAAGCGGTTACTAATTCTGCGTGAGTTGCTGACGGTACATTTGGTTCAACACGCACACAAACATTTGCAACTTTTTTCAAACGTCGTGAAATCTCATCAATAATATCAAGCTCATATAGGCTATCTACGTTGATGATGTAAAGATCGTTTTGGATAGCAAATTCTAAATCAACTGGTTTTTTAACCACACCGTTGAAAACAATTTGGCTACCAGGGAAACCGATTTCTAAACATTTACGAACTTCAAACATTGAGTTAGCTTCTGCATAGATACCCGCATCTTTAATCGCTTTAAGCACACCCATTACTGAACATGTTTTTGACGCATAGAAAATCTTAGTATTTGGATGAGCTTTAAACGAATCTTTGATCTCCTGAATATTACGGTCAATTTCTTTTTCAGAAAATACGTAAAAAGGTGTTGGATATTTCTTTGCTAATTCTTCCAAATTCACACCATCAAAACAAAGTTTGCCGCCTTGAGCACTGAAACGACGATCTTTAGTTATAAGATCTGTGCGTATTTTGTTATAATTTGACATAATTGTGTCGGACATATGACCTCCAGTTAATTAGTACATAAAAAAGGTAAGTAAAAAGATTACTCACTTACAATGCAATCAACGTGCCAACTTAAAAAAACACAAACAATCAATTGTTTAACAGAATAATTACAAATTTAATATTAGTCATTTAGTAAAAAATATGTTTTTATGACAAAAATTTGTCACTTTTTTTAGTAATAATTGAAAGATATTTAAATTAACGCTCGCTATACTTAGTAAGAATCCAACTTTCAAAAGGTTTTAGTATCATGATAATTGATCCTGAATTATTACAAGCATTGGAAATATTTAAACATTTTTTTGATCTAATACATCAGCCTATGGCTATTATTGACAAAGAAGGTAAATATATTTACTACAATCAGGAAAGTGCAGAACTTGATGGCTATCCAATGGAACAAGCCATAGGTAAACCAATGCTTAAAGTTTACCCTAATTTGAAAAAAGAAGATAGTACTATGCTACAAGCTTTACATGGTAAAGAATATCAAGATACCTATCAAACCTATTATAATCATGTGGGCAAATTAGTTGATTATCAACATACAACGGTTCCTCTTTATAATCACAAAAAAGAAATTATTGGCGCGGTTGAAATTGGTCGTAATTTATCTAATGTTAGACAACTGCAAGATCAGGTATTCAGTCTTAATAGAAAATTATATCAAAATAAAGAACAGCCATTACCAGAAATCGTTTTTGCTTCAAAAAAAATGCAACAGGTGATCGACCAGACTAATATTTTAGGTAGTAATGATGTGCCAGTATTGATTGTTGGCGAAACCGGCACTGGGAAAGAGCTATTTGCTAGATTAATTCACCAAACTAGCCAACGCCGTGATAAAGCGTTTATTTCACTTAACTGTAGCGCTTTGCCTACAACATTGATTGAAAGTACTTTATTCGGAACTGTTAAAGGAGCTTTCACTGGAGCTGAAAATCGCCAAGGTTATCTTGAACTTGCTAATGGTGGTACGTTATTTCTTGATGAACTTAACGCGATGCCACTTGAAATGCAAAGCAAACTGTTACGATTCTTACAAGAAAAAACCTATTGGCCACTAGGCGGGAATAAAGAGCAACATGCTGATGTTCGAATTGTTGCAGCTATGAATGAATCACCAGCCGATTTATTAAAAACCGGCAAAATGCGTAGCGATCTATTTTATCGATTAAATGTCGGATTAATTAAACTGCCAGCACTACGCGAAAGACAAGAAGATATTCCTGTATTGGCAAGATACTTTATTGATAAACATAAAACTGATGTAAGTGTTTTGATTACTGGTATTAGTGAACATGCATTACAGCAACTTATGTCAGCGCCTTGGCCGGGTAATGTGCGAATGCTAGAAAACGCTATTGTCCGAAGTATGGTTTTACAAAATGAGCCAGGAGAATTGCAGCAGATTATTCTGGATGAAGAATTATTTGACCTTCATAGCCCTTATCCACAAGATGAAGCCAAGCTTGAAAAAACGACTACCAGCGAAATAACTGGTAATCTTACCGAACAAGTCGAAAATTATGAAAAGCAACTTATTATTGATGCATTAAATCAGGCCAATGGGAAAATTATTACAGCGGCAAAATTACTCGATGTTTCGCGAACCACATTACAATATAAAGTTAAGAAATATGATATACATATGGGGGTAATTGATAATTAATCAAAGGATTGCGCGCAAGCAAATGCACTGCTCCAAGCCCATTGGAAATTATAACCACCTAGCCAACCAGCTACATCAACAACTTCACCAATAAAATAGAGATTGAGGTGATTTTTCGCCTCCATCGTCTTTGACGATAAAGCATCACAGCTCACACCACCCAAAGTTACCTCAGCTGTACGATAGCCTTCCGTTCCATTCGGTGTAACCATCCACCTAGTTAACGTTTGGTAAAGCACTTGCTGCTGAGTAGGCGTTAATTGCTTAACGGTTAAATCGGCTATCAAATTTAATTGCATCAAAGCTTCAATTAACCGCTTCGGTAATATTTGCGCCAAACAATTTTTAATGCTTTGATTGCGATTATTTTCTAACAAGCGTTGAAAATCACCTTCAAAGCTTACGTCTGGCAACAAATTAATGGTAATGGCTTCACCTGCTTGCCAATAACTAGAGATTTGTAAAATCGCTGGTCCAGATAATCCTCGATGAGTAAACAGCAAATTCTCTTTAAAAGATATTTGTTCATTAGATACTTCAACCGGCACGGCAACGCCCGACAAAGTGGATAATACTTCTAGCAAAGGTTTATGTAAGGTAAATGGCACCAACCCTGCTTTTACGGGCACAACAGGAATCGAAAATTTTTCGGCAATTTTATATCCGATCGCGGTCATACCTAGTGCTGGCATAGATTGCCCACCAGTTGCTACAATTAATTTATCAGTATGAACAAAACCTTGTGAAGTCGATAGTTTAAATCCTTGCTGCTCAGCCTCAACATCTTCAAGCTGAGTGTTTAACATGAATTTAACTTGCCCCTTTTGGCACTCTTGGGCAAGCATATCAACAATATCTTGCGCTGAATTATCACAAAATAACTGACCATGATCTTTTTCATGATAGGCAATACTGTATTGATTAACCAGTTGAATAAAATCCCATTGAGTAAAGCGCTTTAATGCAGACTTACAAAAATGACGATTTTCTGAAATATAATGGGTCGATTCTACGTTAAGGTTGGTAAAATTACATTTACCACCACCAGACATTAAAATTTTGCGTCCTAATTTTTTACCATTATCAATAACAGTTACATCATAACCTTTTTGTCCTAATAATCCGGCACAAAAAAGCCCAGCAGCACCCGCACCAATAATTGTAATTTTATTTTGCATATAAGACCTATTACCCATAATAAAGATTATCTATTATATAAGAGTAGCGATTCTAACTCACTCATTCTTGAAAAAATGTGTAAAAATCGCCAATTTTGATGCTCAAAAACCCCGTTCCTCAACTTTTTTTTAATCAAATATTAATTATTATTATGAGAAAAAAACCAATTTCTGAAACTTTTGTCTCTATTAAATTTTAATTATAGTATAAACAAATAGTTAATATGAGATATTAGCTTCATTAATAAATATAGACTGAGTTATTAAAAGATTGACTTATAAGTAATATTTATTTGACCAAAAACCTATTTTTAATTACCTTCACACCTATTATGGGATTAATGCCTATATCTTCTCAAAAAATAATAACGATGAATTAGAGGCAATGATATGTTATATAACCAGCATCATGAGAAAGATAACTGCGGATTTGGTTTAATCGCTCATATAGAAGGGCAACCAAGTCACAAAGTGGTGCGTACTGCAATCCACGGACTTGCTCGAATGCAACACCGTGGTGCCATTTTATCCGATGGTAAAACGGGCGATGGCTGCGGGCTTTTAATGCAAAAACCAGATCGATTTTTTAGAGTTGTCGCAGAAGATGCCGGATGGCGTTTGGCAACAAACTATGCTGTAGGCATGCTATTTTTAAGCCAAGATGAAGCCGAAGCCCAAGCAAGCCGTGATATTGTAGAAGAAGAGCTAGCCGAAGAAACTCTATCTATTTTAGGTTGGCGTGAAGTACCAATTGATAAAAGCGTTCTGGGTGAAATCGCCCTGTCATCACTGCCAAGAATCGAACAAGTTTTTGTTAATGCCCCTGCTGGATGGACAAAAATTGATTTAGAGCGTCGTTTATATATGGTACGACGCCGCATAGAAAAACGTGTGCAAGATGATACGTTTTACGTATGTAGTTTTTCAAATCAGGTCAATATCTATAAAGGTTTATGTATGCCTAAAGATTTACCTAGATTCTATTTAGATTTGGCTGATATTCGTATGGAAACAGCAATTTGTTTATTCCATCAGCGTTTTTCAACCAATACCGTACCGCGTTGGCCACTTGCTCAACCATTTAGACATTTAGCCCACAATGGTGAAATTAATACTATCGAGGGTAATCGGCAATGGGCTAAAGCGCGATCTTACAAATTCAAAACGCCACTTATACCCGATTTACAAGATGCCGCGCCGTTTGTTAATGTTACAGGCTCGGATTCAAGCTCGCTAGATAATATGCTTGAATTATTCTTAGTAGGCGGTATGGATATTGTTCGTGCTATGCGTTTACTTGTGCCTCCTGCATGGCAAAACAATCCGGATATGAATGAAGATCTCCGTGCTTTTTTTGATTTCAACTCTATGCATATGGAACCGTGGGACGGCCCTGCAGGTATCGTTATGTCCGATGGACGTTATGCCGCTTGTAACTTAGATCGTAATGGCCTTCGCCCTGCACGTTATGTGATTACCACTGACAAACTAATTACTTGTGCATCCGAAATTGGTATTTGGGATTATCAACCAGATGAAGTAGTGACCAAAGGACGTGTTGGCCCGGGTGAATTACTAGTGATTGATACTGAAGAAGGTCGCATTTTACAATCGTCAGAAACGGATAACGATTTACAAAAACGTCATCCGTACAAAGAATGGATGGCTAAGAATGTAAAACGGCTGATTCCATTTGAAGATCTTCCTGATGACGATATCGGCTCTCGTGATTATGACGATACTTTACTAGCTACTTACCAAAAACAATTTGGTTATAGCAGTGAAGAACTTGACCAGTGTATTCGAGTCTTAGGTGAAAATGGTCAAGAAGCAACAGGCTCTATGGGCGATGATACGCCATTTGCGGTATTATCAAGTCGTCCTCGCTTAATTTATGATTATTTCCGACAAAAATTTGCTCAGGTAACTAACCCACCTATCGACCCATTACGTGAAGCACACGTGATGTCACTATCAACGAGCATTGGTCGTGAAATGAATGTGTTTGCTGAAGCTGAAGGTCAAGCTCATCGAGTTGCTTTTAAATACCCGGTATTAGTTCATTCGGATTTTAAACAATTAACGACCTTAGAATCACGCTACTACAAATCTGAAACGCTTGACATCACTTATGAAATTGATGGTAGCTTACGTGATGCAATTGAACAATTATGTGGTGATGCCGAAGCAAAAGTACGTGAAGGAACTGTACTACTAATCCTATCTGATAAAAATATAGCGCCAGATCGCTTACCTATTCCAGCCCCAATGGCTGTTGGCGCAGTGCAACAACGTCTAGTTGAAAAAAATCTACGCTGTGATGCCAATATCATTGTTGAAACCGCAAGCTGTCGAGATCCGCATCAGTTTGCAGTCTTGCTAGGGTTTGGCGCAACTGCAATCTATCCATACTTAGCTTATGAAACTTTAGCGCAAATGGTCGATAATGGTACGATGAATAAATCTTACCGTGAAGCGATTATTAATTACCGTAATGGTATTAATAAAGGCTTATATAAGATTATGTCAAAAATGGGGATTTCAACAGTCGCCTCTTACCGTTGCTCTAAACTATTTGAAGCAGTTGGTCTCCATGAAGAAGTCGTTGAGCTATGCTTCCAAGGTGTAACTAGCCGTATCAGTGGTGCCAATTTTGAGGACTTTGCTCAAGATCAGTTTAATTTATCTAAAAAAGCATGGTTACGACGTAAACCATTAGAACAAGGTGGATTACTCAAATTTGTTTATGGTGGTGAATACCACGCTTATAATCCAGATGTGGTGCAATCACTACAAAAAGCAGTTAATGAAGGTAATTATGAAGATTATCAACGTTATGCGGATATTGTAAATAATCGACCACCAGCAACTCTACGAGATTTATTAAAACTAAATCCTCCTGAAAACGCGGCTATTTCGCTTGATGAAGTTGAACCAGAATCATCATTGTTTAAACGCTTTGACTCCGCTGCCATGTCAATCGGTGCCTTAAGCCCAGAGGCGCATGAATCATTAGCTGAAGCAATGAATACATTAGGTGGTTTTTCTAATTCTGGTGAGGGTGGAGAAGATCCCGCTCGTTACAACACGATAAAAGTATCACGTATCAAACAAGTGGCTTCTGGTCGATTTGGTGTTACACCAGGCTACTTAATGAGTGCCGATGTTATTCAAATCAAAGTAGCCCAAGGCGCAAAACCAGGTGAGGGAGGACAATTACCTGGTGATAAAGTCACCCCTTATATTGCGAAATTACGTTTTTCTGTGCCGGGAGTGACATTAATTTCACCTCCACCACACCACGATATTTATTCAATTGAAGATTTAGCTCAATTGATTTTTGACTTGAAACAGATTAATCCAACTGCAATGATTTCGGTTAAATTAGTCTCTGAACCAGGAGTAGGCACTATCGCAACAGGGGTTGCTAAAGCATATGCAGATTTAATCACCATTTCAGGTTATGACGGTGGTACTGGTGCCAGCCCATTAACATCAGTTAAATATGCGGGTTCCCCTTGGGAGCTTGGCTTGGTTGAAACCCAGCAATCATTAGTTGCTAACGGGTTACGTCATAAAATACGTTTGCAAGTTGATGGTGGGTTAAAAACCGGGGCAGATATTGTAAAAGCTGCAATTTTAGGCGCTGAAAGTTTTGGTTTTGGTACTGGGCCAATGGTTGCATTGGGTTGTAAATACCTCCGTATTTGTCACCTAAATAACTGTGCAACCGGCGTAGCCACTCAAGACGAAAAATTACGTAGCGAACATTATCATGGATTGCCAGAAAAAGCGATGAACTACTTCCGTTTTCTTGCGCATAATACTCGAGAAGTTATGGCTGAACTTGGTGTTAGACAAATTGTTGATTTAATCGGTCGTACTGATCTGCTTATTGAACTAGATGGTATTACTGCAAAACAGCAAAAACTGGATTTATCAAGTTTACTTAAAACAGCATCACCTATTGAAGGCAAACCAGTTCATTGTATTGAAGATAACAAACCATTTGATAAAGGTGTGCTTAATAAAGAGATCATAACTCAAGCACAAGATGCGGTTGATAATCGTCAAACTAAAAGTTTCTACTTTGACATTCAAAATACAGATCGCTCTGTTGGTACCACTTTATCCGGTTATATTGCTAAAAAATATGGCGATCAAGGCTTGGTTACCTCCCCTATTTCGTTGAACTTCAATGGTACTGCAGGTCAAAGTTTTGGCGTTTGGAATGCTGGTGGTGTGGATTTAACCCTTACAGGGGATGCTAATGACTATGTTGGTAAAGGCATGGCTGGTGGTCGCATTGTCATTCGTCCACCACAAGGCTCTGCATTTTTGAGCCATGAAGCAACTATTGCTGGTAATACCTGTTTATATGGCGCAACTGGCGGTAAATTATTTGCTGCTGGTCGGGCGGGTGAGCGTTTTGCTGTGCGTAACTCTGGAGCCATAAGTGTGGTTGAAGGCATTGGTGATAATGGCTGTGAATATATGACGGGCGGAATTGTCTGTGTTTTAGGAAAAACTGGCGTAAACTTCGGTGCTGGTATGACTGGTGGTTTTGCTTATATTTTAGATACCGATGGTGATTTGCATAAGCGTATTAATAAAGAGTTGGTGGAAATGTTAAATGTGGCTGACTACTCGATTCATGAAGAACATTTACGTGGTTTAATCATGGAACACGCACAGCTTACTCACTCATCTTGGGCAGAAGAGATATTAGCTAATTGGGAAGATTTTGCGAAACAATTTGTTTTAGTTAAACCAAAATCTAGTGATGTTAAAGCGCTATTAGGTCACCGTAGTCGCTCTTCAGCAGAGCTACGTGTGCAAGCACAGTAAGGAGAAAACACGATATGAGTCAAAATGTTTATCAGTTTATCGATTTACAACGTGTTGATCCGCCTAAAAAATCGCTAAACGTCCGTAAAATTGAGTTTGTTGAAATTTATGAAGGCTTTTCAGCCTCGCAATCTCAAGCACAAGCAGATCGTTGTCTGGCTTGTGGTAATCCTTATTGTGAATGGCGCTGTCCAGTACATAACTATATCCCAAATTGGTTAAAATTAATTAATGAAGGGAAAATTTTAGAGGCTGTTGAGCTATCTCACCAAACCAATAGTCTACCAGAGGTGTGTGGACGAGTTTGTCCGCAAGATCGTCTTTGTGAAGGTTCCTGTACTTTAAATGCTGAATTTGGAGCCGTAACGATTGGCAGTATTGAACGTTATATTACTGATGAAGCCTTTAAAATGGGATGGAAACCAAATCTATCTAACGTTGAAAAAACTGGACTAAGAGTCGCAATTATTGGTGCAGGCCCTGCTGGATTAGCTTGCGCTGATGTCTTAGTACGTAATGGTGTTACACCAGTTGTTTTTGATCGTCATCCGGAAATTGGTGGCCTATTAACTTTTGGTATTCCTGCTTTCAAATTAGATAAAGAAGTCTTAATTCACCGCAGACATGTCTTTACCGAAATGGGAATTGAGTTTCGCCTTAATACTGAAGTGGGTAAAACTGTACAATTAGCCGATCTCATCAATGAATTTGATGCAGTTTTTGTTGGTACTGGTACTTATCAATCAATGCGTGCAGGCCTAGAAAATGAAGATGCCGATGGTGTTTATGATGCCCTACCATTTTTAATTGCTAATACCAAACATATTATGCAACACCAACAAACTGATGATGCGCCTTATGTCGATATGAAAAATAAACGCGTCGTGGTATTAGGTGGTGGTGATACAGCAATGGATTGCGTTCGAACGTCTATACGTCAAGGTGCAACTGAAGTGACTTGCGCCTATCGCCGTGATGAAGCTAATATGCCGGGTTCTAAACGCGAGGTTAAAAATGCTAAAGAAGAAGGCGCACAATTCCAATTCAATGTACAACCTCTGAGCATCGAAATCAATGATGCCGGTCATGTTACTGGTGTAAAAATGGTAAGAACGGAGCTTGGCGAACCTGATGCAAAAGGACGTCGTTCTCCGGTGATAATTCAAGGATCGGAATTTGTACTTCCGGCAGATGCAGTTGTAATGGCATTTGGCTTTAAACCTCATTCTATGCCGTGGTTAGCCGAACATGGTGTTGATTTTGATGATAGAGGGCGCATAATCGCACCACAAAGCAAAGGTTACCAAACCAGCCATCCAAAAATCTTTGCTGGTGGTGATGCGGTAAGAGGATCGGATTTAGTGGTGACTGCCATTAGCGAAGGTCGCAAAGGGGCAGAAGGGATTTTAGATTACTTAGAAGTATAAAGTGATTAACTAAGTAAACCTTATTTCCATTCTCTACTGAGTGGGAGTAAGGCTTATTACTTAATATTTATTGATCTGCCTAAACCATAACGTTTATTGATTACAACCTAAATATCGTCATTTATCGAGTTGAAATCGCCAATGCATATTCACTTTGATAATTGGCATTAATGACTATTAGCTGATAACATGAAATTGTATCAGCTAATAACCTTTAATTATTGTATTATTTGGTTATAAATAGACAATCTGAGAACCATTTTCAGGATTTTTAGTCGCCTCAGCAAACCCTTCTAAGAAAAAGGCTAGATGATCAGCTTCATCCCCTAAAAGGCGCCCTTTGACTTTATTCCAAGTTAATAACACGATAGCTGCTTGTGGTTCACAACAAATTAACATCGGTTGTTCAAGTTCTTCATTCCAATAAAACTCACCGCCGTATAATTTTTGGGCTGTCAGTAATAAGTAACAACCATACTCTTGAGCAATCATATTAAGCTGTTCTTCAGGGATACTAAAATTTTTATCAGCTAATTCACCAATAATAATTTCAACAACAGAAATACTTTTTTCGGAATAATCGAGCTGGTTAATACTCCACGTTGGGCTATGTAAAATGGCATTTTGTGCCCATGCTTCGATTTCTTGATATAATTCATTTTTTTGTTCAGTCATTTTGATTTACTTCGCTAGATAATTGTTCAGATTGTTTGACAATTTGCCATGCATCTTCCATTTCTTCAAGTGTTGCGTCAATTAAATTGTGATTTTTTTGTTTAAGTAATAATTCTACCTGCTTAAAACGCCTTATAAACTTGTTATTGGCATTTTGTAAACATAACTCAGATTTAACTTTTAAATGTCTGGCTAAGTTAACGGTGGCAAAAAATAAGTCGCCAAGCTCTTCTTCAATTTTGGATTGATCTTGTGCGGTTTTATTCAATTCCTCTTCCACTTCGCTAAGCTCTTCTTTAACTTTATCAATAACAGGTTTTAACTCTACCCAATCAAATCCAACTGATGCACAGCGTTTTTGTATTTTTTCAGCTTTCATTAATGCTGGAATGGCGATGGGAATATCATCTAATAGTGAATATTGTGCTCGTTTATCACGTTCTTGTTGCTTAAGTTGTTCCCAATTTGGCTTAACAGTAGTATCATTTGAAAAGACATGGGGATGACGACTAATCAGCTTATCAGCAACAGAGAGGCAGATATCATCAAAATTAAATAAACCTTGTTCATTTGCTAAGTCAGCATAAAAAACAATCTGAAACAGTAGATCACCGAGTTCATTTTTAAGTTCAGCCATATCTTTTTTTTCTATGGCATCTAAGACTTCATAAGTTTCTTCTAGAGTATATGATTTTAATGATTCAAAAGTTTGCTTACTGTCCCATTCGCAACCTTTAATTGGATTACGTAATTGTTTAGTAATAGCTTGTAAACGTTCTAATTGGTTCACGATATTTCTCACAAAGTAGTAATTGTTAAATAACATTGTATCAAAACAAAATAGTAATGTTTTAATAACTAAATAGTAAGCATCCAAAATTTAATAAAAATATTTCCATTTAAAAACAATGAATAAAAATTTAAAAACAATAAAATCACACAGATTTACACTCAAAATACACAATTAAGTATATAATACATTTAATTTCAACTTAAAAAACACTAAAAATATGAATAAACTACGAGAACTTACATTTAGAGGTATTATTCTTGGTGCACTGATAACAATGATTTTTACTGCATCAAATGTTTATCTGGGCTTAAAGGTCGGTTTAACTTTTTCATCTGCAATTCCTGCAGCTGTAATTTCTATGGCGATTTTGCGGTTTTTCCCTAATTCAACCATTTTAGAAAATAATATGGTTCAAACGCAAGCTTCTGCTGCAGGGACATTATCTTCAATCATTTTTGTTATTCCGGGCTTATTAATGATGGGATACTGGCATGATTTCCCTTTTTGGTTAACCTTTGCTGTATGTTTGGCTGGTGGTATGTTAGGTGTGTTATTTTCTATACCGCTTCGACATGTCATGGTAGTAAAAAGCGATTTACCTTACCCTGAGGGTGTTGCTGCTGCCGAGATATTAAAGGCTGGGTCAAAGGCAGAAGGAAATGACGCTAATGGTGGATTAAAAGATATTTTATTCGGTGGCATAATTGCTTCTTTAGTCAGTTTATTTACTAATGGATTCAAACTGCTATCTGGAAATACAGCTTATTGGTTCACAGCAGGCAAAGCAATATTTCAAATACCCTTAGGGTTTTCTTTAGCATTATTAAGTGCAGGCTATCTAATTGGTATTATTTCAGGTATTGCAATACTACTTGGGACTATTATTGCTTGGGTATTTGGCATACCGATTTTAACAGTTATCAACGGTTATGATTCAAGTTTACCTTTATCTCAAGTTGCCATGCAAATTTGGGACAACGATATCCGTTTTATTGGTGCAGGAACGATTGCTATTTCAGCTGTTTGGACTTTGCTCTCTTTAATAAAACCAGTTATTGAAGGAGTGAAAATTTCTTTTAAAACTCTACGTTCAGATGTGTCAATAAAAGACACAACAGAACGCGATCTATCCCCTAAATGGATTTTTTCTATTATGGGGATGATGTTAGTCATTTTAGTCGTGACTTTTTATTCATTTATAGCTGATAGTGGCTTATCTACAGGCATAGCTTGGTCATTAGTTGCATGTGCGGTATTGTTTTCTTTTATTATGGGTTTTTTAGTTGCTGCAGCTTGTGGATATATGGCTGGTTTAGTCGGATCATCAGCAAGTCCTATGTCTGGTATTGCAATAGTTGCAGTTATTGCTGTTTCACTTATTTTATTAGGACTAGGTGAAATTAATGGCATGTTATCAACGATTGAAGGATCGAATTTTGCAACAGCATTAGCATTATTTACGACAAGTACTGTTTTAGCAATAGCATGTATATCAAATGATAATTTGCAAGATTTAAAAACAGGCTATCTAGTCAATGCAACACCATGGAAGCAACAAGTTGCTTTATTAATTGGTTGCTTTGTGGGTGCTTTAGTTATAGCTCCTATTCTAGAAACCTTATATCACGCTTACGGCTTTACAGGCGCTGTTCCTCGCAGTGATATGGATCTTTCTCAAGTTTTAGCTTCTCCTCAAGCATCTTTAATGACAACTATTGCACAAGGTATTTTTTCGCATAAACTTGATTGGACAATGATTTTTATTGGCCTAGTATTAGGGGGAATAATTATCATCACTGATTTAATTTTTGCTAAAAATAACTCAAAATTTAGATTACCAGCTCTTGCTGTCGGATTAGGCATTTATTTACCACCAAGTGTCACTACACCGATTTTTGTTGGCACATTACTATCTTGGATTATAAAACGTTATACTTATGCTAACGCAAAGAAAAATAATACTGATCCAGAAATACAATTTAAAAAAGTTGATAGCAAAGCAGCTTTAATTGCATCAGGCTTAATTGTTGGTGAAAGTTTAATTGGCGTTATATTAGCGGTAGTAATTGTGATAAGTATTACTAATGGAGGAAGTGATGCCCCATTGGCGATATTTAAAAACTTAGGAAATTTACCACAATACCTAGGATTATTTGTATTTATCCTTATCTGTTGGCTTTTTATTCGCAGAGCTTTGTCGGCAATAAAAAGTAAAATTTAAGTGATATTAATATTTAGGCAATGATTACATTAATTATTAAATATGATTTTTATTCAACATATTAATAAATAATCTTATTTTATCATTTTCCGCATTGTTTACCGTATCAATCATAAATATTCGATTCAAATGCAATGCGGATAAATCACCGGTAAAACGTATTGCATAAAGTTCTTTTTTTGTTAGCATAGCTTTTTTTTAGAGTAATAGATGGCAATATTATGATTGTTTTTGATTCTATCCAAATTCGTCGTGGTGTTAATCTGCTTTTAGATAACGCTTCAGCAACAATTAATCCTAAACAAAAAGTTGGATTAGTAGGTAAAAATGGTTGTGGTAAATCCACCCTTTTTTCATTAATTAAAGGCGAAATTCACTCTGATGCTGGAAGTGTATCAATACCTACACAATGGCAGCTTGCTTGGGTTAATCAAGAAACACCTGCTTTAGATGTTCCAGCTATTGAATACACTATTGATGGGGATCGAGAATATCGCCAATTAGAACAAAAACTAACGATTGCTAATCAAGAAAATAATGGTGAGCAAATTGCGATTATTCACGAACAACTCGATACCATTGATGCTTGGACAATACGGGCAAGAGCCGCAACACTATTACATGGTTTAGGATTTTCTAACGAACAACTCAATTTACCGGTTAAATCCTACTCGGGCGGTTGGCGGATGAGACTAAATTTGGCGCAAGCGTTAATGTGCCGTTCTGATTTACTGCTGCTTGACGAACCAACTAACCACCTTGACTTAGATGCAGTGATTTGGCTTGAAAAATGGTTGAGTAATTATCAGGGAACGCTTATTTTAATCTCTCATGACCGAGACTTTTTAGATCCACTTGTTAATAAAATTATTCATATTGAACAAAAAAGTTTATTTGAATATACCGGAAACTATTCTTCATTCGAAAACCAACGTATAACTAAATTGGCACAACAACAATCATTATACGAAAGTCAGCAACAAAAAGTCGCCCATCTGCAAAGCTATATTGATCGCTTTAGAGCAAAAGCAACCAAAGCAAAACAGGCTCAAAGCCGAATTAAAATGTTAGAAAAAATGGAGCTTATTGCACCGGCACATGTGGATAATCCTTTCCATTTCAATTTTAAACCTTCTGAATTTTTACCAAGTCCATTATTGATGATGGATAAAGTGGTTGCTGGTTATGGAGATAAAATCGTCCTTGAAAAAATTAAATTAAATCTTGTTCCCGGTTCGAGAATTGGTTTATTAGGACGGAACGGAGCTGGTAAATCGACTTTAATTAAATTATTAGCGGGAGAATTACAACCTAAAGAAGGTCATATTAATTTAGCCAAAGGTGTTCAATTAGGCTATTTCGCTCAGCATCAGTTAGAGTATTTGCGTGGTGAAGAATCCTCACTTTGGCATTTAACTAAGCTTTCTGATCCTAAAATAACAGAACAAGAATTGCGTAATTACTTAGGTGGTTTTGATTTTCATGGCGATAAAGTCAATGAACCTGTAAAAACCTTTTCAGGTGGTGAAAAAGCTCGATTAGTTTTAGCATTAATTGTTTGGCAAAAGCCAAACCTACTGTTACTTGATGAGCCAACTAACCATTTAGATTTAGATATGCGCCAAGCATTAACTGAAGCGCTTATTGATTTCGAAGGCGCGTTAGTTGTTGTATCGCATGATCGCCACTTACTACGTTCAACAACTGATGAGTTTTATTTAGTTCACGATCACAAAGTTGAACCATTTAATGGTGATCTCGATGATTATCAAAAATGGCTTGCCGACGAGCAGAAAGCGGAAAATCAGCCTGAACCAGATCAAGATACAGCTAAAAAAGATAGTGTCCAAAATATTTCTTCGCAAGAACGCAAAGAACAAAAACGCCGTGAAGCGGAATTAAGAGCGCAAATGCAGCCAATTAAAAAATTGTTGCAAAAAGAAGAGCAAAAACTTGAACAATTGAGTACCGCTCTTAAAGACATTGAATTGCAATTATCAGATCCGATTATTTATGAAAATGATAAAAAATCAGAATTAACTGAATTATTATTAAAACAGAGTCAACTAAAAAACCAGCAGGAACAAGTAGAAATGAATTGGCTGGATTTACAACAACAATTAGAAGATCTTAATTGTGAGCAGTGAAACGGCTTCTTAAATTTTATTGTTGTTAATTTGAAGTGCACTCAGAATAATCTTTAATATTAATCATTGCCGCTAGTTATTTTCCCTTTAATGGCTAATTTTGGATATTCCAATATAGGCTTCGCACCACCAATATATCCTTTCTTGGTCTCTGTTTACTAAGAGTTATCTGATTAAAGAACAAACGATTTAAATGACAACAAAATACCTCCTTAGAAGAGGAGGTATTATACTTTAGTAAAAAATGATAAAAACAGTTAAGCAAACCAGATTGTATCACTAAAAATGATTTATTAAATCTGTATAGGTAATTTACTCATCTAACACAAACATTCCTTCTGGATGAATTTTTAGATAAAATTCATCGCCTACTTTAGGTTTTAATAAAATAGAATTAACTTGTAAAAGTAAAATTTGATCATGCCAGTTAACTGAAATTTCATACTGAGCCCCCATGTATGCTACATTTTCGACACGACATTTTTGGCAATCTTCAGCGCGGTTTTCCATCAATTCAATAGCCTCTGGCCTAACACCAACAACGCATTGTGTTGATTTAGGTTTGATTTGATCTTGGCAATCGAGCTTATAACCAAAAATTGAAATATAACCATTGTCATAATGCGCAGGGAAAATATTAGCGTCCCCCATAAAATTAGCCATGAACCTTGAAGCGGGTCTGCGATATAAACGTTGTGGTGAATCAACTTGCATAATGATCCCCTTTTTCATAACCAGTACCCTATCCGATACAGCAAAAGCTTCGCTCTGATCATGAGTGACATAAAATGAAGTAATATTAAAACGTTGCTGTAGTTCTCGTATTTTCTCTCGCATACTGCGACGTAAATTGGCATCCAAGTTACTTAATGGTTCATCAAATAATAAAACTTTAGGCTTAAGAATCAACGCACGGGCTAAAGCAACACGTTGTTGTTGTCCACCCGAAATTTGGTCGACAAAACGATCGGCAAATCCGGCTAGATCAACTAATTCTAATGCTTCTTCAACCCTTTTTTTACGCTCCTCTTTAGGTACACCAATCATTTTCAATCCATAACCAATGTTTTCACCTATCGACATATGTGGAAAAAGTGCATAAGATTGAAACACCATACAAATATCTCGTTGCTGAATAGATAAATTAGTTACATCTTCACCATCAATAAATATTTGCCCTTCACTAGGCTTTTCAAGTCCTGCAAGTTGACGCAAAATTGTGGTTTTTCCACAGCCTGAAGGGCCTAGTAAGGTAATCATTTCACCTTTAGCAACAGATAAATTGAAATTTTCAATCACCGTGTTTTTACCAAATCGTTTAGTAATATTTCTTAGTTCAACATAATTCTCATTCGACATAATTCATTCCTACACAAAAGTTTTTTAATATTAAACTTTTAATTTAATTCAAAAAATTTATTAACCTTATAGATTCTATTTATATAATTAAACAATCCTAAGATTCAAGCATAACCAAAAGCTACTTACGTTCAATTAAACCTATAGTCCTTCTGAGACAAACTATTGGGTATTTTTAGCAGTTGAACGAGAAGTTCTTGATTCACCAACTAAATAATCAAACAACAAAATAATTGACAGCATAACTACAATTAATATTGAGCCGTAGGCAATGGCAATACCGTATTCACCATCTTCAACTCTATTTAAAATATAGGCAGTTGCAACACGTGTATCGGGTGTAACCAAGAACACAATTGCGCTCACCGTAGTAATAGCTCGCACAAAGCTATAAACTAAAGCTGATAAAATCGCTGGGCGTAAAAGCGGAATTAAAATATAAAATATAGTTCTAAATGATCCAGCCTTTAAGCTTAATGAAGCTTCATCTAGAGATTTATCTAATTGCCCTAGCCCAGCTATTCCAGCCCGAATACCAACCGGTACATTACGCATAATCATCGAGATAATCACTATAGCAGCGGTACCTGTTAGATAAAATGGGGCGGTATTAAAAGCTAAAATATAAGATACTCCGGCAACTGTTCCTGGCACAGCAAAGCAAAGCATTGTAGTAAACTCAATAATCTTTTTACCTTTAAAATGTTGTCTAACAACAACATAAGCGATTAATAAACCCAAAAAGGCTGTGATTGGCGCAGCAATACCTGCAAATAATAAGGTATCTAATAAAGATGGCCATGCGCCATCGCTAAATCCTTGTCCAAATAGATTAATGAAATTTGCCAATGTTAGGGTGTAATCAACGCCCCAATTAACCGTAAAGCTACCATAGAAGATACTTCCATAAAGCAATCCATTAAATAGTGTCCAAAATGCAAATAATCCCACAATGATCCATTTCAAACTAATTGGTAATGGCTGAACATCACCACGAGAAAATTTTCCTGAAACGGTAACGTAAGATCTTTTACCAATCCAAAGATACTGTACACAAAATATTGCTAAAGAAAATAGTAATAACACACTACCAAGGGTACTTGCTGAAGGATAATCTAACTGTGCCCCAGTAATATAAAAATAGATCTGTGTAGCAAGCACATCAAAATTACCACCTAAAACTAAAGGGTTACTAAAATCGGCAAGTGATTGTACAAAAACAATTAAAAATGAATTGGCTAATGCTGGTTTTATTAATGGCAGAAAAATAGAAAAAAATGTCTTATAGGGTGTTGCTCTTAGTGTATAAGAAGCTTCTTCCAATGAAGGATGAACTGTTTTGATTGCACCGTCTAAAATCATAAATGACATTGGAGCAAAAGCTAATACCTGTGCAAGCCAGATACCAGTAAAACCATACAACCAGTTAGTATCAGATAAACCTAAATAATTAGCAGCAAATTCAGTAACATAACCAGATCGCCCCATCATCAGCGTAACACCAAGCCCAACGACAAAAGGAGGGGTAACAATTGGTAATAGAGAAAAAATTCGACCTATAACCACCGAACGCTTAGCGATTCTAGCAGTATACAGCGCACAGATTAAACCAAAAAATGTTGCACTAATTCCAACAGCAATACCTAATAAAATAGAGTTAAAAATCACCCGAATAATATAAGATTTTGACAAAATATCGATGAATTGGAATGGTACAAACTTCTCTCCGTCAGTAAACATTGGCATAAAGATAGTAATAGTTGGGTATAAAATAAATATTAATATCAATACGATAATTGTTATCATTGATCCAATAACAAAGCAATCCCCACCCATCCACTCAAGGCGAGCAAATGCATGAGTCATTATCATCCCTAAGCCAATAAACAAAAATATTGTCGCATAGCCCATGCTGTGATTAAAAAACCATGAACTTGTTACGGTAAATACCATACAAAATAATGCATAAACAGCATCAAAATAATGACGAGATAGCGCAGAACGATCAAGAGGCTTAATAGGTCTTACTAATAAAACTAATGGTAATACAAACCATACAATACTAATACCAATAGTTGACCAACCATATGATTCTAATAATTCATCAGTAGTTGATTCAAACAATCCATAATCTAATCCATAGGATGGAAATAAAATAAAAGAAATAACAATAAAAGCTAACCAGAAAAAAACTGGATCACACTTACACATTTGCTGTTTTAATTGACTAGAAATACTATATGACATAAATTCACCACAACTAACATAGTGCAAAAATTTTATTATCTACACAAAAAGAAGTAATTAGTAATTACTAGCTGATATACACAGCTAGTAGTAGGTAATATTCCAGAAAAATAATGTTATTTTTCCATTTTGACGTCATTAACCCATTTGTTAATTAAATAAGTTCGCATTTTGGAATCACCATATTTATCAAAATCATACTTAATTAGGTTAAGATCATTTAATTTTAGTGCTAGTGGTGAGGACTCTGCTGTTATATTAGTTGGAATCTGATAGGATTTGGCTTTTTGCCAAGCAATTTCTTGTGCTTGCTTAGATAATACCCAATCAACAAATAACTTAGCATTATCTAAATTACGTGCTCCTTTAATAATACTTATACCACCGATCTCATAACCAGTGCCTTCACAAGGTGAAATTAAATCTAATGGCGCTCCGTTTTCCTTTTCTAATGAATAGTCATGTAAAAAACCGATACCAATCATAGTTTCTCCTCTTGCAGCATTACGTGCCGGAGCTACTCCAGATTTAGTATATTGAGAAATATTACGATTAAGCGCTTTAAGATAATCAAAGGCTTTATCTTCACCCCATAGTTGAGTAAAAGTCGCTAGTGCTGTATAAGCTGTGCCAGAACTTTGTGGATCAGCAATTTGGATTTCACCTCGAAATTCAGGTTTAATCAGATCAGCCCAACATTTTGGTACTTCAACACCTAGCTGTTTTGCTCTGTTAGTATTTACACCAAATCCTAAAATACCAATATAAACGGCTGAAGAATAATTCCCTTTTATTTTAGCTGGATCACGGAATTCTGGTATGATTTGCTCTAAATTTGGTGATTGATATGCATACAATAATCCCATTTCACCGGCTTGAGAATGTGGATCTAGTGTTCCACCATACCAAATATCTGATTGCGGATTTTCTTTTTCTGCTTCAATTTTTGCCAATGTACTACCACTACCATTACGAATAAGTGATGTTTTAACATTATATTTTTCGCCAAAAGCCTTAGCTTCTTCCTCACATAACGCGTTTGTACCACTACAATAAATAACCAATCGACCTTTGGCATTAGCAACCGATGCACTTCCAACAGCAATTCCCATCAACATTAATAATGTTAATATTTTTTTTTGCATAGTTAATTCCTTCCCTTAGATAATTAATATTTTCTTTTTCATTGAATAAAAAACTATAATTTTTATATGTTACATAAAATGCATAATTGATACTGTGATAACGATCTAATTTTTTAGACAATTTATAATATTTACAACTATTTAATAAGAATGTTGTTTAAGACTTAAAGTTAAGTACATCATTATGAACTATCAAAATACTTGTTAGGAGAGATACTTAATGAGGTATGTAGTGATAGGATTGAACTTTTGAAGAAAAAAATATAAAAAAGTATCCAATTTGTCGGTGATGAAAAAAATTCACCAACATTTTATATCGTACTTTTTATTGAAAGAATAGAACGTTGACGTTGATATCAAAACAAGGCTATCTACGTCATTACGTTTAAGTAGTGAATAAAGAATAATAGTTGTTATTTTATAAGGCAGGTTAAAAAAAAATCACAGAATAATTTCTGTGATTTTTCTTTTCATTGAATTAAAAATATTCAGATAAATTAGCTCTTTTCTACTTGGCTAAAATCAAGTTCAACCGGTGTTGAACGACCAAAAATTGATACCGATACTTTTAGGCGACTTTTTTCATAATCAACTTCTTCAACTACACCATTAAAGTCTGCAAACGGTCCTTCATTAACTCGAACAAGTTCACCTGGTTCAAATAGGGTTTTAGGACGTGGTTTATCACCAACTTGTTGTAAACGATTCATGATAGCGTCAACTTCACGCTGGCTGATTGGTGCTGGTCGATCTGATGTTCCACCGATGAATCCTAAAGTTCTTGGAACACTTTTAACTAGATGCCAAGTCGCATCGTTCATCATCATTTCAACTAAAACATAACCTGGGAAAAATTTACGTTCACTTTTACGGCGTTGACCGCTTTTCATTTCGACAACTTCTTCGGTTGGTACTAAAACTTCACCAAAGGAATCTTCCATATTATGTAATTTAATATATTCACGTAATGATTGTGCAACACGTGCTTCATAGCCAGAATAAGCTTGGATCACATACCAGCGTTTTTGTTGTGTTTCACTCATATTAACGCCCTATTAATGTTAAATAAAAGATGACTGAACGGAATAAAGAATCCATACCCCAAAGAGCTGTACCAACAATAATTGTAATAACAGCTATTAATAAAGTTGTTTGTACTGTTTCTTTACGAGTTGGCCATACAACTTTTCTTAACTCTTTTCGTGATTCTTGCAGAAATGTTATAAATGATTTTCCTTTATTGGTTGTAAATGCAATAAATAAGGTTAAAAGCGAAATGACAACAACCGCAATAATTCGAACAACTGTATTTGGTTGATATATATCATTAGGCGCAGAGAAATAAGAATTTCCCCAAACAATTAACGCAATTAATACTAGAACCAAAACCCATTTAAACTTGTCTAGAACTGTGCTTGTATCTTGACTCTCGTTACTTACTAGCATATAGAACCTATAATTATGTTATTTATAATATTATCCATTTTCCAAAATGCTCTTTCTTAATAAAAACATTTTGCTAAACAGACTAGATAAGAAAGGGCATCAAACGACACCCTTTCTAAATAGTGCTTGCTTAAATTATTTAATAACCTTAGCAACAACACCAGCACCAACAGTACGACCACCTTCACGGATAGCGAAACGTAAGCCGTCTGCCATTGCGATTGGGTGAATTAATGATACTGTCATTTTGATGTTATCACCTGGCATTACCATTTCTACGCCTTCTGGTAATTCAATAGTACCAGTTACGTCAGTTGTACGGAAGTAGAACTGTGGACGGTAGCCTTTGAAGAATGGAGTATGACGACCACCTTCATCTTTGCTTAGGATATATACTTCTGATTCAAAATCTGTATGTGGTGTGATTGAACCTGGTTTTGCTAATACTTGACCACGTTCGATTTCTTCACGTTTTGTACCACGTAGTAATACACCTACGTTCTCACCAGCACGACCTTCGTCTAGTAATTTACGGAACATTTCAACGCCAGTACAAGTTGTTTTTGTGGTTGGTTTGATACCAACGATTTCAACTTCTTCACCAACTTTAATTACACCACGTTCTACACGACCTGTTACCACTGTACCACGTCCTGAAATTGAGAACACGTCTTCAATTGGAAGTAGGAATGGTTTATCGATATCACGCTCTGGTTCCGGAATATAGCTGTCTAAAGCTTCAGCTAATTCAACAATTTTTTCTTCCCATGCTGCATCGCCTTCTAACGCTTTTAACGCTGAACCACGAATTACTGGAGTGTCATCACCTGGGAAATCATATTGAGATAGAAGTTCACGTACTTCCATTTCAACTAATTCTAATAATTCTTCATCATCAACCATATCGCATTTATTTAAGAATACGATGATGTAAGGAACACCTACTTGACGACCTAAAAGGATGTGCTCACGAGTTTGTGGCATAGGACCATCAGTTGCTGCTACTACTAAAATAGCACCGTCCATTTGTGCCGCACCAGTGATCATGTTTTTAACATAGTCAGCATGGCCTGGGCAGTCTACGTGTGCGTAGTGACGAGTTGGTGTATCGTATTCAACGTGTGAAGTGTTGATGGTGATACCACGTGCTTTTTCTTCTGGTGCATTATCGATTTGATCGAATGCGCGAGCTTGACCGCCGTATTTTTTAGAAAGTACAGAAGTAATAGCTGCTGTTAAAGTTGTTTTACCATGGTCAACGTGGCCGATTGTACCAACGTTAACGTGGGGTTTTGTACGTTCAAATTTTTCTTTAGACATTTATAGTCCCTCAATGTAATACAAATCGGTGGTGAATCACCACATTAACCAAGTATCATATTTAGTTTTAACATAATACTAATTTAAAATTAGCTTTGCATAATAACAGATAAAGCCATCTAGTGACAAGCTTTAAAGCTATCAAATATAATTTTTTTAGAAGTTTAGGAAAGTAACAAGAATGGTGCTGATAGGCAGATTTGAACTGCCGACCTCACCCTTACCAAGGGTGCGCTCTACCAACTGAGCTATATCAGCAATTGGAGCGGGCAGCGGGAATCGAACCCGCATCATCAGCTTGGAAGGCTGAGGTAATAGCCATTATACGATGCCCGCATGTTCAAACTCGGCTACCTAAATGCTTCAATTAGCAATTGCTAATGTTAGATAATGGTGGTGGGGGAAGGATTCGAACCTTCGAAGTGTGACACGGCAGATTTACAGTCTGCTCCCTTTGGCCGCTCGGGAACCCCACCCCGAATCATTATAAACTGTTTACTTAGGAAAATGGTGCCGGCTGCCGGAATCGAACTGGCGACCTACTGATTACAAGTCAGTTGCTCTACCTACTGAGCTAAGCCGGCCTAAGTGCTGCGCATTATGGACTAGAACATTTAACCTTGCAAGCAAAAAAAACATTTTTTTTATTGTTTGCTTAAAAAAAAATCAAAAATATAAAAAAAACCTGAAATATAGACTATTTCAGGTTTTTATTTAATCAAAAATAATGTGTTAAATTATTTCTTTTTTGTCGCTTTTTTAGTCGTTGCTTTTTTCTTAGTTGAAGCAACACCTTTAGCTGCTGTATGTACTGCTACATCTTCGCTGATATCACCTTTATCTTGATATGCACGACCGTAATAAGTATCAAGTAGAATTTGTTTCAATTCTGCAATTAAAGGATAACGAGGGTTAGCACCTGTACATTGATCATCAAATGCATCAACTGCAAGTTGGTCAACTTGAGCTAAGAAAGCTTTTTCATCAATACCAAACTCTTTAATAGAGAATGGAATTTCAAGATCTTTTCTTAATTGATCTAACCAACCAATTAATTTCTCAACTTTCTTCTCGTCTTTGTCTGATGCAGCAGTTAAGCCTAAGTGGTCAGCAATTTCAGCATAACGTCTAACGGCTTGAGGATAACCATATTGGCTAAACGTTCCTTGTTTAGTTGGTTTATCTGTTGCATTGAAGCGAACAACATTACTAATCAGCATTGCATTTGCCACACCATGAGGGATATGGAATGCAGCACCAATTTTATGAGCCATAGAGTGACAAACGCCTAAAAATGCTTGAGCAAATGCAACACCAGCTAACGTTGCAGCACTATGCACTTTTTCACGAGCAACTGGGTTTTTAGCCCCTTCTTTATAGCTTGTAGGTAGATATGCTTTCAATATGCTCAATGCTTGTAATGCTTGTCCATCAGAGAACTCGCTTGCCATAATTGACACATAAGCTTCTAAGGCATGAGTTACCGCATCATAACCACCTGCAGCACAAAGTGATTTAGGCATATTCATTACTAAGTTAGCATCAACAATTGCCATATTTGGTGTAATTGCATAATCAGCTAATGGATATTTTTGGCCAGTTGCATCATCTGTTACTACCGCAAACGGTGTAACTTCAGAACCTGTACCAGAAGTAGTTGTCACACAAATTAATTTGGCTTTTTTACCCATATTAGGGAAATGACAAGTACGTTTACGGATATCCATAAAGCGCAATGCTAATTCATCAAATTTTGTTTCTGGATGTTCATAAAGTACCCACATAATTTTTGCGGCATCCATTGGAGAACCACCACCTAAAGCAATAACAGTATCCGGTTGGAATGCTATCATTGAGTCAGTACCTTTACGAACAACACTTAATGTTGGGTCTGCTTCAACATCAAAGAAAGTTTCACAAATTACACCACGTTCTTCAAGTTGATCGGTAATTTGTTTTGAGTAACCATTGTTAAATAAGAATTTATCGGTTACTAAAAATACGCGTTTGGCACCTTGTTCAATTACTTCATTTAAAGCAACTGGAAGTGAGCCACGTTTAAAATAGATAGAACTTGGTAATTTGTGCCATAACATGTTTTCTGCTCTCTTAGCGATTGTTTTCTTGTTGATTAAGTGTTTCGGACCGACATTTTCTGAGACCGAGTTACCACCCCAAGAACCACATCCTAGTGTTAAAGATGGCGCCAAATCAAAGTTATATAAATCACCAATACCACCGTGAGCAGCTGGTTGATTAATTAAAATACGACATGTTTTCATTTTACTACCGAAATAAGCAACACGATCACGATTGCTATCTTGGTCAGTATAAAGAACAGAAGTATGACCCATACCGCCCATTTCAACTAATTTCTCAGCTTTATCTACTGCTTCATTGAAGTCTTTAGCTTTAAACATAGCTAAAGTTGGAGAAAGTTTTTCATGAGCAAATGGTTCTGATAAGTCAACTTTACTCACTTCACCAACAAGCACTTTTGCACCTGCCGGCGCTTTAAATCCAGCTAATTCAGCAATTTTAGTCGCTGGTTGACCAACGATATTAGCATTTAAAGCACCTTTATCATTTAAGATAATACCTTGAACAGCTTTGGTTTCCTTAGCATTTAAAATATAAGCGCCATATTGTTTTAATAAACTACGAACTTCATCATAAACAGAATCAACAACCACAATAGCTTGTTCTGAGGCACAAATCATACCGTTGTCGAATGTTTTAGACATCAATACTGATGCAACAGCACGTTTTAAGTCAGCTGTTTCATCAATAATTACAGGAGTATTACCTGCTCCAACACCTAATGCTGGTTTACCAGAACTATAAGCTGCCTTAACCATACCTGGACCACCAGTAGCTAAGATAGCTGACACACTATCATGATGCATTAATGCATTAGATAATTCGATAGATGGTTCATCAATCCAACCAATAATATCTTTTGGAGCACCAGCTTTAATTGCAGCATCTAGCACAATTCTAGCTGCTTCAATGGTAGATTTTTTAGCGCGTGGATGAGGTGAAAATACGATAGCATTACGAGTTTTTAAGCTAATTAATGATTTAAAGATTGCAGTTGATGTTGGGTTTGTTGTTGGAACGATACCACAAATAATCCCTAACGGTTCAGCTAAAGTAATGGTCCCATATGGTTCATTCTCAGCGATAACACCACAAGTCTTATCATTGCGATATTTATTAAGAATATACTCAGCAGCAAATAGGTTTTTGATAACTTTATCTTCAACAATTCCCATTCCTGATTCAGCAACAGCTTGCTGTGCAAGAGGGATTCGAGCTGCGGCTGCAGCTGTTGCTGCTGCTACGAAGATTTTATCAACTTGCTCTTGAGTATAAGTAGAATAAGTTTCTTGAGCTTTTTTCACTCGAGTCATTAACTCATTTAACTCATTCATATTGGTTACTGCCATAGATTTCTCCTTGAAAATTAAAAAATAAACTGGGATCGTTTGGCGTCTTCCTTGAACATATTTGTAATAGCAAAACGAAATTGTGGAATATCGTAAATCAGTTTTTTACTTAATACAATAAGATATTTAACAAAAAATGAATGTTCTTTAAAAGAACAAAATTTATTATTACTTTAAGCGAATTAAATTTGAAGATTTTAAAGAAATATAATTAATTAGCTAAAGGAAGCAAAATTGTTTCTTTAGCTAAATTGAATTAAAAATCAAACATTAATTAACTTGTCTAATACATAACTCACAGCCACAAAACCAAAAGTCGCTGTCACGGTAGTAATAGCACCAAATCCGGACTGACAATCCATTTTCTTACTACCTTCAGCTTGATTTTTAGTTGAACAAACCTGACCGTTTGGAGCTGGATAAATTAACTGTTCAGTCGAGAAAACACACGCTATGCCATACTTACCTTTACTATCTTTATTGAGTTTATAATCATTTTTTAAGCGCTCACGCAATTTGGCCGCTAACGGATCTTGAATGGTTTTAGCTAAATCAGCAATTTTAATTTTGGTCGGATCTTTTTGCCCGCCAGCGCCACCAATGGTGATAACTTTTAATTTATTTCGCTTGCAGTGCGCTAAAAGTGCAGCTTTATCACGCACGCTGTCAATGGCATCAATAATAAAGTTGAAGCATGGGTTTTGTTTCGACCCTAAATAATTTGCAACATTATCCGGACTGATAAAATCATCGATGACATTGACGATGCATTGAGGATTGATCTGTAAAATTCGTTCAGCCATAACAGCAGTTTTAGCTTTACCAATATTGGTATTTAACGCATGAATTTGCCGATTAGTATTGGTGATACACACATCATCCATATCAATTAAGGTAATTTGCCCAATACCACTACGGGCAAGGGATTCGGCCACCCATGACCCAACACCACCAATACCAATGACACAAATATGAGCTTGTGAAAATTGCATTAATGCTGCTTCACCATAGAGCCTTGCAATACCGCTAAAACGTTGAAAGTAGGATTCTGATTTCATAATTGATTATCGAAGGTGCTTATCGTCAAACACCCAACACTCCAAAAACTTGTTTACCAATAATAAAGATAATTTGCTTTGCTAACTAATTTATATATAAATAATGTCGATATATTCGTTTTCAAGGACTCTGGATGCAATATATGCTTTCTCATTGCCAGAAAAGTCGATATTAAACTTGATTCACGCTGCATAATCAGCCATGAGATTGCTATTGGCCATTTTTGTACCTCACTGGAAATGTCCGGCTTTTCGATCACTTTAGTCAAATTAGATCAGCAGTTACAATACCTTTACGACCTACCTTGCCAAACCTTAGGAAGGAGAAAATAGAATGAACTTATCACTACTAATAAGATTATCGCCTTACTTGCAACTGTTTGAGATGTAGCCGCTCCACTCCCACATGCAATGATAATCTTTTTCTTAAAGTCTCCCAATAAATAGATTATTTGATGTCGATAATTTAAAAACTTAACGCGGGTAATATCTGGGATTAGTTATACTAAGTTAGTTAGACAATTGTGATTCTGCTATTAGCAATTTAATAGACAGAATCACAATAAGTATTGAAGGTTATTTAATTTTTGAAAGAGTGAATTGGTGCCGGAATTCGTCCGCCACGATGAATGAAATCAAATGAACTGAATTTACTCACCGGCATCACAGGAGCATGACCGAGTAATCCACCAAACTCAATATTATCACCCACCTTTAATCCCGCAGCAGGAATAATCCGCACGGCAGTGGTTTTGTGGTTAATGACACCGATTGCAGCTTCATCAGCAATAATAGCAGAAATCGTTTCAGCGGAGGTATCACCCGGTATGGCTATCATATCAAGACCAACTGAACACACACAGGTCATGGCTTCGAGTTTTTCCAAATTAAGTGCCCCGCAATTAACCGCATCAATCATGCCGGCATCTTCGGAAACGGGTATAAAGGCGCCACTTAAACCACCGACATGACCACACGCCATTACGCCGCCTTTTTTAACGGCATCATTTAACATCGCTAAAGCTGCTGTTGTGCCATGTGTGCCGACAACTTCCAGTCCCATTTCTTCTAAAATATGCGCAACCGAATCACCAATTGCCGGCGTCGGTGCGAGCGATAAATCTACGATACCAAATTTCACACCTAAGCGCTCTGATGCTTCTTTTCCAACTAATTGTCCCATACGGGTAATTTTAAAAGCAGTTTTTTTAATCGTTTCGGCAACCACATCAAAAGGTTGACCTTTTACTTTCTCAAGCGCACGTTTAACAACGCCCGGTCCACTAACACCGACATTAATCACACAATCAGCTTCACCAACACCATGAAATGCGCCAGCCATAAAAGGGTTGTCTTCAACTGCATTGGCAAATACAACTAATTTTGCACATGCCATACTGCTATTATCAGCGGTTAACTCTGCCGCTTGTTTGATAATTTGCCCCATTTGCTTAACCGCATCCATATTGATACCGGTTTGAGTTGAGCCAACATTGACCGATGCACACACCCGCTCAGTTTGAGCCAGCGCTTGCGGAATGGATTTAATTAAAATCTCATCCCCTTTGTGATAGCCTTTTTGTACTAAAGCAGAAAACCCACCAATAAAATTAACGCCAACGGCTTTCGCTGCACTATCAAGGGTTTTAGCAAAGGCAACATAATCTTTATCATCACTGGCGCCGGCAATTAATGACATTGGCGTGACGGAAATACGTTTATTGATAATAGGGATGCCAAATTCGGAAGTGATTTGATCCCCAACTTTGACAAGATCTTTAGCTAATGTCGTTATTTTGTCATAAATTTTTTGGCGAGCTTTCTCACCATTACTATCGATACAATCAAGGAGAGAAATACCCATGGTTATTGTGCGGATATCAAGTTTTTCTTCCTCAATCATTTTAATTGTTTCGAGGATCTGTTTTGTTTCCATTAGTCCTATCCTTAAGTAAGAAATGTAGAATTAGAATTGAAATTACAAACGATGCATAGCATCGAAAATCTCTTCTCGCTGAATATTTACTTTTACCTTGAGTCTGTCGCCTGTTTGCGTTAACGAAGTTTTAACTTCATCAAATGAGACTTTTATTTTGGATAAATCAAGCAACATAATCATGGTAAAATATTCATCCATAATCGTTTGGCTCACATCTAAGATATTGATATCTAATTCAAACAGCTTTTGACTAATTCCCGCAATTATTCCGGTTTGGTCTTTTCCAATGACAGTTAAGATCGTTTTCATCACATACTCCGCACAAAATTCACACAATTAAAAGATATTTATTGAGTTGATTATAATAACATCTTCAAAAATTATCGAAATAGGAGTAGATTGTTTTTTTCAACAAAAATAAAAATATCATTAGAATAAACTGAAAGGGCGAAGTTATGATAAATTTCCAAAAATCCAATAAATTGGATCATGTCTGTTACGACATTCGTGGACCTATCTTAGATCATGCAAAACGACTTGAAGAAGAAGGTCAAACTATCCTTAAACTCAATATTGGAAATCCCGCCCCTTTTGGTTTTGCCGCCCCTGATGAATTATTGGTTGATGTCATTCGTAATTTACCTTCTGCGCAAGGATATTGCGATTCAAAAGGGCTTTACTCAGCTCGTAAAGCCATTATGCAACACTATCAAGCCAGAGGAATTACCAATTTAGATATTGAAGATATCTATATCGGCAATGGTGTGTCTGAACTGATTGTGCAATCGATGCAAGCACTACTTAATAGCGGAGATGAAGTTTTAGTGCCTATGCCTGATTACCCATTATGGACAGCGGCAATTAGTTTATCCGGTGGTAATGCCGTTCACTATTTATGTGACGAAGAAGCCAACTGGTCACCGGATTTAGAGGATATAAAACGAAAAATCACCCCCAAAACCAAAGGGATTGTGATCATTAATCCTAATAATCCAACCGGCGCAGTTTATAGCAAAGAAGTGTTACTTGAGATTGCCGAAATTGCTCGCCAACATAATTTGCTTATTTTTGCAGACGAGATTTACGATAAGATTTTATACGATGATGCCGTGCATCATTCGATTGCCGCCCTTGCTCCTGACTTATTTGTTGTTACCATGAGCGGCTTATCAAAAACCTATCGAGTAGCAGGCTTCAGACAAGGTTGGATGGCGCTTTGTGGACCTAAACAGCATGTAAAAGGCTATATTGAAGGATTAAATATGCTCGCCTCGATGCGTTTATGCGCCAATGTGCCATTACAACATGCTATTCAAGGCGCATTAGGCGGATATCAAAGCATAAATGAATTTATTGTGCCCGGTGGCCGTTTATATGATCAATGTATGTTAGCTTGGCGGTTGTTAAATGAGATTCCGGGCGTTTCATGCACCAGACCACAAGGCGCGTTATACCTGTTTCCAAAGCTGGATCAACAAAAGTTTAATATTCACAATGACCAAAAATTAGTATTAGACTTTTTATTACAAGAAAAAGTATTGTTAGTGCAAGGCAGTGGCTTTAATTGGCACAAACCCGATCATGTAAGAATTGTTGCACTGCCACATACCGGTGATCTTGAAGATGCCATTAACCGCTTTGGTAACTTTTTATCAAGTTATAAACAATAATTAGATACCAATAAAAAAGCGCCGGAATTGGCGCTTTTTATTTAACCAGTAATGTGAATTAATTATCTTTTTAATTCAGCTAATTTATTACGGATATTTTGTGCACGTTTAGATGAAGATGGATGGCTACTTAAAATTGATGATTCACCGCCACCTAATTTATCAAATGCTGTTGCAAGACCAGCTGGATTAATTTTTCTCTTGATTAAATAATCAAATGAGAAGTTATCTGCTTCTTGTTCTTGAGCTTGTGAGAATTGAGCATTGATAACTTTTTCTGCTAATTTACCAATACTTGATTTAGATAATTTAGCAACTGCTGCATTACCTGATGCTGCTGCTGCATCACGAGCAATTTCTGTAGCATAAGCAACTTGGATTGCTTTTTTACTATGACCTAAAGCTACGTGACCTAATTCATGACCTAAAACACCTTCGATTTCGTTGTCATTCATCATATCCATTAGACCGCTGTAAACACGTACACAGCCGTTAGCCATTGCCCATGCGTTAACATCTTTAGTAATATATACTTTATAGTTAACTGGTGTACCGTTTATATTATTACCAAGAGCTTTGGCAATTTTATTTAAACGTTTGGCGTAAGCACTTTTAGCTGGAGCAATTTTTGATTGAGCATCCATTTGTGCACATGATTTTTGGCTTAATGCTTTCACATCATTATCACTGAGTGTTGCCGCTTTCAAACCTTTCATGCCAAGACTAGTTAAATCGTTAGCACTCATGTTTTTACAACCAGCTAACGACATAGCTGCAACTAAAGGTAGTGCAACAAGCAAAGTTTTTTGATGTTTTTTCATACTCTTTTCCTTATATTAACAAATTTTACTTTTTTCTAACTTAAAGCTAGATTTTTTGAATTTTAACGCAAATTTAATAATAATCAACAAATAATTACTTGCTTAGTCATTATTAGCACTTTAGACTAGTGCCTCATTTTTTGAGGAACACAAATATGCAACTGTCAGATTTTGATTTTACACTACCAAAAGAACTGATTGCAAAATACCCATCAGAAACAAGAAGTTCATGCCGATTATTATCACTTAACAGCCGTACAGGTCATATTGAAGATAAAGTATTTACTGATATCACTGATTACATCAATCAAGGAGATTTACTTATTTTTAATAACACAAAAGTGATTCCGGCTCGAATATATGGAAAAAAAGCATCTGGTGGAAAAATTGAAATCTTGATTGAACGTTTATTAGAAGATAATCGAGCTCTTGCACATATAAAAGCATCTAAATCACCTAAAGCAGGTGCTGAACTCATTTTAGGTGAGGAAAATAATATTAGCGTTACCATGCTTGCTCGCCATGATACTTTATTCGAATTACAATTTCCTGATGATGTACTTAAAATTTTAAATGAAATTGGACACATCCCTTTACCACCTTACATAGATAGACCTGATGAAGATCAAGATCGTGAGGTATACCAAACTGTTTATAGTAAAGTACCTGGTGCAGTTGCTGCACCAACAGCAGGTCTTCATTTCGATGAGCCTTTATTAGAAAAGCTTAAAAACAAAGGTGTCGAAATGGAATTTGTAACGTTGCATGTCGGTGCAGGGACATTCCAACCAGTAAGAGTTGAAAATATAAAAACGCATATCATGCATGCTGAATATGCAGAAGTGCCAGAATCAGTTGTCAAAGCAGTTTTAGAATGCAAAGCCCGAGGAAATAAGGTCATTGCTGTCGGTACAACATCAGTCAGAGCGTTGGAAAGTGCAGCAAAACAATCTGGCAAAATTGCACCTTTTTTTGAAGATACTCAGATATTTATTTATCCAGGTTTTGATTTTAAAGTAATCGATGCACTTATTACTAATTTTCATTTACCTGAATCCACTTTAATAATGTTAGTTTCTGCATTTGCTGGCTATGAAAATACCATGCGAGCTTATCAACATGCAGTAAACGAAAAATATCACTTTTTTAGTTATGGTGATGCCATGCTAATTACTAAATAAGTTATAGCCAATTAAATTTTACCTAAATTTAATTGGCAAAATATAAAAATACTAATAATGCTTTAACTTGTTAGTGATGTTATTAATACGATTTATATTAGTTGGATGGGATGTTGGTTGATTTTTAGCATGAATTGGCATTTTTGTTAACATATTAACCAATCCTTTGGGATCTATTTTTTCCTTAACTAATAAATCAAAAGCATAATTATCTGCTTCAACCTCATATTGATGGGAAATTTCTTCTTTTACCATAATCACTATTTCATTGGATTTATCAGTAATCTCAATATAAGGCGCTTGTCTAAGTAAACTTATTCCGTGTTTTAGTGCAATATGAGCCTGTTCATGAGCAATCACTGCTTGTAACTCATCATCTTCAAGTAATTTCATCAATCCACTATTTATTCGAATACAACCATTAGCTGTAGACCAAGCATTAGGTTCACTATCAAGATAAACTTTGTAACTTAATTCAATATTATTTATTTTTCTAGGTAACTTATTGTTAAGATTAGATAATCTCTTACTAAGAAAATGATAATCAGGTGCAATAATTGCCTTCTTATCATTTTCAATGCAAGCTTGTTGGCTAATAGCTAATATATCAGAGTCAGATAATGTTTTAATTCGTTCAGATGAAATGATAGTTGGCTGTATTTGATTTTGACATCCAACTAACATTACTACAAATAATAAAATAATATATTTCAAAAGCTCAAAGATCCTTATAGATATTGTCTATTTAGGTTTAGCACGATAAACTACGCACCGCAAAAATAATACGATAACGTATTATATCAATAATTAGCGCCAAACTGTTTATTTGGTCGCAAGAGGTTAACACAAAAAATGAAATTTGAACTAGATAATACTGACGGCTTAGCTCGTCGTGGACGAATGAAGTTCGATCGTCGTGGTGTTGAATATACAGTTGAGACACCTGCATTTATGCCAGTTGGCACTTATGGTACCGTCAAAGGTATGACCCCAGAAGAAGTCGCTGCAACAGGTGCACAAATTTTATTGGGTAATACTTTCCATTTATGGTTAAGACCTGGACAAGAAATTATGCGTAAGCACGGTGATTTGCATGATTTTATGCAGTGGCCAGGCCCGATTTTAACCGACTCTGGAGGATTCCAAGTTTTTAGTCTTGGTGATATTCGTAAAATTAAAGAAGAAGGCGTCTATTTCCGTAATCCTATCAATGGTAATTCAATCTTTTTATCACCTGAAATTTCAATGGAAATCCAATATGATCTTGGTTCTGATATCGTCATGATTTTTGATGAATGTGCCCCGTTTCCTGCCGAGTGGGACTATGTCAAAAAATCAATGGAAATGTCTCTACGTTGGGCAAAACGTAGTCGCCAACGTTTTGACGAATTAGGCAATAAAAATGCCTTATTTGGTATAGTACAAGGCGGCATACATCAAGAATTACGTGATATCTCGATTAAAGGATTAACCGAAATTGGTTTTGACGGCTATGCCGTTGGCGGATTAGCGGTGGGTGAACCGAAAGCCGATATGCATCGTATCTTAGAAGGAACTTGTCCACAATTACCAGCTGATAAACCACGTTATCTAATGGGTGTTGGTAAACCTGAAGATTTAGTTGAAGGTGTTCGTCGTGGTATTGATATGTTTGATTGCGTGATGCCAACTCGTAACGCACGTAACGGGCATCTGTTTGTTACTAATGGGGTCATTAAAATCCGTAATGCAAAATATAAAGATGACACTACCCCACTCGATCCTGAGTGTGATTGTTACACCTGTAAAAATTACACTAAATCTTATCTTCATCATTTAGACAAATGTGGAGAAATATTAGGGGCACGACTCAATACCATTCATAATTTACGTTATTATCAACGCTTAATGGCTGAAATTCGTGAAGCGGTTGCTAATCAACGTTACGAAGCATTTGTCATCGAGTTTTACCAAAGAATTGGCAAAACCCCCGCTCCTTTCACAAAATAAAAATTATCATTATAATTTTTAGGGGTAACTATTGACACATCGAGGTTAGCGCAGTATTATGCGCATCCTAACGGCGAGTAGCGCAGCTTGGTAGCGCAACTGGTTTGGGACCAGTGGGTCGGAGGTTCGAATCCTCTCTCGCCGACCAATTTAAATAAAAAAGCCTGCTCATTGAGTAGGCTTTTTTATTATTCACTTCAGTCTAGAGGATGAGAACCGACGGAGGTTAGAGCCGAGCGCAGCGAGACAACGTTGCTTTAGCAACAACCAGAAGAGTTAGTATGAAATGCAAGGAATTCTCTCTCGCCAACCAATTTCATGAAAAGCCCGTTCTCGTTAATAGGCTTTTTTAAAACTAACTTATTTAAATTTAACTTCAAGTTAACTACAACAATCCTTCTTATTATCCTAAATTTTTAAAGCTATAAACTCGCTCTTGAACATATTATTGGTTCTAATGATGGCATGTCTGGGGTTAAATCATCTTCTTTATTTATTAAATTATTCAGCAATAAACGAGCAATATATTCCCCTTTATTATTTGATGGCAAAGAAACTGTTGTCAATGTTGGAAAACTCACCTTACTAAATTCGCTATCTCCAAACCCACAAACAGCTAACTGGTATGGAACACGAATATGCCTCCGCTGGCATTCATAAAGAACCCCACAAGCTAATTCATCTGTTGTACAGATTAATGCATCTATTTCTGGCCAATTCAATAGAATGTCTGATAGTAACTCACTTCCTGTCGTAAAGTTGGCTGGTTTGGCTGCATTAATAATTCTGTGTGTGGGTAAATGTTTACTTAACATGACTTTATGCCAGCCATGTAACCTTTGTTGGAATATATGATATTGATGATTAGCACAAAGTAATCCTATATTTTTGTATCCTTTGTCAATTACATGTTCAGTTAACATTGACATTGCTAGACTATCATCTAATCCGATTTTAATGTTTGAGCATTCATCATAATGTTTACCTACATTAAAAATAGGAATTGTTTTATTATTAGTAAGAAGTTTTAAGAAATCATCATCTTCAAAATAGAAAAGCAATATAGCTTCAAGATTATGACTATAAAGAATATTTAGCAGTTGAGATTCTCGCTTATAATAAAGATTAGATTCAAATATAAGGATTGTATAACCTTGTTTAGCTAAATATGTTTGTAACGAATTTAATGATATTTGTATAGAATGTTCGAAAATTTTTGTAGTTATAACAGCAATAACTTTATTGGCAGAAGCTGAAGCTAACAAACTGGCAGAAATATTTGGTTTATAACCTAATGTATCGACGGCTAATTGAATTTTTTGGCGAAGTTTATCTGATACCTTATCTGGAGTTCTTAAAGCACGCGAAACTGTCATGGCTCCAACACCTGCGTATTTAGCCACATCAAACAAGGTTGTTTGGCCTGTACCCTTACGTTTTTTTACATCCTGCATACTTAATCTCAAAAGAACAAATCTAATTCATACTATTTATATATTATATCATTTAGGTAATATGAAAAGTTTGTTAGATAAAATGCACTTATTAATATAATATCATTACGTTAAAACAATTAGCTTTTAGCAATATATCAAAAATGCTACCTAAATCACATAATCGAAAAAAAACGCACCAAAAATGATAGCGCTATCACATTTTTATCTTTTTTAAATTTTTATAGTTAGACAATATGTTAATTTTCAATAGAAACATATAGAGATCTATTTCGGAGGTAAAATGTTAAATCAATGGCTAAATTATCAAACCGTCAAAACTATTGATTCTGTACAAGATTGGAAAGAGGCAATAAAAATTTGTGCAGAACCTTTATTAAATAACCATTCAATTTCTTCTAACTATATTGATGCTATTTTTCAACTACATGAATCAATTGGCCCTTACTATGTATTAGCTCCAGGTATTGCAATGCCACATGCTCGCCCAGAACAAGGGGTAAATAAGCTAGGTTTATCTATGTTGCTTGTAAAAAAAGGCGTTAATTTCAATTCAGCAGAAAATGATCCAGTTTATTTAATCACTTTATTAGCCGCTAATGACAGTACTAGTCATATCGAGTTATTAACTCAATTAGCAACATTATTCGCCGAAACAAAAGATATTCAGACAATTTTCAATGCAAAAAGCAGCGATGAAATTTTGTCTGTAATTAATCGTTATTAATCAAATTAAACAAATAAAAGGATAAACAATATGAAAATTATGGCAGTTTGTGGCTCAGGCCTTGGTAGTAGTTTTATGGTAGAAATGAATATCAAAAAAGTACTCAAAAAACTAAACATTGATGCAGAAGTCACTCACGCTGATCTAGCGTCAGCAACACCCGATCAAGCTGATTTGTTCGTGATGACAAAAGATCTAGCTACCAGCTCAGGAATTCCAACCGAAAAATTAGTAGTATTAAATAATATTATTGATATCAACGATTTGGAAAAGAAACTCGTTGAACATTTTGCCAAAAACTAAGCAAATTTTGAGGTGTTACTATGATTCAGGAAATAGTAAAATTTATTGTTGATATCCTAAAAGTTCCAGCGGTACTTGTTGGTTTAATCGCAATGGTAGGATTATTGGCTCAACGTAAATCGTTTGCCGATACGGTTAAAGGAACCATTAAAACTATTTTAGGTTTCTTGGTATTAGGCGGTGGTGCAACAGTACTCATCAGTGCCATTACCCCATTAGGCTTAATGTTTGAACAAGCATTTGAACTACAAGGAATTGTTCCCAACAATGAAGCCATTGTTTCAATGGCATTAAATGAGTATGGCACAGCAACTGCTTTAATTATGGCGTTTGGCATGATTGCAAATATTATCGTTGCTCGATTTACTCGTTTAAAATACATCTTTCTAACTGGTCATCATACTTTTTATATGGCTTGTATGATTAGTATTATTCTAACTGTCTCAGGGTTTAAAGATTGGCAATTAGTCTTTACTGGCGCATTAGTTTTAGGGCTAATTATGGCGTTTTTCCCAGCTTTAGCTCAACCACAAATGCGCAAAATTACTGGTAATGACGATGTCGCGTTTGGTCACTTTGGTACACTAGGTTATGTCTTAGCTGGTTGGCTTGGAATGGCAGTTGGAAAAGGATCTCGTTCAACCGAAGAGATGAATTTGCCAAAAAACTTAAGCTTCTTACGTGACAGTTCAATTTCAATCTCGTTAACCATGATGATTATCTACCTTATTTTAGCTGTATTTGCCGGTTCTAATTATGTTGAAAGCAATCTTAGCAGTGGTGATAATTATTTAGTTTATGCCATTATTGAGGCAATTACGTTTGCCGCAGGCGTCTTTATTATATTGCAAGGTGTACGCTTAATACTTGCTGAAATTGTCCCGGCATTTACAGGGTTTTCTGAAAAGTTAGTCCCAAATGCAAAACCAGCTTTAGATTGTCCTGTCGTCTTCCCTTATGCCCCTAATGCCGTATTAATTGGCTTTTTATTCAGCTTTTTAGGTGGATTAGTCGGATTATTTGTTCTAGGTCAACTTAACGCTGTGCTCATTTTACCGGGCGTGGTTCCACATTTCTTCTGTGGTGCAACTGCTGGTGTATTTGGTAATGCAATGGGCGGACGTCGAGGCGCAATGCTTGGCGCATTTGCTAATGGTTTATTAGTGACATTCTTACCTGTGGTATTATTACCTGTGTTAGGATCACTTGGTTTTGCCAATACAACGTTTTCTGATGTCGATTTTTGTGGTGTAGGCATTTTACTTGGTAATATGGCAAAATGGTTTAATAAAGATGTTATCATGATGATTATTGTTGGTATCTTCGCTTTATTAGTTGTGTATAACTATGTAGCTAAACCGAAAAGCGAAACCCATAATGATTAATAGATAATATTGTATCGATTAAAATCCATCTAATTTGCCAGACTAATCAGTCTGGCAATTTTATAAAAATAGTCATTGTATAGTTGTTTTTTAAAGGAATAAAAAATGGATGATAACCAACAAAATGGAATTTATGTCACTGAAGATATTTATCTAAAAACCGCAACGGCTCATTATGCCAATGCATTATATCAGATTATTGATTCAAATCGTGTTTTGTTCAGTCAATTTATGGCATGGCCAGACTTTGTCAAATGTGAGTCAGATACGGCTAACTTTTTAGCAGATTGTTTTATCAAACATCAACAAGATGAAACTAAAACCTATGTCATTTTAAATAATAACATACCAGTTGGATTACTTTCCTTTAACCACATTGATAAAAGCAATAAAACAGCTTATATAGGCTATTGGCTAGATAGCAAAGCACAAGGTAAGGGTATTATTACACAAGCTATCCAAGCACTCACACATTATTATGCGATAAAAAAACTTATTAAACGTTTTGTCATTAAATGTTCTGTCACTAATTTAAAAAGTAATCAAGTCGCTAAGCGTTGTGGTTTTGATTATGAAGGAACACTTAAACAAGCAGAATATCTTAATGGCACTTATTATGATCAAAATATTTATAGCTTAATTTCAAGTTATATCTAAATTTAAAAAAATAAACCGACAATAGTCGGTTTATTGAATGTATTTATTAAGGAATATATTTCAATTAATGATATAACCATACACAATTAATGCAGTTATAACGATTAAAGTTCCACAAGCAATAACGTATTGTGTTTTGACACGATATCTTTTCATTTCACCAAGCGAAAGCTCTTTATTATGATTTTTTCTGTGATAATAGTAGTACAAAGGTAAGCCTATCAATGTCAAACAGATTGAAGCAATACCGTTTACAGTTTGATAAATCAACATACCATAAATAACATAAGCTGCTCCGCTTATAGCCACAATGGGAATAATAGGATAACCGATAACTTTATAAGGCCTAGGCACGTCAGCATATTTTTTTCTGGCAATAATCACGCCAACAAAAGTAAGTAGATAAAATACCCAAATCGCAAACATTGAAATCTCAGATAACCGATCAGCATCTAGTAATATTGAATACAAAAATGAAAAAATGACCAAAACAATAATGGCATTAACCGGAGAACGGCTATCTTCATCAATAGTACTTAAAAAACGCGCTCCAATAATCGTACCTCGTTCCGCCATACTAAACATAGTTCGGGATAACGTCATGATATAACCATTGATACCGCCTAAAATTGAAACCATAATGCCAACTGCAACTAAATTACCACCTAAATGTCCAAACATTCGTTGTGAAGCCACCGCAGATGCATCATGTCCAAGCGTAACCATTTCTTTTACAGGAAATATTTTGAATAATGCAATATTAATACAAGCATAAACTATTACTAAAAATATAATGCCGAGAATAATGGCTTTGGGTAACACTCTTGATGGATTACGAATTTCACCAGCAACGGACGCTACTTGCGCCCAACCATCATAAGCAAACAAGGTTGCCAATATTGCTACTGCAAATGGCGCAGTAGTTTCAATTCCTTGGCCGCTTGAACTAAATAATGCAACTTGACCATTACCTTTCCATAATCCAAATATTGCTAACAACAAAATTGGAATGAGTTTACAAAAAGTAGCGATGGTTTGCAGATATCCAGCTTGTTTAACCCCTATTGAATTGATACATGCAATGAACCCCAAAACCCCAGCACTAACCGCCAATCGATAAGAATCATTGATATCAAATAATAAACAACAAACTGAGCTAAAATATCCTACCAATGCGCCTACTAATGATGGCGCAAATAAAACGGTTATCATCCAACCATATAGATGTGAAACTTTTGCACCATAAATCTTTTCTAAATAAACCAACATGCCACCTGTTTTCGGGAACATAACGCCCAATTCACAGAGTGTTAAACCACCACAAATAGAAAAAGCACCACCGATTATCCAAGCTAACAATGCAAAATTATAATCCCCAGCTACTTCTAGTACCGCTGGCGGTTTCATAAAGGCACCAGCCCCTAAAACCATTCCAACAACTAGTGATAGTGCAGAAAGTAAACCCAAATCTTTCCGCAAATTATTCTCTAAATTGTGCTCAGACATAAACAACCCCTTAAATCTATCAATTAAGCAAGCAAAATTGGCTTATGATAGGGTTTTATTTATAAAACACAAGAAAGATTATTCTTAATCTAAAAAAAGTCATACAAGTTATAAAATAGTTAACATTCTGTTTAATAAAAAAGTCAGCATAAAGCTGACTTTTAACTATTCAATGATAATGATTATTTTTTCTTCATTTTCATATCGATAACCATACGACCACGAATTTTACCCGCTTTCATTTCATCAATCATATTATTGATATCTTCAAATGGGCGTTTTTCAACTATTGGCACAACTTTACCTTCAGCACTAAAACGAAATGCTTCGGCTAAATCTTCACGTGTACCAACTAGCGAACCTAAAACTTGAATACCATCTAAAACTGTCTTAGGAATACTTAAATCCATTGTTTCAGAAGGAAGACCTAATGCAACAACACGACCTAATGGACGAACAGAACCTATAGCCTGATTAAATGCAGTTTTAGTAACTGAAGTCACAACTGCACCATGAACACCACCACCTGTATGCTCTTTAATATAGGCACCAACATCTTCCACCTTTTTAGGATTAACAACTAAATCAGCGCCAAGTTTTTTACACAATTCTAACTGGCTATCACTGTTACTAATAGCAACAACTTTGTTATTAAAAACATTCTTACCATATTCAATAGCCAAAGTTCCAAGGCCACCAATTCCAAATACTGCGAGCCATTGACCTGGTTTAGTATCAGCTACCTTAATTCCTTTATAAGTGGTAACCCCCGCACAAGTTACACTTGTTGCTTGAGCTGGATCTAATCCATCAGGGACTTTTACCGCATAATCAGCTTTAACAATACATTGCTCAGCCATACCGCCATCAACAGTATAACCAGAATTTAATGCACTACGACAAAATGTTTCGTTACCGGAAATACAATATTCACAAGTACCACAACCTGCATGGAACCATGCAATACTGACACGATCACCAACTTTCAAGCTTTTTACATCAGGCGCAATTTTAGTCACGATACCGACACCTTCATGACCAATTACACGACCAGGTTTTTTACCGAAATCTCCAGCTGCAACATGAAGATCGGTATGACAAAGTCCACAATATTCAACCTCAACTAAAGCTTCCCCCGCTTCTAAAGGACGTACAGGAATATCTTTAATTTCAACTTGACCATCGCATTCTTGTCTAATAACTGCAGCTTTCATTTGTTTCTCCTAGATAATTACAATTTAAAAACATAACTGCTTTTATTTTAGCCTATTTATTTAGAAAAAATATGCGCTATTTCACAATTATCAATAAAAATGAGAATTATTTTTAATTTATTGTGTATATGCGATATTTACCCTAAACATCTAAAAAAACTGGTGATCATAAAAATTCTACAAGTTAGCCTCGCGGGTAAATATATAACTAAAAGTAATATAAATATGCGATATCGGCATTTCTCAACGTTTCTAAAAATTTTTATAGTGAAATCCTAAAAATTTCATAGTGATAAATACCGAAAATATGGTGACAACAATTGTAAGGAGCATACATGAAATTATTCAATATCAAACAAACATTTATTATAGGACTACTCTCAATTTTGTTACCATTTTATTCAATGGCGGATGAAAAAACACCGCAACGAGGTGGAACACTAGTTGTCCATTATTCAGGAGAACAAAGAGTTCTCAACCCAGCTTTACGCGCGTCAACGGGGGTATATGAAGTATCAGGAAAAGTAGTTGAATCATTAGTCGATCTCGATGCAGATGGTCAAATTGTTCCTGTTCTTGCTACATCATGGACTTCCTCACCGGATGGAAAAACAATAACATTTAAATTACGCGAAGGCGTCAAATGGCACGACGGTAAACCATTTACATCACAAGATGTGAAATATAATGCACTAGAGTTTTGGAAAAAAAGATTAAATTTCTCAACTACATTACAACTTAATTTAACCTCTGTCGATACACCTGATGACCATACAGTGGTATTCAATTATTCTCGTCCAATGCCATTAGATTTACTATTAAGAGCTTTAGTTGATCTTGGCTATGTTGTTCCCAAACATTTGTACGAAGGCACCGATGTGTTAAATAATCCTTATAACACCGCACCTGTAGGGACTGGGCCATTCAAGTTCGTTGAATATCAACGAGGACAACATATTATTGTTGAACGCAATGCTGATTATTGGCGAAAAGGATATCCTTATTTAGATAAAATAATCTGGCGCATTATTAACGATAACTCTTCAGCATCAGCTGCACTTGAAAGTGGACAAATTGATTTAAGTGCCTACTCAAAATTAAGCCTTGCTGATATTAATCGATTCAAACAAAACTCAAAATTTGAGGTTTTAACAAAAGGTTCTCAAGCAAATATTTTCAATAATACTTTAGAATTTAACTTCCGCAATCCGATCATTGCTAACCTAAATGTTCGCAAAGCAATTGTTCAATCACTCGATATTCCTTTCTTCATCGATGACTTTTTATACGGATTTGGTAAGCCTACAACAGGTATTATTCCATCATCAAACGTTTTTTACCCTAAAGACAGTAAAATTGTTTACCCTTTTGATAGAGAAAAAGCTGAACAATTATTAGATGAAGCGGGTTATCCACGAAAAGCTGACGGCACTCGTTTTACCTTAAAATTAGTCCATATTAATAATGGTGAAGATGTTCCACTTTTTGCAACATTTATCCAACAATCTTTAGCTGAAGTCGGCATTAATGTGGTTATCGTTAATCTCGACACTGCTGGCGCTTTAAATGCCGTTTATAAACTCCACGATTTTGATATTGCAACAGGGTGGCACCAATATAGAGGCGATCCGGCAGTTTCGACAACTGTTTGGTTACGTTCTGGCAGTCCTGAAGGAGCACCTTGGACAAATCAATATGGCTGGAAATCAGATGCTGTCGACCAATTAATCGATAGTGCCGCAACCGAAATAGATCCAGTCAAACGTAAAGCACTTTATGGTCAACTAGTTGATGTCGTGAATACTGAACTACCACTCTGGTTCGCAACAGAACGTGAATTCATCTCAGTGATTAATAACAAAGTGCACAATCATCATAATACAGCACGTTGGCCATCAAGTAGTTGGTTTGATGTATGGATAGAACACTAAGTTAAGGTGAAATGATGACGCATATACTGACTTTAGCACTTAGACGATTATTAACCACGATTCCAGCACTGGTTATCATACTAATTGCGCTATTTTTATTATTACAATTGGCGCCTGGCGATACAGTGGATGCTTTACTTGCCCAAATTGGTGGTGCCGAGTCAAGCGTTATTGATGAAATGCGTCATCATTATGAACTTGACCAATCAACAAGTTCAAGATTAATCAATTATTTATGGCGATTAGTTCATTTAGATTTGGGGCAATCAGCAATATATAATAAGCCAGTTAGCCATATGATCTTAGAACGTTTACCGGCTACATTACTATTGATGGTTTGCGCAATGTTCTTAGCGTTTACCTTCGGTACAATCCTTGGCATTTTATCCGCTCAAAAAGTGAACCGCTGGCAAGATACATTAATTTCAATATTGGGACTTATTTTTTATTCAACACCTTCATTTTGGTTAGCTCTCATGGGAATTGTCTTCTTCTCAATTTATTTGAATTGGTTACCACCTAGTGGGTTTGGCAGTATCGGCGAATCATTAACGGGTATTTCAGCATTTTTTGATATTGCATGGTATTTAATCTTACCAACTACCACCCTAGCTTTAGTTTATCTAGCAATCTATTTACGCATTATGCGCGCTTCATTACTTGAAGTATCGACCTTAGACTTTGTAAAAACAGCTAAAGCAAAAGGATTAAGTAGCCGCCAGATACTGGTTAATCACATACTACGTAACGCCATGTTACCAATGATAACGCTAATCGGTCTACAAGCAGGCACCATGTTAGGCGGTTCGGTGGTTATTGAAACCATTTTTGCTATTCCAGGATTAGGACGACTTGCCTATGATTCTGTAGTACAAAGAGATCTAAACACTTTACTTGGCGTAGTATTTGTTTCAGCAATACTCGTTATCATTATTAATTTTATTGTCGATATGCTTTACGCAAAGCTCGATCCACGCATTACAGGACATTAATAATGGCGATATTAAAAGACTATTTCCGTAGCCCAATTGCTAGAATTGGTACAATTTTACTGTTATTAATTATCATAATTGCATTAAGCGCAGATTGGTTTTTTCCTGGCAATCCGCTTCGCTTAGCTGGCCGCCCCTTACAATGGCCTTTTACAAATCCTAAATTTATTCTTGGAACAGATCAGGCAGGAAGAAATATCGCTGCCCAGCTTTTTCATGGTGCAAAAGTATCACTGATTATCGGACTGATCTCAACATTCATAGCAATTATTATTGGTGTGGTTATTGGTGCCATCTCAGGATTCTACGGAAGATGGGTTGACGACATACTGATGCGCCTTACAGAAGCATTCCAGATTTTACCTAACTTTTTACTATTATTCGTTGCTGTTGCGGTATTTGGTTCAACAATCAATATTGTGGTGATTGCAATTGGTGTTGTTTCTTGGCCACCCGTTGCAAGGTTAACTCGAGCAGAATTTTTATCATTACGCAATCGTGAATTTGTGCAGGCGGGAAAAACCATAGGTATGAGCTCAACTAGACTCATGTTTAAAGAGATTTTACCAAACGCATTACCGCCAGTAATTATGTATGCCAGTGTTATTTTATCAACCGCGATATTAATGGAAAGTGCGCTAGCCTTTTTAAGCCTTTCCGATCCCAATATCTCATCATGGGGAAATCTAGTCGGTAATGGACGACTAGTATTACGTCAACAATGGTATGTTTCAGCTATTCCTGGCATTGCAATATTGCTAACCGTTTTATCTGCATCACTAGTTGGACAAGGAATAAATGATGCACTCAATCCAAGGTTAAAAAAACGATGAATCAAAAAAGACTAACTATTAAAAATTTAACCCTAGATTTGCCTCATGGTTCGGATCGAAAATATGCGGTTAATGATGTGTCACTCGATCTTTATGCTAACGAAATCCTATGTATTGTTGGTGAAAGTGGTTCGGGTAAATCTTTATTATCCAATGCAATCATGGGATTATTACCTGACGGTATTATTGCTTCTCAAGGTGAGATTGATTTCGACGGAAACAACCTACTTACTTACCATGATGAACAAATGCGTAAAATTCGTGGTGCACATATTGGTATGGTTTTCCAAGACCCGATGACTGCGCTAAATCCATTAAAAACCATCGCTAATCAAATTAGTGAAATGTTCACTATCCACACTAAGTTAACTAAACAAGAGATAAACCAAAAAGTTATCCAATTATTAACGGATGTGCAAATGCCCAATCCACAGTCTGTTGCTAAAGCTTATCCACATCAACTTTCTGGTGGCCAGCGTCAACGAGCCATGATTGCTATGGCATTAGCATTAGAACCCGCTATTTTGATTGCTGATGAACCAACAACAGCTTTAGATGTCACAACTCAAGCATGCATATTGAAATTGATACGTGAACTACAATCACGTAAAGGTACCGCTGTATTATTCATTACTCATGATTTTGGTGTAGTTGCTGATATTGCAACTCGTATTGCGGTTATGCAGAAAGGAAAACTTGTTGAGCAAGGCTTAGCGAGTGACGTATTAAATTCGCCAACACATCCTTATACACAAGCGTTAATAGCAGCTGTCCCTCCCCTTACTCCTGGTGATGTTCGACGTATTAATAAAGAAATTATTCTTGAAGTGAACAACCTATCAAAAACGTATCACAACCATAGCTTTTTCAAGCAAAACCGACGTACAACCTATGCGGTTAATAATGTTAGCTTTAAGTTACATAAAGGGAGTACTTTAGGCATTGTGGGAGAAAGCGGCTCAGGCAAATCAACGTTAGCCAGATGCATTATTAAATTATTAGAAATAGACAGCGGTCAAATCAACTTTGAAGATGTAGATATTGCCAATTTAAAAGGGAAAAAACTTAAACAATATTCACGCCATATTCAGATGGTCTTTCAAGATCCCTATGCGTCATTAAATCCACGTCGAAAAGTCGGCGATCAAGTTACGATTGGACCAATACTTCACGGAACAAACAAACAAGAAGCAATCAAAAGAGCAAAAGCGTTATTCAACATGGTGGGATTGGAAAGCGAGGCATTAAACCGTTATCCTCATGAATTTTCAGGAGGACAAAGGCAACGAATAGGCCTTGCTCGAGCATTAGCATTAGAGCCGAAAATATTGATAGCTGATGAACCTGTATCGGCGCTTGATGTTTCAGTTCAGGCACAAGTTCTTGAACTATTGACGCAATTACAAAAAAAGCTGGATTTAACGGTTCTATTTATCACCCATGACCTACGAGTTGCTGCACAAATTTGTGATCATATTATTGTAATGAAATCAGGAAAAATCGTCGAGCAAGGTATCGCATCACAAGTCTTTCTAAATCCGACAGCATCTTATACCAAAGATCTACTTGATGCGGTTCCTGGTAAAGGATGGAATCCACATCGATTAATTGATATGTCTCCCGCTATTCATATTTAAGGAGTGAATATAATGACAACACTTAGTCCACAAATTGATCATGTTGTAATCACCGTATCAGATCAGCTCGATCAAGCAAATTATCAATATCAAAAACTGGGATTCACAACAACCCCAAGGGGCCACCATTCACTAGGAACAAGTAACAATTTAGCGATATTTACGACCACATATCTTGAGCTTTTAGGTTTTGAACCTCAAAATGCGGGTAAAGTAGATAAAAGTTGGTGTTTTGATGACGGGCTAACTGGGTTGGTTTTCAAAACCAAAGATGCCAACAAACTTTATCAACAACTTGTTAGCCAAGGTATAAAAGTTGAGGGTGACGGTCCAAAATCCTTTTTTAGACCTGTCGAATTAAATGATGGCACTAAACCAGAGGCGCGTTTTAAAACCGTCAGATTAGACCCTTCCTATACACCAAATGGACAGATCTTTTTTTGCGACCAACTGACCCCGGAACTCGTTTGGCGTAAAGAGTGGCAAACGCACCCAAATGGTGTAATAAATATTAATCAAGTCATTATTGAAGCTCAAAAACCCCGTTCCTCAATTAACTTGCTTGAAAAAACTTTCCCTTCAGCAAACATTATCGAAATTGACGGAGGCGTACGTCTAAAAGCTGAAGATAAATTTATTGATTACCTTACACCAAGTGCAATACAGCATCTTTTTGGCTCGTCAGTAAGTAAAGCGAATAACGACCAAGATCGTAAAGTTGCTTTAGGCTTCACAACAAAATCATTAGCGCAAACCCAACAAGCACTAGAAAAAGGAAAAATTAAATACAATTTACAAAATGATACGATTATCGTACCTGCCAGTGAAACATATGGTGTAGTTATGATTTTTAGCCAATTATAAATAGGAACGATAAGTATGAGTACAATTTTATTTATAGGTAGTGGCCATATGTCTGAAGCGATTATTAGCGCTTTGATAAAAAATAAAACATATGAACCCCAAGATATATTAGTGAACGATATTGTTAAATCTCGCTTAGACTATTTACATTCAACTTATGGCGTTACCCCAACTGGCAAAATCGTCAATGCAGATATTATTGTATTGGGGGTTCGACCTCAAGATGCATGGCGTAACATTGTTCAACAATTGGATGTTAAAGAGACTATTATCATTTCAATCATTGCTGGAGTAACAATTGCCCAAATAAAACAATCCTTAAAAGTTGATCTTCCTGTTATTAGAACAATTCCAAATACACTTACCGATACAGGTTTTGGTTATTCAGGTATTGCTACCGACGAGAATGATCAGGCTGTTGCAAAACAAAAATCCGTCACCCAATTCTTCAAAAGTTTTGGTAAACTTGAATATATTGACGAATCACTGCTTGATATTTTTACTGGCTATGCCGTTGCAGGACCGAATTATATTTATTATTTTTATGAATCGTTAGTTGATGCTGGAGTTTTAGTTGGATTGCCCCGAGATATGGCCAAACGCATTGCAATTGAAAATTTACACGGCGCAGCCTCAATGCTTCAATTAAGTCAAAAACATCCAAGGCAATTGCTTGATATTAATAACTCGCCAGCCGGAGTTGGAATGCATAGTTTGTATGAACTAAATAATAGTGATTTTGCCGCAGGGTTACAACGAAGCGTGAAAGCTGGAGTCATTCGAACTATTGAGCTGGGAAAAAGCAGTAAAATAAGCTAAATATAATTGTTGAGGAACTTAAAAAACCCCGCTCCTCAACTTTTTTTATTATCTATTAAATGTTAAGAGATATCTTTTGCTATATATTTTTGGCTATTATTATTGATTAATAAAAATAGCCCGATCAATGCACCTAACACAAATAATCCAACAACATAAATAGCGGGCGCCATTTTACTCACAAAATCACTAAAAAATGAGATTAGTAATGGCGTTAAGCCACCAGCTATGGCATAAGCCATATTAAATGAGAACGACACACCGCTATAACGCACCTGAGTTGGAAACACTTTAACCATAAAATAAGCAAAAGAACCGACAATTCCAACACTAAAACCTGCTAATGAATAAGTGATAAATAGAAGATTCGGATTATCGAGTGATAGATAAAATATAGCAATCATGATAGCAGCCACGATACAACCAACAACAAGTACTTTGCCCATCGAAAACTTATCCATCATCATACCGTAAAATGTACAACTGATAATCAGTCCGATGATAGCTAATATATTCCCTTGCAAAGCTTCGATTGCTGAATAACCAAATTGTTTTTGTAATAAAATTGGCGTCATTAACATTATCACCATAATACCGGCTGACAACACCCAAGTAAGTAGCATCGATAAAATTGTTTGGGGTAAATATTGAGTAATCACTGTAATTACTGGCAACTTTCTTGATAATTCTTGATTTTTACGCTTTTGAATTTCAAGAAAAATCGGCGTTTCTTTTAGCCAACGACGTAGATACATAGCGATTAAACCGAAAATACCACCGATAATAAATGGAATTCGCCATCCCCACTCATTCATTTGTTCTACCGAGATACTTTTACTCATTATTGTCGATACCAGTGAACCAAGCAGGATACCTAAACTTAATCCACTAGTTAAAATACCACACGCTAGACCTATTTTATTTTTAGGAACATGTTCGGCAACAAATGTCCATGCTCCAGGAACTTCACCACCAACGGCAAGTCCTTGGCATAATCGCATCATTAACAGTAATAATGGCGCAAAAATACCGATATTGGCATAAGTTGGTAGACAGCCAATAAATAATGTTGGTAAAGCCATTAATAGGATGCTAAGTGTAAACATTCTTTTGCGGCCAAATATATCACCAAAATGAGCCATCACAATACCACCAAAAGGGCGAATCAAATAGCCAGCAGCAAAAATACCAAAAGTCTGAACTTGGCTTAACCATGTAGGCATATTAATCGGAAAAAATAAATGGCTAATCGTTATTGAGAAAAAAACAAAAATAATAAAATCATAAAACTCTAATGCGCCACCTAATGCTGAAAGTGCTAAGGTTTTATAATCCTGATTATTTAATGTTCTCACATTTTGGGAAATTGCAGAATTTGGCATAATCATCCTTGTAAATAATTGTTTACAATCAGTCTAGTAAATTGTACTACTATACAAGAACTAACTGTTATTTAAAAGAAAATATCTAAAAGTGAACAAAAATCAAAACTAGCACTAAATGATTAATAGTTAGCCATACAAATACCTACAATAACAAAATCTTAACAAATGGAGAGTTCTAAAATGGCAACAAAACGCATTTCTCGTGGAAAATTCAACCGTATGCAACAATTATCTAACCAAGATGGCGTAATTGCAGCATTAGCAATCGATCAGCGTGGTTCAATGGTAAAAATGATGCAAAATGCCGTTGGTCAAGAGCGTTATCACATTGACATGGTTTATGAATTTAAAGAGCTTGTTTCTCAGGAATTAACCAAATATGTTAGTGCCATTTTGCTTGATGAAGAACTTGGTTTCAAAGGTATGGCGGCAAAAAATAAAAATGCTGGCTTAATCATGTCCTATGAAAAAACTGGTTATGATGCCAATACTCCCGGTCGTTTACCCGATATTTTGCCTGAAGATTCACTGCAACGTTTATTGAAAAAAGGTGCTGATGCAGCAAAAGTCCTTGTTTATTATAATCCGGATGATCCTCAAGATATCTTAGATAAAAAACATGCCTTTTTAGAACGTTTAGGCAATGAAGCGAGAGCCGCTGATATTCCGGTATTTGTCGAACCAATTGTCTATGATAATGTGGTGACTGATGATAAAAGCCCTGAATTTGCCAAAATCAAACCTCAAAAAGTGATCAAAACTATTGAGGAATTTACTAAAGATCACTATTACATCGATATCTTAAAAGTAGAAGTGCCAGTTCTATTTAAAAATGTTGAAGGATTTAACGACAATAATCCAGTTGTATATTCCCAAAAACAAGCTGCTGAATATTTTAAACAAGCAAGTGACGCTGCTACACGCCCATTTATCTACTTAAGTGCGGGTGTACCAACCAAAACTTTCCATGAAGAGCTTATTTTTGCTGGCGAACATGGCGCTAAATACAGTGGTATTTTAGGCGGTCGTGCAACTTGGTTTGAAGGCGTGGCAGCATATGCTAACGGCGGTAAAGATGGCTTAAAACGTTGGCTAGATACAACTGGTCGTGAAAATGTTGAGCACCTTAACAAAATCTTAAAACAATACGCAACACCTTGGTATGATGTGTATGGTGGCAAAGATAAGATTGAAATTATTGATCCTGTGTTAAGCAATTAATTGATTATTTTTTTGAAATTTATAACGAAGATTTAATACAAAAAAGAGTACAAGTTTTCTTCCTGCTTGTACTCTTATAATTAGCAATTAATTAGCTGATTACTTTTTGATACTCCTGCAAATATCTCCAATTAGATAGCTTTATCAAAAAATAAATTTACTTTACTTTTTTTAGACATAGATTCTAAATATTCTCTGATTTTAGTCGGAAATTTAAGTCCTTTAACACATGTCAAATTGCGTAATATTGGGAACAAACAAATATCATCCCAAGATAATAAGCCATTACATGCATTAGGTGAAGTAATTAAAGATTCAAGTTGAGTGAATAAATCAGCAACCTTAGCGATTAACGAATCAGTCTGAGCAAAGCATTCATCAAACGATCCCATCTTTTTACTCTTATTTGTGACAAAATTATCAATAGCATCTTGAGTAGCAAATTCAGCTAAACCAAGTTTGATATAACGCGGACACTCTAACTTATAGTCATATTGTTGAAGTTGTTTTATCAATGCCTCAATTTTTGGATTTTTAGGTCCTGTTAAAATAGGGCTACCGCCATAATTGCTATCGATATAAGCAACAATATCCAAACTTTCTGGCATATAGCTACCATCTTCTTTTTGTAAGATGGGCACCATTTTTTCGCCAATCATGCTTTCTGGTGATTTAGCATCATTACTTAGAAAAACATGCTGCTCAACAGGAATATTTTTCAAGCCAAAAATCATTCTTGCGCGGACACAAAAAGGACAGTGTTCATAAATAAATAATTTCATATTCGTCTCCTAAAACAATCAATGCCCCATAATAAAAAAGCCAAGACTAAAAACAGCACAAAAACCAATCCAGAGGAATAAAGCGCTTTAGCGTAACCAACCTTCACTACATTAATAAAAGGATAGGGATATTGATTAGTAAAATAACCTCTTGTGAAGATATAAATACCATAAATTAGCATTGACAAAAACGAGCCAACGATAATCTTGAAATGAATGCGTCGAAATGGCCCCCATATTAACCAACTTAATACGCCAGCAATAGGTAAAACGACATGTAAACTCTCATTAGTAAATTGTAATAATGTACTCGGTGGTTTATGAATACTTCTTAATAATAGATTATAGACAATAGCCGTTATAATTACTCCGATTAAACCATTTAATCGAATCACTTTAAATAAATATCGATTACAGTTTGGATTAAAGGCTAACCACAAACAGCTAAATGCCAACATGAGATTAGACAACACGGTAAAAAAACTGTAATAAAAAACCATTCTCCCGATAGGTGTTCCTGGTTGCCAAGGCCGAAGTCGTGTATGCCAATAAATATAAGTTTCAAGACCTATTACCAAAAAAGCATATAGCACAATAAAAAGATTAATATTTCGTTTCAGCATAACTTATTATAAAAAATAACTGATAATGCAGTATATCGTAGGCTAAAGAAAAGATACAAAAGATTCTTCCAACATAAACTAAAGTGAATAGTTATTAGCAGTTAGTATATAATAGGAAAAATCGTCGAAAAAAGAGTTGGCTTTTAATGTCTGATAAAGAGATATCATCACAAAATAAAATATTAATTGAACAATTTTTAGACTCAATTTGGTTGGAACGAAATCTTTCTGAAAATACTATCGAATCTTATAAACTCGACCTGTTTGCTTTAAGCCAATCACTGCAATCACAACAAGTTAATTTCATCACTGCGCAATCAATTAATTTGCAGGAATTTTTATTGCAACGCGTTAAAGATGGTTATAAAGCAAGTAGTTCAGCTCGTTTACTTAGTGCGACTAAACGTTTTTTTCAATATTTATATCAAGAAAATTATCGTACGGATGATCCATCAGCTATATTATCATCACCCAAATTACCCAAAAAGTTACCCAAAGATCTAACAGAATTACAGGTTGATGCTCTTCTTGAATCACCAAGTATTGATGATCCAATAGAATTGCGAGATAAAGCCATGTTAGAAGTGCTTTATGCAACAGGGCTACGCGTTTCGGAGTTAGTGAATCTAGAGATTAGCGATGTAAGTCTTAGACAAGGAGTAGTTAGAGTCGTTGGTAAAGGAAATAAAGAGCGTTTAGTTCCTTTGGGAGAAGAGGCTATTTATTGGCTTGAATACTATTTCAAATATGCGCGCAACGATCTTTTAAAAAATGGTCCTGTTGATGTTCTTTTTCCAAGTCGATTGGGTAAAAAAATGACACGACAGACTTTCTGGCATAGGATAAAATATTATGCCATACTAACGGGCATTAATATAGAAGCCCTTTCGCCTCATGTACTTAGACACGCTTTTGCAACGCATTTGCTTAATCATGGTGCCGATTTGCGTGTTGTACAAATGTTACTTGGGCATAGTAGTTTATCAACTACACAGATTTATACACATGTTGCAACAGAAAGATTAAAACAGTTGCACAGCAAACATCATCCTCGCGCATAGCGGTTCAATAAACTAAGGATAATTGAATGAAAAAATTAGTAATCAGTTTAGGTTTAGCATTGATCTCAACTTCAGTATTAGCCTCTAACGCCGATATTACAAAAACAATGGAAAAGTTAGGTTTTTCTAGCAAAGAGATTACAATCGAAAATAACCCAATACAAGGGCTAAAAAGTGTTACCACACCTGATGGTATCTTTTATGTCACTGATGATGGTAAATTCTTAACTCAGGGGCCAATCTATAATCTTGAAGGCAGTGAACCAGTAAATATTGCCAACAGCAATAACTTAAAATTAATGAAATCAATTGAAAAAGATGCCATTGTTTATCAAGCTCCAAATGAACAATATGTTATCTCAGTTTTTACCGATTACACATGCCACTACTGTAAATTATTACACGAAAATATTGAGCAATATTTAAATGCAGGCATCTCAGTTCACTATTTTGCTTTTCCACGAGCAGGAGCAGATAGTGAAGTAGGTAAAAATATGCAATCCATTTGGAGTGTAGTTGATCGCAAAGCCGCTTTTGAAAATGCATATAAAGGTAATAAAATTTCACCTGCTAATAGCATGATCCCTTATGTAACACAGCAATTTAACGTTGGTAAAAAACTAGGTATTAGTGGAACACCAGCAATAGTATTACCTGATGGACAACTTGTCTCTGGTTACGTTCCGGCTGATAAATTAATCGAAATTTTAAAAAAGAAATCTAATAACTAGTACTGTATAATTTATAACCTTTAAATTATAGAATACAAAAAATTGTTAGCGCATACGCGCTAACATTCATCATATGAAAGCAGATAAATTAATACATCGTAAGTTACCCGAAACGCTACCAGAATTATCAAATGACATTCCGTTATTGTTGCAGCGAGTATATGCATTGCGCGGAATAACGTCTATGCAAGAACTAGACTATACCACTCGTAATCTATGTAACTACGACAATCTAGATGGGACCAATAAAGCTGTTGACATTCTTTATTCTGCAATGAAGAACAATGAGCGAATAATGATTGTTGGAGACTTTGATACCGATGGCGCAACCAGTACCGCATTAACGGTAAAAGCGTTAAAAAAAATGGGGTGTCAATTTGTCGATTATATTATTCCAAATCGTTTTGATGATGGATATGGTTTAAGTATTAACGTCGTAAAGAAAGCAATTTTACAAAAAGCGGATCTTATTATTACTGTTGATAACGGTGTTTCTGCTGTTGAGGCGGTCGAATTTGCAAAACAGTCGAATTTAACCGTCATTATTACCGATCACCACTTATGTCCAGAAAAACTACCTCCTGCGGATGCAATTATCAATCCTAATTTACCAAATTGCACTTTTCCTTCAAAACATTTAGCAGGTGTTGGTGTAGCTTTTTATTTTATGCTGGCATTACGGTCAAAATTACGCAAGGAAAACTGGTTCACCACACATAATTTAGAAGAATTTAATATTGCTAGCTTATTAGACTTAGTTGCCCTTGGCACTATTGCCGATGTGGTAAAACTCGACCTAAATAACCGAATACTAGTCCATCAAGGTGTTAGCCGTATCCGAGCAGGCTATTGTTGTGAAGGAATTAAAGCATTATTAAATATTTCCAGACGAGATCCCCTCACGTTCACCTCAACAGATCTTGCTTATTATATAGCCCCAAGACTAAATGCTGCTGGACGAATGGATAATATGTCTCTGAGCGTAGAATTATTGTTATGTGAAGACTATGATAGTGCAGTCAATCAAGCAGCCGACCTTGATACGCTTAATAGTGATCGAAAATTAATTGAGCAAACGATGTATCAAGAAGCTTTATCCCACGTTGAACAGATACATAAACCTTCTTTACCTAATTCAATAGTGGTACATCATCCTGAGTGGCATCAAGGTGTTATTGGTATAGTCTCAGCACGATTGAAAGACAAATATTATCGTCCTGTGATATGTTTCGCTTCGACAGAAGATGGATTATTGAAAGGTTCTGGAAGATCAATAGATGGTATTCACTTACAAAATGTACTCTATGAATTGAATCAAAGATATCCAGATATTTTGGTTAGCTTTGGTGGTCATGCCATGGCTGCTGGATTAAGTATTCAAGAAAAAGATTTAGATAAATTTAGGGATCTTTTAGAAACAGTGATAACTGAGCAACTTGATTTGAAGGTACTTGAACAAACGATTGAAACCGATGGCGAGATAAATAACGAAGATTTTAATTATTCAATTGCAAAACTACTAAAAGACTCTGGTCCATGGGGTGAAGGATTTATCGAACCTACATTTGATGGCGAATTTATTATTCATCAGCAACGCATATTTGCTGAAAAACACCTTAAATTAGTATTAGAACCCAAAAATGGGGGACCAATAATTGAAGGGATCTGTTTTAATGTTAATTTAACAAAGTGGCCAGACCAAACGATAAAAGAAGCAAAAATTGTTTATCACTTAGATGTAAATGAGTTTCGAGGAAATCAAACCCTAAAATTAATGATAAGACATATCTGGCCTATCGCATAAGCGATTAAGATCGACTATAATTACTAGATTCTGTAAAATCAGAACAGTTAATCACAAAAATAAAATTAGCAATACAATAGTTTTATCATTAGTACATTTTATACAACATTAAGGACAAAAAATGCATATTCATATTCTTGGGATTTGTGGCACATTTATGGGCGGTATTGCATTAATAGCTCGTTCATTAGGTCACAAAGTAACAGGATCAGATAAAAATGTTTACCCACCAATGAGTACGCTGTTACAAAAAGAGCATATTGATATTATTGAAGGAGACGATCCATCACAATTAATACCAACTCCTGATCTAGTTATCATTGGCAATGCCCTATCAAGAGGAAATCCTTGTGTTGAATACATTTTGGACAATAACATTCCTTACGTCTCTGCACCACAATGGTTACATGATAATGTACTAAAAGACCGTTGGGTTATTGCTGTGGCAGGTACACACGGCAAAACAACAACGGCTGGAATGGTTAACTGGATTTTAGAAAAACAAGGCTATAAACAGGGTTTTGTTATTGGTGGTGTTCCGGGTAATTTTGAAGTATCAGCAAGATTAGGTGAAGGTAACTTCTTTGTTATTGAAGCAGACGAGTATGACTGTTCATTCTTTGATAAGCGCTCTAAATTCATGCATTATTGTCCAAAAACACTGATTATGAATAATTTAGAGTTCGATCATGCAGATATTTTTGATGATCTTAGTTCTATCCAAAAACAGTTCCATCATCTAGTTCGTTTAGTACCAAGTAAAGGATTGATAATTTCTCCTCAAGAAGATGTCAATTTAAAACAAGTATTAGCAAAAGGTTGTTGGAGTAAACAATCTTTTACCGAATCTGAAGACGGTTGGTTAGCGAAAAAGATTGCTAATGATGCCAGCCAGTTTGATGTTTATTACAACAACAAAAAGATGGGTACAGTTAACTATTCTTTAGTTGGTGAACACAATATGCATAATGCCTTAATGGCAATTGCCGCTGCACACAATGTTGGTATAGATCCAGCAGATGCTTGTTTAGCGTTAGGATCATTTTTAAATGCTAAAAGACGCTTGGAGCTATATGGTGAGGTCAATAACATTGAAATTTATGATGATTTTGCTCATCATCCAACGGCAATTTTAGCAACATTAGAAGCATTACGCAGCAAAATTGGTGCAAATCGACGAATTTTAGCAGTATTAGAGCCTCGATCTAACACAATGAAGTTAGGGATTTCAAAAGATGAACTTGCTCCATCATTAGGTCGCGCTGATGAAATATATATGTTCCAACCAGAACAACTACCTTGGTTAGTTGCTGATGTAGTCGATGCCTGTATCCAACCGGCTTATTGGACAGCTGATATTGACTTATTAGTTGAAATGATAACAAAATCAGCCAAACCAACCGATGCCATTTTGATTATGAGTAATGGTGGTTTTAGTGGAATTCATAACAAGATTTTAGAAAGCTTGAAAAAACAACAATTAAGAAAACAATTAGATGCATAACTATTAATTGCATTAAATAATTAATTTACCTAAATGCATCTGCATATTAAAAGATGCAAAAAAGATTATTGTAATACTTAGATATGCCACTCTTATTTATAATCACATAATAGTGGCATCGAGCAATAGTGGTAATGTTTTAACAGTGACTCGGTAAGACTTATAACTTAACATTTATCACTCACTAAATTAACGCCGGTGAGTGATTACTTACATTGTACAGCTGAAGTCTCAAATAATTAGCTCTTTATTATTAACTACAGTGAACAGTAATTGCTAACCCACCGCGCGAAGTCTCTCGGTATTTTGCATTCATATCCTTTCCGGTTTCGTACATAGTTTCAATCACCTTATCAAGCGAAACGATAGCTGCAGTAGTGCGTCTTAATGCCATGCGTGTCGCATTAATTGCTTTAACTGCAGCAATCGCATTACGTTCAATACAAGGAACTTGTACTTGACCATCAACAGGATCACAGGTTAAACCTAAATTATGTTCCATACCAATTTCGGCTGCCATACAAACTTGCTGAGGATTACCCCCCAACAATTCAGCCAGACCAGCAGCCGCCATTGAACAAGCAACACCGACCTCACCCTGACAACCAACTTCAGCACCTGAAATAGATGCATTTTTTTGATAAAGTAAACCAATGGCTCCACAAGTTAAAAAATAGCGAATAAAAATATCGGGCGAGACCGGATCGATAAACTTATCATAATAGGCAAGAACGGCTGGTATTATGCCGCAAGCACCATTGGTTGGCGCAGTCACTACCCTTCCCCCTGCGGCATTTTCTTCACTGACTGCTAACGCAAACATATTTATCCAATCAATAATAATCATTGGATCATTATTATTTTTGCTAGTCAATAATTGGCGATAAAGTGCATTTGCTCGACGAGGAACCTTAAGCGCACCAGGTAATAATCCTTCAGTATTCATGCCGCGTTTAATACAATCAAGCATTGTTTGTCCAACTAAAGAAAAATAATTTACAACATCATCATAACTATGCAGTTGTAACTCATTTTTTAACACAATACTCGATACCGACAACGAATTATCATCACAATGCTTCAATAATTGCGCTGCTGTTGAAAAAGGATAAGGCACATCAACAGAATTCTGTTCTTGTTGTCCAAACTGCTCCTCTTCAACAATTTTTCCTCCACCCACTGAATAATAGGTTTTCTGGACGATGAGTTCATTACCATGATAAGCGCTTAACGTCATACCATTTTCATGTAATGGTAAAAAAGTTGAATGAAAAATAATGCTTTCGTTTGAAAAATCAATTTGGTATTTACCATTATATATCGGTAATTTACCACATTGGTTCATGGTTTGAATAAAATGGGGAATTTGGTCAATATTAACGGTATCAGGCTTTTCGCCAGATAACCCAAGAATAATTGCAACATCAGTATGATGCCCCTTGCCGGTCAGTGATAAAGAACCATAAACATCTGCCACAATTTTTGTCACTAATGGCATTTGCCCATTATCAATCAGTTGATCAATAAACGCCTTACCCGCTCGCATTGGACCAACTGTATGTGAACTTGAAGGACCTATACCAATTTTAAATATCTCAAAAACTGAACCCATTTTATCCCTTTTATAATCTTTGACATGCACGTAGTTATGAATAAAAAATGACTTATATAGTGCTATATTATGGTGATAAGTATTAGCTAATCAAGCTAATAATTGAGATTAAATTTTTATCCTTAAATAAATTAAAAAAAAGTTGAGGAGCGGGGTTTTTGACACCTAATTTTGGTTTAAAAACATGTCAAAATGATTATATAGAATCATAGTAACAATTTTATAATACCCGTTATTTTAATCCATAACAGAGTCGTAGTAACAAATGAACCCTGTATCTATATGTTCAATTTTTAAAAATCCCCCCGTCAAAAGATCCATTTGAAAATAGCTTGGTTTTTCTATCAAAGTCACCTTACCATAGAGTTTATTACCAAAGTACATGTATCCGTCGTTGTTAATGTAAACATCATCATCCGGTTCGATTAATCCACCACACGGGCAATCAGCACTGCTTACTAAATCATCATCTTTAGTTTTGCAAGTATCAAAGCGCCAACCGACATTTGAAATTTCATCATAACTCATATCCATTAAATGGTATTTGGCGATTTTGAATGGATAGTAAAGTAGAATCATGCAGAACAAAATAAGAGCAATACGAGATAAAAATTTCAAAAATATTCAACCTTATTATTTTTCTAATCTTATAATTATCTAAATTTACTCTATATTTTTACTCATAACAACAATAACCAATAAAATTACTTTAGTGTTACGTTAGGTACTGCTAAACTAGCTCACATTTTAGTATATTATTAGTACATTATTTTTTTCAGGATAAATTTATGCGAACCAGTAAATATCTTCTATCTACATTAAAAGAGACACCCGCTGATGCTGAAGTGATAAGCCATCAATTAATGTTACGTGCCGGCATGATCCGTAAAGTTGCCGCAGGATTATATACTTGGCTACCTACTGGCTATCGTGTACTTAAAAAAGTTGAAAATATTGTTCGGGAAGAGATGAACAAAGCAGGGGCAATTGAAGTGTTAATGCCAGTTGTGCAACCTGCTGATATTTGGCAAGAGAGTGGTCGTTGGGAACAATATGGTCCAGAGCTATTACGTATCAAAGACCGTGGCGACCGTGATTTTGTATTAGGCCCAACCCATGAGGAAGTGATCACTGACTTACTTCGTAATGAAGTCAGTTCGTATAAACAATTACCGCTTAATGTTTATCAAATTCAAACCAAATTCCGCGACGAAGTCCGCCCACGATTTGGGGTAATGCGTTCGCGTGAATTTATTATGAAAGATGCTTATTCGTTTCATACTTCACAAGAATCTTTACAAGAAACCTATGATGATATGTATAAGGCTTACAGTGCGGTATTTACTCGTGCTGGCTTAAATTTTAGAGCTGTGCGTGCTGATACGGGTTCTATTGGTGGCAACTGGTCGCATGAGTTCCAAGTATTAGCCGATAGTGGTGAAGATGATATTGTCTTTTCAACTGAATCTGATTACGCTGCTAATATTGAGATGGCACAAGCATTAGCACCAACGCAAAGCCGATCAGCACCAACTAAGGCAATGGAACTGGTTGATACACCTGATGCCAAAACAATTGATGAATTAGTTGCACAATTCAATTTACCGATTGAAAAAACAGTTAAAACACTCATGGTCAAGGCGACTAAAGAGAGTGGGCACCAACTTGTAGCTTTATTAGTCCGTGGTGATCACACGTTGAATGAAATCAAAGCGGAAAAAATTGATATTGTGGCATCACCGCTTGAATTTGCAACTGAAGAAGAAATTCGCGCGGTAGTGAATGCAGGACCTGGCTCTTTAGGACCAGTAAACCTTAATATGCCAATCATCATTGACCGTGATGTGGCAGTAATGAGTGATTTTAGTGCTGGCGCCAACATTGATCATAAACATTATTTCAATATCAATTGGGAAAGAGATGTCGCTTTACCTCGCATTGAAGATATTCGTAATGTGGTTGAAGGCGATATTAGCCCAGATGGTAAAGGGACATTACAAATTAAACGTGGTATTGAAGTTGGGCATATTTTCCAACTTGGTACTAAGTATTCAGAAGCAATGAAAGCAACTGTCCAAGGTGAAGATGGACAAAACCATGTGATGATCATGGGCTGTTATGGAATTGGGGTTAGCCGAATTGTTGCAGCTGCAATTGAACAATGCCATGACGATCGAGGGATTATTTGGCCAGAAGCGATTGCACCATTTAGTGTTGTCATTATTCCAATGAATATGCATAAATCAGAAAAAGTACAAGCCACTGCTGAAAAACTTTATGCCGATCTCCAAGCTCTGGGTATTGAAGTATTATTTGATGATCGTAAAGAGCGTCCAGGTGTGATGTTTGCAGATGCCGAACTTATTGGTATTCCTCATACTATCGTTATTGGTGAACGTAACCTTGATAATGGTGAAGTGGAATACAAACATCGTGCGGGTGGCGATAAAGAATTAATTAAAGTTGATGATATCGTTGAATTTATTAAAAAACGTCAACAATAAACTTAAGAATTAGATTTTAATATTGGAGCACAAATGGCCTGTAATAAAATATCCAAAATAACTAATATTTTCTTATTGTGTTACTTGTGCTTTATCATTAGTGGTTGCCAATCTAATATCAATTCTTTACATCTCCCCGATAATTTTTATCAAGTTTCTAATGATGTCTATCGCTCTGAGCAACCCAGTGTAGAGCAGATAGCGCAGCTTGATAAACTTGGCTTTAAAACCATTATAAATTTACGGCTATTTCACAGCGATCGAGAGTTAGTCGAAAATGCACAGATATCAGAAGTTTGGATTCGAATGCGGGCAGGTGATATTACTGATGAGAAAATGATCCAAGTAATGAAAGCGATTCATACCTCTCCTAAACCGATATTAATCCATTGTTGGCAAGGCAGTGATCGTACCGGCGTCACTATTGCTATGTACCGTTTGGTTTTTGAGAATTGGACTAAATCTCAAGCAATTAATGAGTTAATGCAAACTGAATTTGGTCATCACTACAATGTTTATCCTAACATACGAAAATACATTGAAAACGTTGATGTAGAATATATTCGCCATGCTGTATTTGAATAATTTCATTATTTAATTTAATAAACTAAATAGTCTTTATCAAATAAATAGCTCAATTTGATAAAAAATTCAAAGTGATATTGTCTTTTTTTTAAGCTAAAATGTTTCATAATCAAATTTTTTTATGAGTCATAAATATGTTAAAAAAAGCAATCGCATTGGTACTATCGACATCACTATTCTTACAAAATACACCTATTGTTTATGCAGCAGATAATATAACACTACCTGAGATGGGAACCGCAGCTGCAACCACATTAAGCATCGGGCAAGAAAAAGAGATGGGTGATTATTATGTGCGATTGTTACGAGGCAGTGCTCCTATAGCCAATGACCCTGTCTTAAATCAATATATTAATAATTTAGGAAAAAAATTAGTTTCTAAATCTGAATCAGTTCAAACCCCTTTCCATTTTTATATAATGAAAAGTAATGTGCTCAATGCCTTTGCTTTTTTTGGCGGTAATGTTGTCATTCATTCAAGAATAATTATGGATACTGATAATGAAAGCCAATTAGCTTCGGTTATGGCTCACGAAATTGGGCATGTTACTCAACGCCATTTAGCTCGCGCTATGGAGGCTCAAAATAAAAATAGTCCTTATGTTTGGGGGGGAGCCTTAGGTTCATTACTATTAACATTAGCTAATCCAGAAGCGGGTATGGCGGCAATGACAACCACCATGGCAAGTTCGACACAGAGTATGATTAGTTTTACTCAATCAAATGAACAAGAAGCCGATAGAGTTGGGCTTAGAACCATAGCAAAAGCCGGATTTGATCCTCATGCATCTTCTGAATTTTTACAAAAACTTGCTGATCAAAGTCGCTTCAGTAGTAAACCGCCTGAAATTTTAATGACTCACCCATTACCGAATAGCCGTTTATCGGATATGCGCAATCGCTCTTTGCAATATTCTAAAAAAAATGTACCTTCCTCATTAAGTTATTATTTAGCTAAGGCCCGAATAGCAATACTTATGGGAAATAATAATACCGCTAAACTATTACTTGATAATTATCGCAAATTGAATACCGATCAGGGTAAAAAGGCGCTAACCTATGCCGTCGCACTAAGTAATTACAAAAGTAAAAATCTTGTTCAAGCAAAAATTCAATTGCAACCGTTATTAGATAATGATCCAGATAATATTTGGTATATTGATTTAATGACAGATATCAATTTAGAAAGTAATAATAATAAAGAAGCCATAGCTCGTTTACAATCTGCCTTAAAACGATCACCTGATAATGCTGTATTACAATTAAATCTTGCTAATGCTTATATAAAAGATGGCCAATATCAGCAAGCGGTGAGTTTATTACATCGTTATACATTTGATCACAATGATGATACTAATGGTTGGGATTTACTGGTTACCGCTTATGGGGGAATAAAATCGAGAGCCCAAGAAATGAGTGCAAGGGCAGAATCAATCGCGCTTGAAGGACGTTTCCCTGAAGCAATTCAATTATTAACCAATGCTAGAGCTCAAGCTAAAGGTAATCAAACATTAATTTCAAAAATTGACGCAAGAATTAATCAATTGAAACAATTACAAAAACGTTACGCTGCTTATAGCAGAAGGTAGTCTGAATATTACTCGGCTAATAACTTAATTAGCCGAGTATACATGACAGAATTAACGGTAATTAATTATTTAAATGATCGACATTATTATAAAACTTAACTGAAAATTCCCCCTCAGGCTTATCATCAGTTTGCTTATAGTTAACTACACTTATACTGGTATTTAACACTCGTGGGAAATAATCTTCATCACGATGTCTACGCCAATCTCCACCATTTAAAACACAAAGTAATATTCTTAAAACCGTACCATGTGATACAACTAAAATATTTCCTTCATCTTGCGGTGCATTTTTTACGATAACATTTAAAGCTTCTTTCATACGAGAAAGTATATCAAGGTAGTTTTCACCTTGGTTAATAGATGAGTCAAAGTTTTCAGGGTCGGTTAAATAAGTCGTGAATTCAGGTATTTCTTTTCTTAATGAAGGGACATGTTTGCCTTCCCAAAGACCAAAATCCATTTCTCTTAGATTATCAAGTTCAAAAGTCGGAATGACATTGTCATTTTCATGAATGATATAATCTCGAGTCTCTTTAGCCCGTTGTTGTGGGCTTGAGTAGGCTTGTATAAAAGGTATATTTTTCAGATGCTTTCCAGTGATTTGAGCGCCTAAAACACCATTTTCTGTCAAAGGCGAATTTTTCGATCCTTGCATTTGATCTTTAATATTCCATTCGGTTTGACCATGTCTAATTAAATATAAATTAAGATCTTTCATTATTGTTGATTACCTTCTCATTTAAATCATTGTTGATATTTATCATTTCTAATCTGGATTAAACAGTTTTGCAATATATTATCCATCGGGGCATGTAATTGCATCTCTTGTAAAGTTTTTGGATGAATAAATTTCACATTAGCTGCATGTAAAAATAATCGATTAAGTTTGCTTTTAGCTAATAATTCATCAAATTGGCTATCTCCGTAACGATCATCAAATGCTATTGGATGATTAACATATTGAGTGTGTACACGAATTTGATGCGTTCGTCCAGTTACGGGACTAGCTTTTATTAATGTTGCAAAACCAAAGCGTTCTTCCACTTTGAATCGTGTCTCAGATGGCTTACCTTCTGTATTTACCTTAACCACGCGTTCACCACTTTTAAGTACATTTTTTAATAGTGGTGCTTGTACAACTTTACATTCAGAAGGCCAATTACCTTTCACTAAAGCTAAATAATTTTTTTGCATCTGTTTTAAACGAAGTTGTTCATGTAATGCTTTTAGTGCAGAACGTTTCTTAGCAATAAGTAAAACACCAGATGTTTCACGATCGATACGATGTACTAATTCTAAAAATTTGGCTTCAGGTCTTAATGCTCTTAATCCTTCAATAACGCCAAAACTTAAGCCACTTCCACCATGTACGGCAATGCCAGATGGTTTATTAATCGCAAGAATCACATCATCTTCATAAATAATTGATTTTTCTAAATCAGCAACTTTATTCAGTTTTTTTGAAATTTCAGGAACTGTTTTTTCTGAAACACGAATAGGTGGAATTCGAACTTCATCACCAACAGCTAATTTATATTCTGGCTTAATCCGCTTTTTGTTGACACGCACTTCCCCTTTTCTAAGTATGCGATAAATCATACTTTTAGGCACACCCTTGAGGTATGTTATTAAAAAGTTGTCAATTCGTTGTGTCACATTTTCTTCAGTGATTGTGACAAATGAGACTTGTAATTTTGTTTGTTGAACGTTTGAGTCCATAAGAAAAGATTAATCCACCCTTAATAAATAAAAGTCGTTTTACATTACTTAAAAATAAACTACACTAATGGTAAAAAGAATAAGATTGGTTAATTTTAATAACCTTAATATAAAATGATTATAGCGGAATATGGAGGAATAAAATAGTATGTTGTATTTACTCAACCAATACTCTCGAGGAAGATTTGCTTGGTTTTTATTGTTTCTTTCCACCGCTATTTTTGAATTGACCGCTCTCTATTTTCAACATGGTTTAGGCCTAGCCCCTTGTACTTTATGTATTTATCAGCGCTGTGCAATTTACGGTATTATGTTTGGCAGCATCGTTGGACTTATCAACCCCAAAAAATTAATATTTAGACTAGCTGGCATATTAATCTGGCTATTTAGCGCTTTTAAGGGGTTTGAATTAGCAACTTTTCATGCCCATTTGCAGTTCGAACCGGATTTAAGTGATACCTGTGCAATTAATGTCCAATTCCCTTCTTGGTTACCATTAAATGAATGGTTACCAAGCATGTTTAATGCTTATGGTTCTTGTTCAGAAAAAATCTGGTCGTTCTTAACTATTGAAATGTCGCAATGGATGATAATCATTTTTGCTTGCTATCTTTTTGTTAGTTTAATCATACTATTTTGCCAATTGTTTTCAGCTAATAAAAAGTCAATCTGGAGTAAATAAGTTTATTTCAACTGGCACTTTTTACCGAGTTTGTTAGAATGTGTGACAATTTAATTTGACAAATTATCACACTAAATGCTTTTGGAATATCATCCCCCCATTGATCCTTGGTTAACTATTTTATATCAAGATGATCATATTGTTGTGGTTAACAAACAACCTGGTATTTTGTCGGTATCAGGAAATAAACCACAATTTATAGATAGTATTATTCATCGTTTACAACAAAAATATAGTTATGTTGAATCAGTCCATCGTCTAGATATGGCTACGAGTGGCATTATGGTTGCTGCTTTATCTAAATTAGCAGATAGAGAAATTAAAAAGCAGTTTAGAGAGCGTATACCTAAAAAAACATATATTGCTGTGGTCCACGGTCACCTTAAGGATGACGCAGGCCAAGTCGAACTCCCATTAATTTGTGATTGGCCTAATCGCCCAAGACAGATGGTAGATCATGAAAATGGCAAATACGCATTAACACATTATCAAGTTATCTCACGCAATAATGATAATACAACTCGGGTGGCATTGTTTCCATTTACAGGGCGCTCTCATCAATTAAGAGTGCATATGCAAGCTATAGGGCATCCTATTTTAGGCGATAAATTTTATGCTCATCCTGAAGCATTTTCAATGTCAAAAAGGTTATTGTTACATGCTCAACATCTAACAATAAATCATCCTAAAACCGGTGAAACTCTGACATTCCGTTGTGAACCTGATTTTTAAAATTTAAGCGTACATCTACTTGCTATACTTGATTAACTAATTACGATATAAAACTAATATCATGGAGTCATTAAATGCAGAAAATTGTTTTAGCCACTAATAACCAAGGAAAGGTCAATGAATTACAAACGCTTTTAGCCGATGCTGGATTTGATGTTATAGCCCAAAATAGCTTCAATGTTCCTGATATAGAAGAAACAGGCCTAACATTTATTGAAAATGCCATCTTAAAAGCAAGACATACCGCAAAAGTGACTCAACTACCGGCGATAGCAGATGATTCAGGTTTAGTTGTTCAAGCACTAAACGGGCAACCTGGTATCTATTCCGCTCGTTATGCGGGAGAACATGGTAATGACAAAAGCAATAATGAAAAGCTATTACTTGAATTAAAAGATGTGCCTAAAGAAAAAAGGACAGCATACTTTTATTGTGCACTCGCTTTTATGCGACACGAAAATGATCCTACACCAATCATCTGTTTAGGGAAATGGAATGGATTAATTATGAATGAACCTCATGGAAGTGGTGGTTTTGGTTATGATCCATTATTCTATATTCCTGAGCTTAATTGCAGTGCAGCAGAGCTAACTAAAGAACATAAGAGCCAAATTTCTCATCGTGGACAGGCTTTAAAACAGTTAATAGCTAAAATAAAAACAGATTATTAGAGAATTTATTTAGCTTATTGTTTCTTTTCATGAATTGCACATGTTGAACTAAACAGTATATACTAGTGCACCAATTATTTTGGAGTCGATATTGTGATATTGTTGATAGTAAGTGGCCGTTCCGGTTCAGGAAAATCAATTGCATTACGCGCATTAGAAGATATGGGTTTTTATTGCGTTGATAATATTCCCGTCGCATTATTACCGCAACTTGCAGAATCATTAAAAGATAACAATACACCTGTTGCGGTTAGTATCGATATTCGCAATTTACCAGCTAACTTTAATTTTGATCATGATATTTTTCAGCGATTACCATCATCTGTTACTCCTGAAATCATCTTTTTTGATTGTAGTCGTAATACTCTGATCCGACGTTATAGCGAAACAAGACGAATACATCCACTAACCAATCAAAAATACTCTTTAGAAGAAGCCATTGATCTTGAAGAGAAGTATTTAGAGCCTTTAAAATCACACGCAAGTTTAGTTATAAATACTGATAATCTTTCAGTTCATGAGTTATCTAATATTCTTCGTTCACGGATTTTAGGAAAAAAAGAGCGGGAATTAACCATGATTTTTGAATCATTTGGCTTTAAACATGGTTTACCTGTCGATGCTGATTTCGTGTTTGATGTAAGATTTTTACCTAACCCACATTGGGATATATCTTTACGTCCATTAACTGGCTTAGATGAGCCTGTTAAAAATTTCTTACTAAAACATGATGAAGTTACTAATTTCATTTATCAAACAGCCAATTATTTACAACAGTGGTTACCAATGTTAGAAAAAAATAATCGTAGCTATTTAACGATAGCCATCGGTTGTACAGGCGGGCAACACCGTTCTGTTTTTATTGCAGAACAATTAGCCGGGTTTTTTAAAGCGCAAAATAAACAAGTGCAAATTCGTCATCGAACACTTGAAAAAAAATAATTACTACTACTCTGAAAGTTCAAAATTTGGTAACTCCTCAAATCGTTTTTTATATTTTTCAAAAATATCTTTCAGAGTTAGCTTAGGTTTAGCCGGTTTAATTAATTCACTGACTTTAACTAATTCGATATTGTCAGGCAAATTAGCTAATTTTGCTCTTAAAACATTAACGGTTTGAGGATGTGGATGGCCAATGGCGATAGCATAACCATTTTTTTGCGCAATTTTAACTGCCAGATCAAACTGCTGACTAATAGCACTTTCTATCTGCTTATCATCTAAAAATACATCACGCCCAATTACAGTTATATTATAATCAGTTGCGGCATTTTTTACTTGAGTTTTACCTATCGTTTTACTATCCAAAAAAAACATTGAGTGATGACTTAATGCTTTCATAACATTGTGCATACCATTGAAATTTGATGTCATCAAACTGCCCATATGATTATTTACACCTATTGCATATGGAACTAGAGATACTGCATCATCAACAATTCTTTTTACTTCTGCTTCATCCATATAAGGAAATAGAGTATCTTTTTCTAGAGGTTGTTTCCCCATAGGAGCCATAGGTAAGTGAATAATCACATCATTACCATGTTGATGAGCAAAGGTTGCGATATGTTTGGCATTTGGTGAATGTGGTAAAACAGCAATTGTAATGTTGGGTGAAAATAAAATAATCTGTTCTTCATTATGTTGACGATAACCAAAATCATCAATCACTAACGCTAGTTTCGCAGCATATGCACTATTTACATTTAATAATAATATCCCTATATATAATATACGTTTAATCATTTTAACCAACCACTAGGATCTAATGCTTTACCATCTCGGCGAATTTCAAAATAAAGCCCAGGAGTATTTTGACCTCCGCTTGAACCAACAATTGCAATCGGCTGATCTGTCCTAACATTATCACCGACTTCTACTAAAACACGTTGGTTATAGCCATATAAACTCATATCGCCTTTACCGTGCTCAAGCGCAACCACAAAACCATAACCTTGCAGCCAGCTGGCTAGGATAACTCGACCATCAGTAATTGCTTTGACTTGTGTGCCATCTTTGGCATTTATCACCATTCCCTTCCAACGAAGTTCACCTTGCAAAGCCTCACCAAATCGATGAGCAATACTACCATTTACAGGCCAAAGAAATTGATTCTGTGGTTTACCAATACCACTAACTCGAGCCATTAATGCACGTTCATCCGCGTTAGGTGTATAATTTGTATTCTTTTGTTTTTCTTGGATATTTTTGGCTTGTCTTGCTTCTTCTTCCGCAATTCGACGGTTTTCTCTTTCTGCTTGAGCAATCTTAGCCTGTAATTTCGCTTCATTATCTTTAAGTTGAGCTAATTTTTGTTGATTTTTTTGCATTGATGATTCAAGAGAATTGATAGTTTTTTGGCGTTTTTGGTGATTTTTTTCTAAGGCTATTTGCTCTTGTTTTTGCTTGTTATGTAGTGTTTTTTGAGTGGCTTGCTTTTTTTGCAAAGCATTTTTCTTTTCATTGAGTTGTAATTGCGTTTCACGAAGCTTATTTATTTGTTGTTGTCTTGCTTCATTAATATAACGAAAATAAGTAATAAGGCGTTCATTACGCTCACTTTGTTCGCTAGCAAAGATCAACTTAAAGTTGGTATTTTTTCCTAATTTAAATGCGCTTTCAAGCTGTTTGGATAACTCATCTCGTTGTTGATTTTGTTTAATGGTTAATTCATCAATTTGCTTGATTAAATGAGTAATTTCCCCATCTAATTTTTTTAGAGTAAGACCATTTTTTTCAATCGATGTAAGTAAATTAGCAATTTCAGTTTCTTGGTTTTTAAGATCATTGACCAATTGAGTCCGTTCTTTTGTTTGTTCTGCTAGGCGCTTTTCATGCTCTTTAATTGAACGACGCAATGATTCTAATTGTTGATTATCATCAGCATACACAAAATGTGTATTCATTAATCCAATAAATAAAATAATCAATAGATTACGATAAATAGACATGGCCTTTTTATTTATGATTTATTACCAAGCAATAAAGATAACTTTACTATACCTACAAATGTGTAAAGATGCAAAATGAAAACTATATTATGTAACTTTATTAATAAAAGTAATTAGGCATTTCACAAGCACTAATAAAAAGTATAAAATGTAGCACTATTTAATTTGTAGTAAAAATTAATTTAACCACAAAGATAACATCATGCAAAAGTTTAATGTCAAAACCTTTCAGGGTTTAATACTTACGTTACAAGATTATTGGGCTAATCAAGGTTGTACAGTGATTCAGCCATTAGATATGGAAGTCGGCGCAGGTACTTCTCATCCAATGACCTGTTTAAGAGCACTTGGTCCTGAACCGATTAATGCTGCTTACGTTCAACCTTCTCGTCGCCCTACTGATGGTCGTTATGGTGAAAATCCTAATAGGTTACAACATTATTACCAATTCCAAGTTATCTTAAAACCATCACCAGATAATATCCAAGAACTTTACTTAGGATCACTAAAAGAGCTTGGTCTTGATCCAACTGTTAACGATATCCGTTTTGTAGAAGACAATTGGGAAAATCCAACATTAGGTGCATGGGGATTAGGTTGGGAAGTTTGGTTAAACGGTATGGAAGTGACCCAATTTACCTATTTCCAACAAGTTGGTGGTCTTGAGTGTAAACCGGTGACAGGCGAGATTACTTATGGTTTAGAACGCCTTGCTATGTATATTCAAGGTGTAGATAGCGTTTATGATTTAATCTGGAGTGATGGCGCATTTGGTAAAACCACTTATGGTGATGTTTTTCACCAAAACGAAGTTGAACAATCCACTTATAATTTCGAGTACGCTAATATTGATTTCTTATTTTATTGTTTTGAACAACATGAAAAAGAAGCAAAAATGTTACTTGAATTAGAAAAACCTCTACCGCTACCTGCTTATGAACGTATTTTAAAAGCAGCTCACTGCTTCAATTTACTTGATGCCCGCAAAGCTATTTCAGTAACTGAGCGACAACGTTACATATTGCGTATCAGAACATTAACAAAAATGGTTGCTGAAGCATATTACGCCTCTCGTGAAGCACTTGGATTTCCAATGTGCCAAAATAAACGTTCTAACCAAAATGCATCAAAGTAGGAATTGATATATTATGCAAAAAACATTTCTAGTAGAAATCGGTACTGAAGAGTTACCACCGAAATCACTCCGCACTTTGGCTGAAAGCTTTGCAGCTAATTTTATTGAACAACTTGATAATGCTAACTTAGAACATGGTGAGGTACTTTGGTTTGCATCGCCGCGCCGTTTAGCTTTAAAAGTATTGAATTTAAATGACACTCAACCAGATAGCCAAGTTGTTAAACGCGGTCCTGCGGTAAGTGCCGCATTTGATGCAAATGGTAAACCAACAAAAGCAGCAGAAGGCTGGGCTAGAGGATGTGGCATCGATATCTCTCAAGCAGAGCGCATTCAAACAGATAAAGGCGAATGGTTATCTTATACTCATAATCAAAAAGGACAGCCTGTTGTTAATTTATTATGTGATATGGTTAAAAATGCATTAAATAAATTACCTATTCCTAAACCTATGCGCTGGGCAGCTCGCCAAGTTGAATTTATCAGACCAAGCCATACTGTAACTATGCTATATGGTGATCAACTTGTACCGGGCGTCATTTTAGACATTCAATCAGATCGTATTATTCGCGGACACCGCTTTATGGGTGAACAAGAATTTACCATTGATAATGCTGACCAATATCCTGAAATCCTTGAACAACGAGGCAAAGTTATTGCTGACTATAACAAGCGAAAATCAATCATTAAGCAGCAAGCTCAAGAAGCTGCTGAAAAACTTAATGGTAAAGCAGATTTAACTGAAAGCTTACTTGAGGAAGTTTCATCATTGGTTGAATGGCCTGTAGTATTAACAGCAAAATTTGAAGAAAGATTTTTAGAAGTTCCAGCCGAGTCATTGGTATATACGATGAAAGGCGATCAAAAATATTTCCCTGTCTATGATAAACAAGGAAAACTATTACCAAACTTCATCTTCGTTGCAAATATTGAATCAAAAGATCCTCAAGTTGTTATTTCTGGTAATGAAAAAGTGGTTCGTCCTCGTTTAGCTGATGCCGAATTTTTCTATAGAACAGACTTAAAACAACGTTTGGAAGATCGCCTTCCTCGCCTTGAGACGGTTTTATTTCAACAACAACTTGGTACAGTTAAAGATAAAGCACTTCGTATTGAGGCCTTATCTGGCTTCATCGCCGAAAAAATTGGTGCTGACACTGAACAAGCCAAACGTGCAGGGAAATTAACTAAATGTGATTTAGTTACTAACACGGTGTTTGAATTTCCTGAAACACAAGGCATCATAGGTCGATATATAGCGATCAAAGATGGTGAAAGTATTGAAGTCGCTACCGCTATTGAAGAACAATATAAACCTCGTTTTTCAGGCGATGAACTACCAAGTACTCCTGTGTCTAGTGCGGTATCTATTGCCGAAAAAATGGATACATTAGCCGGTATTTTTGGTATTGGTCAACATCCTAAAGGTGATAAAGATCCATTTGCACTTCGCCGTGCAGCTATTGGTGTATTACGTATTATTGTTGAAAAAAGCTTACCTCTTGATTTAGTTGAGCTAGCAAGTTTTGCCACATCTTTATATGGAAATAAATTAACCAACAACAATGTTGTTATAGATATTGTTAATTTTATGCAAGGTCGATTCCGAGCATGGTATCAAGAAAAAGGATTTGCGATAGATACCATTCAGGCTGTCTTGGCAATTAATCCAACCAAGCCTGCAGATTTTGATACCCGCGTTAATGCGGTAACACATTTTAGAACGTTACCTGAAGCTTCTTCATTAGCAGAAGCAAATAAACGTGTATCAAATATTTTGTCTAAATCTGAAAACGCTATCCCTGAAAATATTAACGCCTCACTTCTTGAAACGGGTGCAGAAAGCGAATTAGCTATGCAAATAGCAATATTGACAGATAAGTTAGCACCTTACTTTACTGAAGGTCGATATCAAGATGCCTTAATTGAATTAGCATCACTTAAAGCACCTATTGATACATTTTTTGAGAAAGTAATGGTAATGGTTGATGACGAAAAAATTAAACTAAACCGATTGGCTCTTTTGAAAAAATTACAAAATTTATTTTTGAAGGTTGCCGATATTTCTATACTACAATCATAACTTTTGAATTAAATATAAAGACCGTGGTAATACTAGTATTACCACCCATAAGGAAAAACGATGGACTCACAAAACAATTTATCATTTTTAGTTACTTTTGAAAAAACAGTTAACTTTATTCGCAATAGATTCCCAATAATCGCAATCGCAAGCGTAGTGCTTGCATTAGCTAATTCAGTATTATCGTATATTATTTTTGATCCAGCTGCTCTTGCAGCAAGCATGGTCTATTACGCAAATCCAGCTCAAGTTCTTAGTTCATTATTTGGAAAAGTATTGCTTTTATCAATTGTCTTTCTCTTTATTGCTGCCGTGACAATTGGTATTATTTATAATTTAACTACTAGTGACAAATTTGATATGAAATTAGTGTCACAACGCATATTACCTGCTTTTCTAAATCTTGCAGGATTTACCGCTATTTATTTTATTATTTCAATTATAGGAATAATTTTGCTTTCTTTAATTATGTGGATTATCGGAATGATATTACCCCAACAGTTAATTGCTTTATTAACTTTATTGATAGCTTTTGTTATATTTCTTGTATTAAGCATCATTGCGAATTACTTTAGTGCTTCATTAATCGTTCCTGATTCAATGGGATTTTTTCAAAGATTTGTTGGTAGCCATAAATTAGCTGTAACAAAATGGAAAGCACCTTTACTAATGATATTAATTTCTTGTGGTATTACTATCGTTCTAGGGCTTATTAATTACTTATTGGGTAATAATATTATTGTAACGACTATTACTTCAATAGTATCTATGTTTGTTAGTTTCTTTGTATGTAGCTTCTTCTATCGCTTGTACAACGCATCTAATAATGTTGAATTACCGAAACTAGATGATAATAATCAAAACAATCAACAAATCATCTCTTAATTTTTTTAATGTAGTATAGTTTAGTTTAATCCTAAAAATCCCTATTAATGGCAATTAATAGGGATCATCATTCTCACTTATAATAATTCTTACTATTATGACGCCAGCCATTAGATTGCTCAAAAAACATAAAATTAAATTTAATATCCATCAATATCAACATGACGCACAACAAACCCATTATGGACAAGAAGCTGCGGATAAACTTGGATTAGAACTAAATGTTGTTTCAGGTCAGATATTTAAAACACTGATTGTATGCATAAATGGGGACAATAAATCATTAGCAGTCTGTGTATTACCGGTTGATTGTACATTGGATCTTAAACAAGCCGCTAAAATTCTTGATTGCAAAAAAGTAGCATTAGCTGACCCGAATCTAGCACAAAAAACAACAGGTTATTTAGTCGGTGGGATAAGTCCTCTCGGGCAAAAAAAGCTATTACCTACACTTATTGATGATAGTGCTAAACAATATGCAACGATGATGGTATCAGGGGGTAAAAGAGGATTAGAAATCGAAATATCACCGCAAGATTTAGCTGATCAATTAAATGCTAAATTTGCTAAATTAACGGTTTAGATAATAAGTAAAATCGTTTCTAAAAACTCAAGAAAAAATAGATTAAAAAGTTGGAGTTAAAAATAAAGCCATAACGATTAGTTATGGCCTTAAAAAATTCTCTAATAGAAAGCAATAAAATTATTTGATTGCTTCTTTTAAGCTTTTACCAGAAACAAATGCTGGTACTTTGCTTGCTGCAATTTTGATTTCTTTACCAGTTTTTGGGTTACGACCAGTACGAGCTTTACGAGCATTAACTTTAAATGTACCGAAACCAACTAATTGAACTGGCTCACCAGATTTTAATGATTCAGTGATAGAAGCTAAAGTTGCTTCTAAAGCAGTTTTTGCTGCAACTTTAGTAATATTAGCTTTGCTAGCAATAGCATCTACAAGTTCTGTTTTATTCATGGAATATCCTTACATATTTATTTTATTGTTAAAGTTAACATTAATAAACAAAGTTAAAACCCAACTTTGCTTCTGTAAACGTGATTTAGATTACATTGTTGTTAAATGTAGTCTATATTTGCCTAATGTTAAAGAAAAATTTAATAAAAATTAAAAAAATCACGCTTTAACCGCTTTAATTGCTCAAAAAAACACCAATATTGCTAGTTTCTGCAGACCGAATGTCCATTTTCAAGCCTTTAATCAAGTCTAACATTTCATTATTTTCATCACTTAATAAGCGAAAAATTTCCCACTGCAAATCAAATTCCTCAATTACACTAGGCAAAGTTACTTGTTCATCTTCTGAAAGTTCAATATTATCTTTTGTCATTTCAAATTCAGCTACAGTAGTTGCGGAAATAGAGCTAACTTTAGCTGAGTGTTCATCTATTTCACCACTTATATAAGAGTGTAGAATTTCACTAAGAGCCTGACAAGCATCAATAGCAGGGTAAACCATATATGGGCTATCTTCCTTGATGACTGGTATTAACGATTCAAGTTTCTCAAGTTGTAAATCATAATTAATTTTCACATTCTCAACCAATAGTGATTCCCAAATAAGATCTAGAATTTTTTTATATCCTACTGCTGATTGTTCATCTTGTTGTAAATTGCAATAATAAATAAAGTTTGGATACATTCGTTCGCATAGACAAGCCATAAATAAACGCTGCTTCCAAACTGGCAATTTTGCTATTCTTAATTGAATAGGATTTTTAATCATGAATGAAACCTTTTTGACCGTGTGTGTACTGATTCAACTAAATATTGTACATGCTCAATGGGAATATCTTGGTGAATACCATGACCTAAATTAAAGACATGACCATTATGATAGCCAAATTCACTTAGAACTGACTCAACGTTAGACTCAATCGTTTCCTTATTGGCATACAATATAGAAGGATCTAAATTACCTTGTATGGCAATCTTACCTTTTTGTTCTATCTGATTCAAATCCACTGTCCAATCAACACCGATGGCATCAGCCCCTGATTTAGAAATAGTATCGAGCCATAAACCGCCACCTTTTGTAAATAGCGTCACAGGAACATAAGAAGTGATATTCTGGCTTTTCTTACCCCTTTTTAGTTGAGATAAGATAAGTTCCATATAATGCAAAGAAAACGCTCGATAACTTTCATGGCTAAGCACCCCGCCCCAAGTATCAAATATCATAATCGATTGGGCGCCAGCTTCAATTTGAGCATTTAAATACAATATTACACTGTTAGCTAATTTTTCTAGCAGCAAATGTAATGCTTTAGGTTCACAATAAAGCATCTTTTTTATTTTAGTAAAGGTTTTACTACTACCGCCTTCAACCATATAAGTTGCTAAAGTCCATGGACTACCAGAAAAGCCAATTAATGGAACTTTGCCACCTAACTCTTTTTTCGTTAACCCAATAGCATCCATTACATATTTGAGAGATTGTCCTGGATCAGGTATAGGCAATTGTGCAATATCATCTAAACAAGAAATCGTTTTTTTAAATTTAGGCCCTTCGCCTGTTTCAAAATATAAACCAAGTCCCATTGCATCGGGAATGGTTAAAATATCTGAAAAAATAATGGCAGCATCAAGATCAAATCGCCGAATGGGTTGTAAAGTTGCTTCACAGGCAAGTTCTGGTGTTTGACACATCGTCATAAAATCACCAGCTTTAGCCCTAAGCTGCCGATATTCAGGTAAGTATCGACCGGCTTGGCGCATCATCCAAATTGGCGTGTAATCCACAGGTAAACATTGTAATGCACGTAAATAACGATCGTTTTTCAATTGGCTCATCTTTTTAGCTCTATAAATTGTGAGATAGGGTAAATGGGACAGTTCTACATTTAGCTCAAAATAGCTAATTTGATAATTATTTCCGATCTTGAGGCTGCGACAATATACGTTGAGCGTAACAAATCAATGTTTCAGAAATATTTTGCATCACGCTACTTTCTGGAGCAAAGCGATGCCAATACAGCATACGTCTTTGAAATAAGCCTTCCGTTAAATTAACCAATTCACCATTTTTTAACTCTTGTTCAACTTGTAACATTGGTATCATACAACATGCAGAACCTTGTTTAGCCAATTGGACAAAAGCTTCAGATGAACTAGTAATATGGCAAATAACACTACCTGGTGTAAGATTAAAATTTTCTTGCAAAAAGGCTTGGTGCATATCATCCAAATGGTCAAATGCCACTGCAGGCGCTTTTAAAAGCGATGACCGAGTAACACCATTAGGAAAGTATTTTTTAGCAAACTCAGGAGAAGCAACAAAAATATAATCCAATGCCCCTAATAAATCAGATAAACATCCCGGTAAAGGATTGGGTTGAATGCTAATTGCAGCAACGACAGTACCTAAGCGTAGAAGTTCTAACGTATGCTCTTCATCTTTGACTTGAATATCAAAGCGTAAAATATTTTTATCTAAAACTGGTTTTAAAGCGGGTAAAAACCAAGTTGCTAAAGAGTCAGCATTAATTGCAATTGATAATGACAATGGCGTAGTATTTTGCTCATTGTCACCTAACCATTGTTGTTCTAATAATTCAACTTGATGCAATAATCCTAAAAGATGTTCACCTTGTTTAGTCGCTTTTGGAGGAATCGTTCTTACTAATAGTTGCTGACCAAAAAAGCTTTCTAATTGCTTAATGCGTTGCGATACTGCTGGTTGCGTAATACACAATTTGTCAGCTGCTCGTTCAAATCCTCGTTCTTTTATCACTGCATCTAATGCTTGTAATGCTCTATAATCTGGACGCTTCATAATCTCTTTACTAATGATTTGATCTTCGCTTGGTCATTCAAGCTATTTTAATTTTGCAAAAAATTTGAAATAGATCTAAAACCTTATAGATTTTCTTAAAATACTAATGATTTTTGCTTCCCAATTGGGTACTATGCCATATCTTAAACAATTTTGCTTTTAAAATTTTAATTTTTTGATCAAAATTATATTTACACACGGTGATATCATGACACAAGATGAACTAAAAAAAGCAGTAGGTTGGTCAGCCCTTAAATTTGTTAAACCAGATTCATTAGTAGGCGTAGGCACAGGTTCTACTGCGGCTCACTTTATTGATGCTCTTGCAACAATAAAAGATCAGATAAAAGGAACTGTCTCTAGTTCAGAAGCGTCAACCCAAAAATTAAAAAGCTATGGTATTCCAGTTTTAGACTGTAATGACGTTGATAGCTTAGATATTTATGTCGATGGAGCAGATGAAATTAATCATAATATGCAAATGATTAAAGGCGGAGGAGCCGCGTTAACACGTGAAAAAATAGTATCGGCTCTGGCAAAACAATTTATCTGTATCGTTGATGAGTCAAAAGTGGTCGACGTTCTCGGGAAATTTCCACTTCCAGTAGAAGTCATTCCGATGGCCCGTTCTTATGTTGCTCGAGAATTATTCAAACTTGGCGGCAAACCTATCTACCGTCAAGGAGTGGTCACTGACAATGGCAATGTTATTTTAGATGTTCACGACCTTGTAATAGCAAAACCAATGGAATTAGAAGATAGGATTAATAGTATCGCCGGTGTAGTCACAGTAGGGTTATTCGCTAATAAAGGCGCTGATATCGCTTTGGTAGGCACGAGTTCTGGTGTGAAAGAAATAAAAAAATAATAAATTACTTTTTTTAATTAATAACTTTGCATGACAAATTGTTTTAAATATTAAAGATAGAGAGGAAGAAATGGTTGTTCAAGCGTTAACCAAAGATGAAAACAAGTTTCTATTACTTGAAGGTGTCCACCCTAGCGCGATTGAAACACTTAAATCGGCAGGCTTTAACAACATTGAATATCATAAAGGTGCGCTATCCAAATCCGAACTTGAAGCGGCAATTAAAGATGCAAGATTTATTGGTATTCGCTCAAGAACACATTTAACAAAAGATATAATCGATGCAGCCCCAAAACTTGCAGGAATTGGTTGTTTCTGTATTGGAACCAATCAAGTTGAACTTGATGCTGCAACCGTTAAAGGAATTCCTGTTTTTAATGCACCGTTTTCTAATACGCGTTCTGTTGCAGAGCTAGTATTGGCTGAAGCGATTTTATTACTTCGCCGAGTACCTGAAGCTAATGCCAAAGCTCACCAGGGGAAATGGAATAAATTAGCCACAGGTTCTCATGAAGCGCGGGGTAAAAATTTAGGTATCATTGGTTATGGCCATATCGGTAGTCAATTAAGCGTATTGGCTGAATCATTAGGCATGAATGTTTATTTTTATGATATCGAAACTAAATTACCATTAGGCAATGCCAAACAAATTTCATCCATGAAAGAATTACTTGCCATGAGTGATATTGTAAGTATGCATGTTCCAGAAAACTCAACCACAATTAAAATGATTGGCAAATCAGAAATCGACATGATGAAATCAGGCTCTATATTGATTAATGCCTCTCGCGGTAGTGTGATTGATATTGAAGCCTTAACTCAAGCGTTGGAAAACAATAAACTTAGTGGAGCAGCTATTGACGTTTTCCCTAGTGAACCGGCAACTAATAGCGATCCATTCGAATCACCACTGTGTAAATTTGATAATGTCATTATTACCCCACATATCGGCGGTTCAACTACTGAAGCTCAAGAAAATATCGGTATTGAAGTTGCAACCAAGTTGGCAAAATATTCTGATACAGGCGCAACACTTTCAGCGGTTAACTTCCCTGAAGCATCATTACCGATTCCGGCAAAAGGATCTAGTCGATTTATTAATATTCATCACAATCAACCCGGCGTGTTGACTGCAATAAATACGCTATTTGCAGAACAAGGTCTAAATATTTCAGCTCAGTATTTACAGACTGATTCTAAAATTGGTTATGTTGTGATTGATATTGATAGAGTAGAACAAAATAAAGCAGAAGAGTTATTAGTTAAACTAAAAAATGTCACTGGTACAATTCGAGCAAGATTATTGTTCTAATCCACTTTGCTAAGGCGTTCGGGCAATTATTTCCATGTCCGAACGCATAATATTAGGTTTAGAAATTATTCGAGTGTTTCAGATAGATCGTTAATATCAAACCAATTTTAATAAAATTACCACTATTATTAACGTCAAAAACCCCGTTCCTCAACTTTTTTTATATTTTAATGTCTTTTTACTTATCTAAAGGTTTTACTTTTATAACTTTAATACCTTTTTGAATTAATGCGTCGTAATATTTATCATCTAAATTATTGTCTGTAATAATCGTATCAACTGATTCTATATCACAAACGACATTTGGGCTACGCCGCCCAAATTTAGTTGAGTCAACGAGTAAAATCAATTTTGCAGCGGCTTTACTCATCGCCACACTACCATGATAGCTTTCGTTGAATGTTGTCACACCACCAACTACATCAACACCATCAGCACCCATAAATAATTTATCAAAAGTATAAGATTCAAAGGCCGCAATTGCTGATGCATGATTACTATGGAAGGAAGCTGATTTTCGTCGAAATGTGCCACCTGTTAAAATAATGGTTTGATCGTTATCATTAGCTACCAGTTCATTAACCATATGTAAACTATTGGTCATAATAGTTAAATTATTAAACTGGGCTAACATTGGAATCATCTGTGCGACAGTACTGCCTGCATCGAAAATAATTGAATCACCTTCATGGATCAATTTAGCGGCTTCTTGAGCAATCGCTTTTTTAGCAGCAGTATTAATGTAGGTTTTATGATCAATAGCTCTGTCACCGATTTCTCGATTTAGCATTGCTCCACCATAAGTCCGTAAAACTAAGCCACTCTCATTAAGTTGAGTAAGATCTTTCCTTATAGTGGTTCCAGTCGTTTGAAAATGTGCGACTAATTCATCTACACTAACCTGTCCATGATTTTGTAAATATTCTAAAATTGCGGTTTGCCTTTGTTTAACTTTCATGCCAAGATTCCATTATTTTCACAGTAAATAAGATCATTTACTTTGCAAGATAGTATACTTCAATATAAAAGAAAATACTTTTCAAAATAAAAGTTAAATACTATTTATTGCTCGCGGTTAACGCAACTGATAATGCACTTCGCGAAGCAGGATCGTTTGGGTAAATCGTTTCAGGTATAATCTCTTTTGCATTAAGTCCATGTAATTGAGGAATAGTCTTAGGTAATGCAAATACTGTAATGCCCTTCATTTTTACTGAATCAATTACATTTTGGTTTTCATCTAATGAGATAGCAATTAAGACTCTTGGCTTAAACCATTTAGTTTGACTACGACCAACCCCCAAATATCGCCCTTTTTTCATCGCTAAAAAGGCTTGATTAAATCGGCGAATTTGCAACCAACTAAATATGATTTGGACACACCAAGCCATAAGCGCAAAAATAATTAAAGTTGTCGTCATGTTCATGGCTATCTCCATTAATAATTTAGGCTAAATAAAAATGCGAAAGTGATAACAAACACTTTCGCACTTTATTTTAATTAGAACATTACTTGGCCACCAGTAATATTAATTGATTGTCCAGTACAATATGAAGCCTTATCACTTGCATAAAATAATAAGACATTAAGCACATCTTGATAATCACAACCACGTTTAAGTGGCACCTTATCAATATAAACTTGCTCAACTTCGTTTTCTGGAATACCTAATTTTTTAGCGTATTGAGGAATTAATGATTGGAACATTGGTGATTTTAATAAATTACCTAACATTAATGAATTTACAGTAATACCATAATCTGCAAGATCAAGTGCTAATGATTGAGTTAAACCAACACCACCAAATTTAGCAGCACTATAACCAGAATTATGTTTACTACCAACTTTACCTGATTTTGAATTTATTTGAATAATTCGTCCAGCCGTTTTATGTTTGAGCATTAATTTAGCAAACTCACGAGCACACAAAAAGTAACCAGTAAGATTAACATTTACTGATAATTGAAAATCGCTTAAAGCAAAGTTTGTAATAGGAGCTGCTTTAGCAACACCTGCACTATAAACCATTAAATCAGCTCGGTTAAATGTATTATCAACATCTTGTGCAAGCTTAATCACACTCTCTTCATTTGTTGCATCAACACCAAAGCCTTTTGCGGTACCGGCTCCATGTTTCTGATTGATAGCATCTGCTACCTTATTTGCATTTTCAATATTTAAATCAGCAACAGCTACATTATAACCAGCATCAGCAATCCCTTTACATAAAAACTCACCTAAAGTTTGTCCTCCACCTACAACAACTGCAACTTTTTTCATTCTTTGTTCCTTAATTAGTTAAAATTTTAATTTCATCACCCACAAAAAGTTGATTTGGAATGTCACCTTTTACATGGATAGTTCCCGGTAATTCTGCTTGGCTACTACCGTCAAACCTTAATGTGATATGCCCTAATTCACGAAAATTAGTGCTAGCAACATCGCCAACGGAGGTAATTTGAAAAGTATGTTTGCCAATTTGAAATACTTGCCCTACTTGTAGATCTTGTTTTAAATCATCATGACTATGTACAAAACAGTAATCAGCTAAGTCTGATGGCGCGCCATTTTTAAATAGTATTAGCATGCCATCAGCCAATGCATCTGGGGCAAACTCACCAATTTGATTAATTTTTGATTGATAGATAACATTCGACATCGTTAACCTTCTTTAATTTTTAGTTGAAGCGAAATTTTCAAATTTCACTGTTTGCTAAAGAGGGATGATGTTCATCCCTAAATACTTAAATATGTCTATTGATAGATAAATAATGACACTGCCCAAGCGATTAATACGGTTGGTGCACCAGTTAAAAATCGACTTACTAGAACCGAAGGAACACCTACACGAACAGTATCTTGTTTTGCTTCTGCTAGTGATAAACCGACAGGGATAAAGTCACATGCAGCTTGAGCATTTATGGCAAACAATGCTGGTAGTGCTAAATGAGGTGGAATATTACCTAACCCAATTTGTACACCAACTAATGTACCGATAACTTGCGCGATTACCGCGCCAGGACCTAAGAACGGTGAAAGTAATGGGAAAGAACAAATTAATGCTAATATCACTAAACCAAGTGGATTATCTGCTAAAGGAACTAATCCATGGGCAATGAAGTCACCTAATCCAGATGCAATAATGATCCCGATTAAGGCTGAAACAAATGCCATGAAAGGTAAAATCGTTTTGAGAACAGTATCAATAGTATCTCGGCCAGCTTGGAAAAAAACTGCTACACCAGACCCCATACCGATACCAATTTTGGCTAATAAGCCATCACTTTGTTCAGTGATTTTTTTACTACTGTCATAATCTTTAAATTCTGACGCTTTAGTATTTGCTTGAGCTGTTTCTCCTACAACATCACCTTCCTTTTCAATTAGTTTGATATTGTTTGGCTTAACAGCAGAAACATAAATGTCTTCGACAATATATTGTGCAAGTGGTCCTGATTTACCAGTTGCGTGGATGTTGATAGTTGGTATTCGATTTTTTGGATAAATACCACAACGGAGAGTACCACCACAGTCAATTACAGCAACGCCTATTTCGTCTTTTGGTGGTTCACCTTCTTTAAAACCATCAATTGCTTCCCAACCAGTTAGTTCAACTAAAGTATCGACTATTGCTGGTCTAGTACCAGCTGCAATGTAAACAATTTTTTTACCAGCAACAATTGGAAGCTCTAATGGACCACCCCAACCTGCTTCACCTTTTTCAATATGAATATATTTAGCCATTTTATTTTCCTTATATCGTGATAGATAATTGTTATAAATGAACTTTTCTATCTAGTTTAATTCCCATTTTTTTCTCAAAAATGGCTGTACAAAAGTCAGTAATCCAACCTCTAAAGAAGTTAGTAACTAAACCGACAAGGAAATAACTAACAGCTAATGGACCTAATGGTAAATTTAATGTAGTTAATCCAGCAGCAACCCCTAAATAAACAAAAAGTTCGCCAGGATTTACATGTGGAAATAAACCATTCATTGAGTGGCAGCTATAAGAGGATGCTGCATAATAGCTAGGTTTGTAAAACTCTGGCATAAAGCGGCCTAAGCTTAGTGTCATCGGATTACAAAATACAAATGTACCAATTAAAGGAAGTAATAAATAACGTGAAACAGGGTTACCCGCACAAGCTTGAGCTAAACGTTCAATACGGTCTTGTCCAATAAATTTAATGACCGCATTCATAACTACTAACAATGAAATTAATAAAGGTAAAATCGAGGTGACCATCCCGACTAACACTTTACCGCCTTCTTGGAATAAACCGATAAACCACTCGGCTCCAAATGAAATTGTATCAATCATATTTTCTCCTATTGATTTAAATTGCAAAGAAATATTAGCAATTATGAAATCAAAAAAACTTTAACTGGATCACAATTTGAAACATTTTCTTTTATTTTGAAAGAAATATTTTAAACAATAGAAAAAAATGGGGTAATTAATCATTCATAGATAGTTGATATAGCAGTAATAGTTAAAAATAGCTCATTTTGATTGGACTTTAATAAAGAGTTGGCGTAATTTGGTGTTAGTTAAATAATCATTTAATTCACCTATAGGAGAATATTACATGGCTAAAAGTACTACAAAAAAAAGCACAACGGCTTCGAAATCATCAACAGCTCCAAAAGTTTTAAAAAATGTAAGTTCTGCCAAAAGATTACAACAATCTGCAATTTTATTTCCAACTGATTTAGGCCAAAAAGCTTCAAAAGATATTTCTGGCGCAATGAACTCTGTATTAGCAGATGTGTTTGCTCTATATTTAAAAACTAAAAACTTCCACTGGCATGTCAGCGGTCCACATTTCCGTGATTATCATTTAATGTTAGATGACCATGGTGAAGAACTATTTGCAATGACAGATCCAATTGCTGAACGTGTACGTAAATTAGGTGGAACGACTTTACGTTCAATTGGTCATATTTCTAAATTACAAAGTATTTCAGACAACAATGCTGATTTTGTTGAACCATCAGATATGCTTGCTGAACTTTGTCAAGATAACATCAAACTTACAGAACGTATGCGCGTAGCACATGATATCTGTGACAAATATAACGATACCGCAACAGCTAGTTTAATTGAAGAGTGGATTGATCAAACTGAAAGACGCGCATGGTTCCTATTTGAAACAGGTCGTAGAATGGACTCATCAGGACACTAAAGCTCTGTGAAGTTCTGTAATTATCATAAATAAGAGACACTCATGGTGTCTCTTATTTTCAATTTAAGAGGAACCAAAAATGAGTAAAAAAATTGCAGTACTTGTTGGTAGTTTACGTAAAGATTCCTATAACTTAAAAGTAGCCAAAGTTTTTCAACAAATTGCGCCATCATCACTTTCACTAAATATCATCCAAATCGGTGATTTACCTTTATATAACGAAGATATTGATACTGATACACCGCCACAATCCTATAATCGTTTTCGCCAAGAAATTGCCAATTGTGATGGTGTGATTTTTGTTACACCAGAATACAATCGCGGATTACCCGCTGTCATAAAAAATGCACTTGATGTTGGATCACGCCCTTATGGTAAAAGTGTTTGGTCTAAAAAGCCAGCCGCTGTGGTTTCAGTATCACAAGGCGCTATTGGTGGCTTTGGTGCTAATCATCATTTACGACAATCTTTAGTTTTTCTTGATATGCCTACCCTACAACAACCGGAAGCTTATATCGGTAATATTGGTACAGCTTTTGATGAAAGTGGCAATATTAACGAAAAAACCAAGTCTTTTCTTTCATCAATCATTGAAAGTTATGCTAAATGGGTTGAACAGCTAAGTTAATAATGATTTATTTTAATATCCACAACCAATATAATTGATTGTGGATATTATTAAATTTATTCGAAACAGATGCTAAACTTTTATCCTTCTAATGAACAAGAGTTATTGAATCGAGCAGAAATGGCCGCTGGCTATAGCTTTGCTGAGATAGCTCAATATGTCAATATTCCTATCCCTGCTAATCTTAATAAACAAAAAGGATGGGTAGGCAATCTGATTGAAACTTATCTTGGTGCGAATGCCGGCAGTAAAGCAGAACAAGACTTTTCTAATTTAGGCATTGAACTAAAAACAATTCCAGTCAATAAAGAAGGTAAACCATTAGAAACTACTTTTGTTAGTGTTATTCCTTTAATGGCTAATCATGGTGTGATTTGGGAAACCAGCCATGTTAAATACAAGCTTAGCAAAGTACTTTGGATCCCGATTGAAGGGGAAAGAAGTATACCTCTTGCAGAAAGAAAAGTTGGAAAACCAATACTTTGGACACCAACTTTAGAACAAGAGCAACAACTTAAACAAGATTGGCAAGAATTAATGGATATGATAGCACTTGGTCAAGTTGAAAAAATCACCGCGCGGTATGGCACCTATTTACAGATCAGACCTAAAGCTGCCAATGGAAAAGCTTTAACTGAAGCCATTGGTGAAAATGGCGAGATTATTTTAACTCGCCCAAGAGGGTTCTATCTTAAAAAGTCATTTACTTCACAAATCCTACAGAATTCCATTGATCATTTAAGTTAAGAAGAAATGATCATTTAATTTCAATCACCCTTATTTTTTTAGCCTTACAAAATACTCCTTTTTTCGTTAAGAAAAAAACCATTTCTTTTATTTTGCAAGAAAATCAAATCTACGTCACATTTTTGCACATTAGTGATTTACTTTGAGCATTTGTGCATATAAATTCATTTAAACATTTGTGAAGCAACAAGAGAATTTGTGAAAGAGGTGTGAGATGAACTTTATATTAGCGGGTCATGGAAACATTGCCGTGGAAATGAAAAATAGCATTGAAATGATAGCTGGTGAGTACCCAAATGTACGGGCTATCACTTTTCAATTAGGTGATGGTATTGAGACATTAAAAGACAAATATCTAAAAATTATTAATCAATCAACTGAGCAACCATTCATCATTATTACTGATATTTTTTCAGGTAGCCCTTATAACGCAGCGGCAATATTGGCAATGCAATCAGAAAACATCGAAGTCATAAGTGGTTTATCCTTACCACTTTGTTTAGCGTTATTACATCTTGATTACTCCTCAATTAGCCTTGAAGAAACTTTTGAACAACTTAATGACATGAAATCCGATTTCATCAAATCTTTCAAAAAAATAGCTAAAAATATCGCTGAAGAAGAGGAACTTTAAATGATTATAAATTTAGTACGCATTGATGACCGTTTAATACATGGTCAAGTCACAACAGTTTGGACCAAAGAAGCAAAAGCAGAAAGAATCATTGTTGTTAGTGATGAAGTTGCTAATGACGAAATCCGAGCCACATTAGTTAAACAAGCTGCACCTCCTGGAATTAAAGTTTCTGTTGTGAGTATTGAAAAAGCGGCAGCGGTTTATAAAAACCCAAAATATGAAAACGATACCGTGTTTTATCTTTTTACCAATCCAACCGATATTCTGCGATTAATCGAACAAGGTGTACCAATTAAGAGTATCAATATTGGTGGTATGTCTTTCAAAGCAGGTAAAAAGCAGATTACTAAAGCGGTGTCAGTGGATGAAAACGATGTATCGGCATTTAGAAAGATGCATGAGATGGGAGTTGATCTTTGCTTAAAAGTGGTAATTACCGATCCTAACGTCGATTTTATCAAGCTGCTTGAACAAGAATTCCCTATTAATTAATAGGAATAAACAAGGAGGCAAAAAATGGAAATTTCATTATTTCAAATTGTATTAATATTCATCTTCTCTTGTATAGCAGGTATGGGAAGTGTGCTTGATGAGTTTCAAACTCATCGCCCATTAATTGCCTGTACCGTCATAGGCTTAATATTAGGTGATATAAAAACAGGTATCATTTTAGGTGGTACGCTTGAATTGATTGCATTAGGCTGGATGAATATTGGTGCGGCACAATCACCTGATTCAGCACTGGCTAGTGTTATATCCGCGATATTAGTTGTAGTAGGTAAACAAGATATTCAAACTGGAATCGCAATCGCCCTCCCCGTTGCAGCAGCGGGTCAAGTTCTAACGGTATTTGCAAGAACAATCACGGTTGTCTTCCAACATGAAGCTGATAATGCCGCAGAAAAAGTTCAATTCAAAAAAATAGAACTTTTACATTATAGCGCACTTTTTGTACAAGCTTTACGAGTAGCAATACCAGCAACATTGGTCGCCATTTATGTTGATGCCAATACCGTTAACACCTTATTAAGCATGTTGCCAGATATTGTTACTGGTGGTCTTGCTGTTGCGGGTGGATTTATTGTGGTAGTTGGTTATGCAATGGTATTAAACATGATGATGGTTAAATATTTAGCACCTTTCTTCTATTTAGGCTTTGTTCTTGGAGGTTACTTAAACTTCAGTTTACTCTCATTCGGTATTTTAGGCGTTATTTTTGCCACCATTTATGTCCAATTAAATTCAAAGTTTAACACGACTAAAAATAGCGAAAAAAGTATTGTGGCAAATTCAATCATTGCTGATGACGAGTTAGACGATTAATAAATAAGGATTCTATTATGAAAGAAATGTTAAATACCATTCAAAAGAAAGATATTGTTAGTACATTTATTCGATCTAATTTTCAACAAGCATCTTTCAACTATGAACGAATTCATGCCTTAGCTTTCTGTGTGGATATGATTCCTACAATCAAACGAGTATACAAAACCAAAGAGGAGCAACGTGAAGCATTAAAAAGACATCTAACGTTTTTCAATACGACTCCAGCAATGTGTGGACCCGTTATAGGCGTTACCATGGCAATGGAAGAAGCTAGAGCAAATGGTGCTGATATCTCTGATGGCACAATTAACAGTTTAAAAGTTGGTTTAATGGGACCGTTAGCGGGAGTGGGTGATCCATTAGTATGGGGAACCTTACGTCCAATAACTGCAGCGCTTGGGGCATCACTAGCACTAACCGGAAATATAGCTGGGCCATTACTGTTTTTTATCTTATTTAACTTAATTCGACTTGCCATGAAATGGTATGGATTAACGTATGGATTATCTAAAGGAATCGGAATTGTTAAAGATCTTTCAGGTAATATTCTTCCAAAATTAACAGAAGGCGCAACAATTTTAGGCCTATTTATCATGGGTGTCTTAGTCACAAAATGGACCTCCATAAATGTCCCACTTATTGTATCCCAAACGACCGGCATGAATGGAGAAGAGGTCATTATGACAGTACAAGGCATTCTCAATGACCTTGTACCAGGATTATTGCCATTAGCGTTAACACTTTTAATGATGAAATTGTTAAGGAAAAAAGTCAGTCCAATAATTTTAATCTTTGCATTATTTGCGGTAGGTATTATTGGCTATGGTTTAGGTATTCTTGCTAAAGGTTAAAGCGTTAAAGAAATAAAAAATTGACCGTTGAAAATGAATAAAAAGGTTTAAAGCAATTACCGAGAACTTTATTAATAGTAATTTGATTTCTTGAAATAAAAACGCTTTAAACCTTTTCCTAAATAAATTTAACCAAATTAGAGAATTAGAGGAATATATGAAAACTCAAGCAGTTAGACTGTATGGAAAAAATGATTTGCGATTGGAGTCATTTCAACTTCCTGAAATTACTGATGATGAAATTCTAGTTACAGTCATTGTAGATAGTATGTGTATGTCTTCATTAAAATTAGTCAATCAAGGTGAAAATCATAAAAAAACGCCACCCGACTTAAAAAATAACCCCATTATTATTGGACACGAATGCTGCGGTGAAATTATACAAGTGGGTAAAAAATGGCAACATAAATTCAAACCAGGACAAAAATATGTCGTTCAGGCCAATTTACAACTTTCTGATAGCCCATATTGCGTAGGTTATTCTTATCCTTATACTGGTGGTTGTGCAACTTACATGATAATTAACCATGATGTACTAAAACAAGACTGTTTGATTCCTTATGATGGACAAACTTATTTCGAAGGTGCGTTAATTGAACCATTGTCGTGTATCATTGGGGCATTCAATGCTAATTTTCATTTAAAGCCAAATAGTTATGAACATATTATGGGCATTAAGCCTAATGGTAATCTGATTATTTTAGGTGGTACGGGCCCTATGGGTATGCTAGCAATAGATTATGCATTAGGGGGACCCATCGCACCTAAAAAGGTTGTCGTAACTGGTCGTAGCAAAGAGAAAATAGAACATCTAAAAAACCTTTATCAATCTCGTAATGGTATTGAATTAGAATTTGTGGATATTTCTAATGTCGATGATCAAGCGAAATTATTAAAAGATAAATCCACCACAGGAAGTTTTGATGATGTTTTTGTTTTTTTACCTTCTCAAGAGTTAATTCAACTCGCCTCTCAACTATTAGCGATTGACGGTTGCCTTAACTTTTTTGCTGGACCCCAAGATAAAAACTTTTCGGCTGAAATTAACTTTTACGATGTCCATTATAACTTTACCCATATCGTTGGCACTTCAGGCGGTAATACTAATGATATGCGAGAAGCGGTGAAACTAATCGAATCAGGTTCGGTAGATGTGGCAAAAATCGTAACTCACATTATGGGTATAGACCAAGCAAGTAAAGTCACTCAAATACAGGATCAGATTAAAGGTGGAAAAAAATTAGTTTATACCCATAAAAAGTTTGATCTTAAATGCATAGAATCATTAGATAAAAATGCGGATGATATTACTTTACAAAAAATACTCTCTAAAAATAATGGTATTTGGTCAAAAGAAGCTGAAGATTATGTTTTAAATTATTTTCCTGATATTGATTCTTGATTTATACTTTATTCAAATCAAGATGACATTTATTTGTGACATCTTGATTTGAATAAAAATATGGAGTTTTTTAATAACTAAAGATAATAAGATAACGCTACTATGATTAATCAAAATTTTAGCAACGACGAGTTTGAACAGCATAAGATGTTAATTAAGATTGCTCAATTGTATTATGAAGAGAATAAAACACAGTCCGAAATAGCAAAAATAGTTAACATACATCGCTCAAGCATTAGTCGAATGTTAAAAACAATACGCGAGCTAGGCATTGTTTCAATTTCGATTAATTATAATCTGTTACCTGATATAGCGTTAGAAGAAAAAATTTGTAATAAATATCATTTAAAACAAGTCATTGTTGTACCGGTCAACACTGATATAGACAATGAAAGTAAAAATCAGATTGTTTGTAATGTGGCAGCAAGTGTCCTACTCAAAAATATTACCGATAATGATGTGATTGGTGTGTCCTGGGGACGCTCGATCAATTATATTGTGAATAGTTTAAAAAATGATAATGCTACATTTGAAAATGTTACCATCGTACCAATGATTGGTGGCCCTTCTGGCAAGATCGAAACAAAATACCACGTAAATAATATAGCTTGTAAACTTTCCGATAAACTTAAAAGTAAAGCAATATTAATTGATTACCCCGCTATCGTTGATACCGCTAATTTAAAAACTGAAATTGAAAAAACTCAACACATGAAAGAACTCAATGATTGGTGGAATAAGATCACAGTTGCTTTATTTAGTATTGGTTGTCCAGCTATATCCAAAAGCTCAATTTGGTATGGTTTTTATGGTGAACTTTTTCAAAAAATTACTAACAGAAAAATTGTCGGCGACATTTTATCGCGATTTTATGACAAAAATGGTAAAGAATTACAAACGCCATTCCATGATCAAATTATTGGCGTGACGTTAGAAAATTTAAAAAAAATCCCTCTAAAAATATGTGCAAGTGGCGACGCTGAAAAACTTAACAGTTTAATCGCTGCATTAAATGCAAATTATATTGATGTATTAGTCATTAGTGATGAAATGGCAAATCAATTAGTTAATTGATCTCATAAAAAGCTGACACTTGCGTAAATTAAAACGTCATTTCAATTTTTATAAATTATTTTTTAAATTTGTGACTCTATTAACAGATTCTTAGACTATTAACCTAGATAATCATTTTTATACTTCATCTTTTTTATTCTTCATTAAGGAAAAAACATGTATCGTTTAATTATAAAAAATGGATTATCTATTAGTTTACTCACCCTTACCGCTAGTTTCGCTGTGATAGCTTCACCACCATTTGTTCCAGTTACTTTGGACAAACTCAATATTCCTAATAAACAATGTAATGTCAGAGATTATGGCGCTGAAGCAACAGGCATTTGGTATGATACAAAAGCATTTCAAGCCGCTATCGATGATTGTGCACAAAATGGCGGTGGTAAAGTTATTGTTCCTGCGGGTTATTACCTATCTGAACCGCTATTTTTAAAAAGTAATATTGAATTTCATTTAGAAAAAGGGGCGGTAGTACAAGCTTCAGCAGAGGAAAGTGCATATCATCCTTCAGAAGAACAAAAAAAATGGTCATCATCAGCTGAATCATTACCACTAACAAAACAATGGATTGGGTTTATTAATATTGCAGAAGAGAAAAATATTGCTATCACCGGTGAAGGAATTATTGATGGGCAAGGTTCAACGCTTTTAGAAAAATACCGCGCCGAGACTCGTCAAGCCGGAAAAAAGGGACCAACAAATCGCCCACGTCTACTTTTATTTAAAAACGCTAACAATATTTTAGTTGAAGGCGTCACAATACAAAATTCGCCAAGTTTTCATATTGTTTTTAAAAATGTGGAAGATATTACAATTAATAAAACAACAATATCCGCTCCAGCTTGGTGGCAAAACACGGATGCCATTGATCCAATGGATAGTAGAAGAGTCAGTATTACAAAAAACACAATAAGTGTGGGTGATGACCATGTTGCCATTAAATCAACTGTAAAAAACCTTAGCCATGATTTTTATATTGCAGATAATAACTTTATGCTCGGTCGTGGATTATCTATTGGTTCAGAAACATATGGCGGTGTGAGCAATTTACTGGCAGAAAATAATACCTTTACCGATGCGATGTATGGTATTCGAATCAAATCGCCAAGAGGCAAAGGTGGTGAAGTTAAAGATATTGAGTATAACAATACAACAATGGTCAATGTAAAAACGCCAATTGTTTTGTCAGCTTATTATAAAGGCGGCCCAACAACAAAAGATGCAAAAATTAAAGCGTTGCAAGAAGGTGAATTTGCTGGTGGATTTATGTTAGGCGATCAGATTTATCCTGCGGATACTGAACAACCAAAAGAGCATAAACAAACCCCATACTTCAATAACATTAGCTTCAATAATCTTACTGTAAAAGGTAAAAGTAATTACGCTGGTTTTATTATTGGAACACCAGAAAAGCCATTCAATAATATTAGATTTTCAAACATCAATATTGAAGCGGAAAACGGTTTTAAAATTCGTAACGCATCAGTTGAGTTTAGCCACACTAAAATTAATGTAGAAAAAGGATCAGATATTATTAAAGAAAAAGGAAGTCATATTACTCATCAATAGTAATTTGGTGGCTCAGATTTGAGCTAATAAAAAATTCACAAACTAGAGCGTTACCAATTGAAACTGTCAAACCGACAAACAAAACAGGTAACGCTTATATTTCTGACTCAAAATTAACGCAATAAATAATCTTATTAAATTTACTTGAAGAACTACAGAATATTTCATTGATCTTCGCTAAAAAGTGCATTATCTATCATTAATTTCCGTGAAATCAATACCGACTAAGCGCAAGCAAGATATCACGCTTTTGTTCATTATGCTGTTTTTTAATTTTTCTTTTTACCACAACGTGATCTCTCATTAATCGTTTTGACTTTAAAAGCTCGCCTCTAAAATGATTTTTATCCGTTCAATGTAAATTAAGTAAATCAATATAGAACTCAAAACTTAATGAAATGGTATAGACTCCTCAATTATTTTTACAAATAAACGTCAATCAACCCAGAAAATCATCAACTAAAAAGTTTAATTAATGTTCCATAATCAAGATCAATAATTTGCTACCAATTGATTATTTACATATTTCATTTGTTAATTTGTGATCCAAAACACAATTTGGAACGCTGTTTTAATTATAATGATCTTTAGTTTTGTTATCAAAATTGGAGCAAAAACATGGATCTTTTTCTAAATATATTTGGTCAGCCTGCTATCATTATTGCATTAGTTGCGTTCATAGGATTGGTACTACAGAGAGCAAGACTTTCTAAAATTATTACTGGCACACTACTTTCATTTATTGGTTTTGTGTTAATTAAAACGGGTGGAAAAATCTTAGGTGGCGTGTTAATTATGTTCAGTAACATGTTTACTCATGCATTTGGAATGCATGGGGTAGTACCAAGTAATGAAGCCATTACCGCATTGACGATGGAATCACTTGGTACTAGTGCCGCCTTTATCCTCTTTTTTGCGATGATAATTAATCTACTATTAGCAAGATTTACCCGCTTTAAATCGATTTATTTATCATTGCATTTAGTGCTATTCATGGCATTTTCATTTACCGCAGTTTTACAAGGTATGGGCTATAATGGCTATATCATTGTTGCAACTGGCGCAATGATTATTGGCCTTTATATGGCGATATTTCCAACTTTACTCTCTAAATTTAGCCGTACAATAATAGGGAATAATGATTATTGTATTGCCCATGCTGGTACAGTTTCATACTTATTAGGTTCCTATTTAGGTAAATGGCTAGGAAATAAAAAAAATGATATCGAAAAGATTAAAATAAATGATCGTTTTAGCTTTTTAAGGCAATCAGATGTTGCGACTTTTATTACCATGTTTGTTTTACTATGCTTATCCGGTGCTTTTTCATCCGCTGAGTATTTGAATGAGATACTTAAAAACAATACGTTTATTATTTTTGCGTTGGAACAATCAGCTATTTTTGCCGGAGGACTCTATATTGCCAAAAAAGGGGTCGCTATTTTTACTGAAGAAATCATCCCAGCTTTTAAAGGATTTGCCCAAGTTGTCGCACCTGGTTGTGTGCCGGCGGTCGATCCAATGGTATTATTTGATAAAGCACCAAATTGTGTATTAGTTGGTTTTATTGTGAGTTTCTTTACTGAAATAGCTTGTGTGGTTGTTTTCCCTTTTATTGGTTTACCTATTATCATTCCCGGAATTATGGCAAGCTTCATCACTGGTGGAACAGCAGCAATATTTGGTAACTCAACAGGTGGAGCAAGAGGAGCGGTTATTGCCTCTTTCGTTAATGGTTTACTTTTATGTGTGTTGCCAGCCCTCGCATTACCTCTCTTTAAATTTTTAGGTGTTGAAGGTGTAACCTTTGCTGATCCTGATTTCACATCCTTATCGTTAATCACTGAATTTATTGTTAAGCTATTTAGTTAATCAAAAAGTCCGTTGCTATAACGGACTTTTTCTCGATAAATTTAAATTAAATCAAACATTAATATTTTTGAGTTTCTTTGATAATTATAGAGTTGTTTCTTTTTAATCGGTAGATCATCCACTTCAGCTGGATTAAAACCTTTTTCACGAAACCAATGAATGCTTCGAGTGGTAAGCACAAAGATTTTTTCTAATCCTAAATTATTAGCACTTTCTGAAATTTTTTCTAATAATAAATCACCGCGTGATGAGTTTCTATATTGCGGATGAATAGCCAAACAAGCCATTTCACCCATTTTTTCTTCTGGATAAGGGTAAAGCGCAGCACAACCAATTGTCATATTATCACGTTCAATAATAGTGAATTTGTCAATTTCCATCTCTAATTGTTCTCGTGAACGTTTAACTAAGATACCCTGCTCTTCAAGTGGTCGAATCAGCTCCAATATCCCACCTATATCATTGATTGTTGCCAAGCGAACTTGCTCTGAATGTTCCATTGCAACTTGTGTACCAATACCATCGCGAGAAAACAATTCTTGCAAAATAGAGCCATCTACTAGATAGCTAACTAAATGGCTACGACGGACGCCATTACGACATGCTTTGGATGCCGCACGCAAAAAACGAGCCTCACTAGATAGGTGTTTACCACATTCTTCTTTGCGATTAACATAATTATCAGCATCCACTGGGAACAGATCAGTTATTACATGGTTTTGTTCATCAAGTACACCTTGTTCTGCACAAAAACTGATTAGTTTATCGGCTTTAAGTCGAATAGCTACTTCGGCGGCAACATCTTCTGACGATAAATTGAAACTTTCACCTGTAACTGACACACCTACAGGACCTAATAGTACAATCGAACCACGATTTAATTGCTCATCTATTGCTTCGTTATTAATTCGACGTATTTTACCTGTATGGCAATAATCAACACCATCATCAACACCTAATGGTTGTGCTATAACAAAATTACCACTAACCACATTAATATGTGCGCCTTGCAAAGGTGTATTATTTAAGCTCATTGATAAGCTAGCGGTAATATTAAGTTGTAATAACCCTGTTACCTGTTTAACTACATCTAGAGTTGGGCCATCAGTGATCCGAGTATTTTTATGGTATTTAGGTTTAATATTATGATTTTTCAGTGATTCATCTATTTGGTTACGCGCACCATTAACAATGACCAGTTTAATACCCAAGCTATGCAATAAACCAATGTCACTAATGATACTTGCATAATTATTACTTTTTAAAACTGCACCAGTTAATAAAATAACGAATGTTTTTCCTTGATGTGCATTAATATAAGGTACTGAATGCCTTAAACCATCAACGAGTTCAGTTGTTCTTTCTTTCATCGCACCACCATCCAAAATGAATATTTATTCATATTTTTTGTATTTTTATTTATTTTTTATCCAATGGCAAGTCTTTTTTGAAAAATTCAAGAACATAAAATGGATAAAACTATTTTATAAAAATAGCTTAGCGAATAGTTAATGGAAGATAATGAAAAAAGTAGAGTTAATGATTTTTCAGTTTTTCAATCATTTGATTTAGAATTAAATTTTCATCTTGATCAACATCTACAATATGATGAGCAGCATCATGATATAAAGGCAAACGTTCAGCAAGAACTTTCTCCATTTCGTCAGAAATTGATAAACCCGTTAATGATGGTCGTTGAGCAATATTAGGATCTTTCATCAAGCGAGCTGCTAATATTTCAGCAGGCGCAGATAGAAATATGACGACACCATTTTGCTTCATAAACTGTCGATTTTTCTCAGCTAATACCATACCGCCACCAGTTGCAATAACGCGATTTGGCTTAGCGGTATCAATAAGGACTTGGCTTTCTCTAGCACGAAAACCTTCCCAACCTTCTTTTTCTACAATCTCAGCAACCGTTTTTTGCGTGGTTTCAAGTAAATGACAATCTGTATCGATAAAAGAAAATGATAACTCTTTGGCTAACATTTTACCCATTGTTGTTTTGCCAGCAGCTCTTGCGCCAACTAAAAAAATTATTTTTTTCATTTTGGGCCCTTCTTGATATACAGATCTTAAAATAAGTTATTTATGTATGCTAGTGATTCATTTTTATTTTTGCAATATTTTTTTACAATTTGATTTTATTATCCATATGATTTAATGAATAATAATATCCAAAAAAGTGTAAATAATTTAATGCAATTTACCTAGCATTCTTTAAACATAATCTAGCGTTGAGCATAACAATCAACACAACTTTTCTAAACCTCTAAAATAAAGTTCAGTAGCAATCGATTGATGCAATCGCCATTGAATCACATCTAATTCAGGATTCACTTTTTTAAACTCTTGGTATGTCATGAAATATCGAATGGTATTACTTCCAACACGATCATTAATACTATTGATAATCAGTTTTATTTTTTCACTACGAAGATTTTTTAATTCTTTCATTGTAGTTGCGACATTTTCAGGAACAGGTAAAACTCCGTTTTCCCAATCATGCCAAGTTTTTACGTCCGTTTTACCAATATACTCACTTGCCTCTGATACTTTTAGCATCAGAAAACGGCGAAATGCTTGTAACTCTAAATTAGTCATAAATACTCCCTTTTAATCACATTTTAAATTTATTAATCACTTTAACAATCTTAGCCGATTTAATAAATTTTTAAGATGAAGATTAAATATTTAGTCACCATCCCAATTGAATGAGATGGTTAATTTTAAGCTTTTATTTACCTGATAAAGCATCAATCACAGCTTGTTTTGCTCTATCTGAAAGCTCTTTTCCTGTCCAAATTTTAAATTGAGCATTTGCTTGACCAATAAACATCTCACGTCCAGAAATCGATTCCCATCCTGCTTTTTCAGCTTCTTGTCTAAACTTCGTGTTATATGGTGTGTACACAATATCGTAAGCTATGCCTTTACCTTTAAACCATGCTTGTTCATAAGGAGTTTGATCTTCAAATTTACCTTGCATACCTAATGGAGTAGAGTTGACAATAATCTGTGCTTCAACTTTATCTCTATCTGCCCAAGCTACCGTTTTAAGATTAAATTCTTTAGCTAATGCTTCGGGTAAATCAGTGACAATATCGGTAACTGTTATATCACTATATCCAAGATCTTGTAATCCAACAACCGCCGCACGTGCTGCACCGCCCGCCCCAAGTATTAACACTTTTTTATATTCAGCTGGTAATTTCTTTTGCGCTAGTGGTTGCATAAAACCAATAATATCGGTGTTATCGCCACAAAGCTTATCACCATCCCAATAAACTAAATTAGCTGCACCCGCTTTTTTAACATGATCAGTGACTTCATCTAAATAAGGAATAATAGTTTGTTTGTGAGGGATCGTAACGCACAAACCACGGATATTTAGTAATCGTACTGATTTAAAAAGTGTCGCAATTTCCTCTGGTGGTGTAGGAAAAGGTACAAGTACGGCAGGAATACCATAATCTTGGAAAGATGTAGTATGAATAAGTGGGCTCATACTATGCCCCAAAGGATAACCGATAATGCCATAAATGCTATATGGCGTAAACTGACTCATACTATCTCCTTGAAAGTAAATAAATTCAGACTAATAGATGAAATTTAAAATCCATAGTATTAAAACACAGTTATTATAAGATTAAATCGTTTTATATTGAACAAAAACAATCTAAATTATGAGATAATTATTTCGTCATAATAATGCATTTAGAATTATTAATCTTTTTCAATTAAAAACTTATTTTTAAGCTTAGATAAGATAATGCTTGAGAATTTACCTGTAAAAGCGTATACTTCGCTACCTCATTATTATGGGTGTAGTGTGAGAGGTTAGACTGCTTCTCAAATAGAACTGCAGCAAACTAAAAGCCTGACGAGGTTAATTCCATTAACATATTACGCCCAAGGCTTAAGCATAGAAATTTCGGAGAATTATTGACATGTCACGAGTATGCCAAGTAACAGGAAAAGGTCCTTTAGTGGGAAATAATCGTTCTCATGCGATGAATGCTACTAAACGTCGTTTTCTACCAAATCTTCAAACTCACCGTTTTTGGGTTGAGAGTGAAAAACGTTTTGTAAAATTACGTATATCTGCTAAAGGTATGCGAACTATCGATAAAAAGGGTATTGATGCAGTTTTAGCTGAACTTCGTGCCCGTGGTGAAAAGTACTAATAAGGAAACCATATCATGGCTAAAGGTGTACGTGAGAAAATTAGATTAGTTTCTTCTGCTGGTACCGGTCATTTTTATACCACTAGCAAAAATAAAAGAACAATGCCTGAAAAGATGGAGATCAAAAAATACGATCCTGTTGTTCGTCAGCACGTTGTTTATAAAGAAGCTAAAATTAAGTAATTTTACTTTTAAATAAAAAACCCAGCTAAGCTGGGTTTTTTATTACTACAAGAAATCATATCTCCATACAAATAAAAAAGTACTTCGCTCACATTTTTAGCAAAAATAATCCCTATTAATAAGCAATACATTTCATAATAGACTACCATTAGTTTACCAAAAAAGATTCGGTCAAATTCAGTCAAAAACAAACATTATCTTATTTACCGATTTTGACCGATTTGTTTTGTTTCAGGTAATAATATGAATAAATTTAATCAAGTATAGAACTATTCAATAAGATAAATGTGTCCTTTATCACATTTTATTGATAATGAAACAAAACAAATGACAAAACAGATTCCATCCACAAAATGTTAAATTTCACAAAGCTAAAATGGTAAGGCAGTTAAGGAGATATTATGTTAATACTAGAACGGCAACAAATGATCATTCAATTATTAAGTCAACATAATAGTTTGACAGTAAATGATATGGCTAAACTATGTTCCGTATCTAAAGAAACACTACGCAGAGATTTGAGAGCTTTAGAGGAAAAGGATTTAATTCGTCGCAGCCATGGAGGAGCAGTACTAGCCTCAACTCTCTCTAGTGAACCTATAGTGCCTTCCATATTAAATAGTAATCGTTCCTTCCGCCAACGGATTTTAGTAAATACTGATGTAAAAACCCGAATCGCTAGAAAAGCACTACAATTTGTAAATAATGCAGATCGTATTGCTTTAGACAGTAGTTCATCTTGCTGGTTTTTAGCTCGACAACTTCCAAATGTGGATATGACAGTTATCACTCATTCCATAAATGTTATTCAAACATTAGCAGCTAAAAGTCAAATTCAAATTTTCGTTTTAGGCGGTGCTTATTTTGCCAAAAATGAAGATATGGTTGGAACATTAACCGAAAAGATGTTGGCAGAATTTACTATAGATACATTATTTATTTCTTGCGATGGATTGGATTTTGATAATGGTTTAAGTGACAACAATGAATATCATGCTCATTTGAAAAAACAAATGATTTTAACAGCAAGAAAAGTCATCGTATTAGCTGATTCAACCAAATTTAATCAAAATGCCTTCGCCAAAATATGTAATTTAGGCGATATTGATGTACTAATTACCGATAAGAAAATCGATAAACTACTACAAAAAGAAATGGATTGGCACAGTGTCGAAGTCGTATTAGCTTAAATAAATATCTCTTCTTAACTAGATAAAAATGAGGTTCTAGTAATAAGGAGAATAATTATGCAGTATAAAATTTCCCCATCACTAATGTGTATGGATTTAATTAATATAAAGGAACAATTAACATTTTTTAATCAACATGCTGACTTTTTGCATGTTGATATCATGGATGGACATTTTGTTAAAAATATCACGCTTTCAGCTTTTTTTATTGAACAGATAAAACCCCACACATCGATACCAATCGATGTCCATTTAATGGTAGAGCACCCTACAGATTTTATTGATCAAATGGCAACTGCAGGTGCGGATTTCATTTGTCCTCATGCAGAAACAATAAATACTAATGCTTTTAGAATCATTAATCATATTCATCAATTAGATAAAAAAGCAGGAGTTGTTATAAATCCAGCTACGCCTATTGAGTATATATCACAATACATTCATCTACTCGATAAAATCACCATAATGACGGTAGATCCCGGTTATGCTGGTCAACCATTTATTCCAGAAATGTTACAAAAAATAAAAAAACTTTCTGATTTAAAACACCAAAATAATTTTAAATTTCTAATTGAGGTTGATGGTTCTTGTAATGTCAATACTTATCATCAACTGCTCTCATGTGGAGCAGAAATACTGATCATGGGAAGCTCGGGGCTATTTAAGAAGAATCTATCTTTAGATGCGGCATGGAAAAAAATGACGGCCGATATCAATAACGCTATTCAAACTATCAAATAGTAAAAGGATATTTAAATGAAAGGAAAAGTTTGTGTTTTCGGATCTTTTAATCTTGATATAACAGCATTTTTAGATCGCTTTCCTGAGCCCGGTGAATCATTAGTTGCCAAATCAAGTAAAATTTCTGCAGGTGGAAAAGGTGCGAATCAAGCAACAGCAGCATTAAAAGCAGGAGCAAATGTACATTATATAGGAAAAATAGGAGAAGATGATTTTGGTTATTTTGCTCGTCGACATCTCAAAGAAGTAGGGTTTAATGCAGTAACTATATTAAGCTCAAATGAACGGGCTACAGGTAATGCATTAATTTATGTTGCTGGGGAAAATGCTGAAAATATGATTTCTGTCGATCCAGGAACAAATATGATTGTTACTGAAGAAGAAATTAAAAAATGTGAACCAACAATAAAATGTGCAGATGTTGTACTAGTTCAACTAGAGAATAATCTCTCAGCTATCAACCAAGTAATTGATATAGCAAGCAATGCATTTACTATTTTAAATCCAGCACCATTTCAACCCGTTAGTGATGAATTATTATCAAAAGTTGATTTACTAACACCAAATGAAACAGAAATTTACCTACTCACTGGACAAAAGGTCACCGACAAAGAAAGCGCTGAACGTGCAGCAGATTATCTCCACCAAAAAGGCGTTAAGCAAATCATCATCACTATGGGAGCTAAAGGTTCACTGCTTTCAGATCATTGTAGTAAAACTTGGATCCCTTGTTTTCCTGCGAATCCTGTTGATACAACTGGTGCAGGTGATGCTTTTAACGGAGCTCTAGCCGCTCAAATTGCTAATGGTCAAGATATTAAACAAGCTGCGTTATTTAGTTCTGCTTTTGCAGCAGTAAGTGTTGAATATATTGGAGCTGCTTGTATGACTACTTACCAACAAGCAATTGAACGAATGAACAAATTTAGTGGTAATTAATCAATTATTACTAATTATTTTTAAATATTAGGTTTTATTATGAATATGAAAAATAAATCATCTATTTTAGATAGTAGTACTTATTTAACAAAAACGCCATGGGCAAAATTTATTTTAGTTTGTTGTTTATTTGCACTATGGGGAATGGCTGTTAATTTAAATGATATTTTAATTGCTCAGTTTAAAAAAGGGTTTGATCTTACAGATACACAAACCGCTTTAGTTCAATCAGTATTCTTTTTAGGATACTTTTTTATCGCTTTACCAGCAGCAGCTATAATTAAGAAATTCTCTTACAAATTAGCGATTGTTATTGGGTTAATGTTATATGCGACAGGCTGCTTTTTATTTATTCCTGCGGCCTCATCCATGACCTATTATGCATTTCTTGGTTGCTTAGGTATTATTGCATGTGGTTTGTCATTTCTTGAATCATCTTGTAATACTTATTCAAGTTTATTGGGGCCTATAGAAACATCAACACAACGGATTAATTTTTCACAAATATTTAATTCAGTTGGTGTCATATTAGGTGTACTAATCGGCCAGAAATTAGTGTTTGGAAAAGATGATCCTAGCCATGCTGAATTATTGCAAATGACACCTGAAGCTGCGAATGCGGCAAGGCATCAAATGGTTGGGCAAGTAGTTACACCTTATATAATAATTGGTTCAATATTAGTTTTAATCGCATTAATATTTATTTTTGTCAAATTCCCTGCGTGTAAAGCGAGTTCGACTGAAAATCAAGGAAATGAAAATTTAATTCATTCTTTAAAACGACTTTTTGCTATTCCTCGATTTACTTTGGGTATTATTTCTCAATTTTTATATGTTGGTGCACAAGTTGGAGTCTGGAGTTTTACTATACGTTTCGTCCAACAAGTTGAAACTGGCACATCTGAGCATAATGCTACGTATTGGTTGCTCATATCACTACTTTTTTATGCATTAGGGAAAATTGTTTCTACATTTTTAATGAAAAAAATAAGTCCTGCTAAGTTATTAAGCATATTCGCAATTCTAGCTGTAATATTATTATCAATAGCAATAATTAGCTCTGGTATTATTGCCATTGCAACATTAACTACTATTAGTTTTTGTATGGCACCAGGATGGCCAACTAATTTTGGTTTAACAATTAAAGGAATGGGTAAAGATACTCAAACAGCAGGATCAATTGTCGTTATGTCTATTATAGGCGGTGCAATTATTCCACTAGTTATGGGAATCATTTCTGATGTAAATCAAGGAAATATGCAAATAGCATTTATCGCTCCTCTATGCTGTTTTATCTACGTCGCATTTTATGGTTTCTATTGTTCGAGAAAAGGAATTTAATATGAATAATTTAATAACAGGTATTGCCCACATAGGTTTAAGAGTTAGTGATATCAATAAATCATCATCTTTCTATCAAACGTTAGGATTTGTAGTTACAGAAAAATTTTCCAAGAAAGTGGAAAATGGTGAAGTACACGTAGAGTTTTTAACTTCAGCAAAGCTGACTTTAGAGCTGTATCAATTACCTAATACAACTAACCATTTCAATTTAAGCCAATCTCACAATGGTATTGAACATTTTGCACTAGAGGTTAATGACATTGATAAAATGCTTCATAAAATAAAAGAACTTGGTTACCCAATCAATGAAGGGCCGATTTATGAGAAAAGAGAGCACTGTGAGGTGAGTTTTTTTCTTATTAGTGGCCCAGATGGTGAAAGGGTTGAATTTGATATGACAAAATATATATAACCGCTGTTTAAATAATAAAAAACTATCTGCATTTACAGATAGTTTTTTACTTTAGAATAATGATTATAGCACTAGATATTAATAGAATTATTTTAAATATTCTTGCTCATATGCTCTTGCTTTTTTATCATCAAAAGCATGTTCCCAGCGGGCTATAACGATAGCAGCCAATGCATTACCCACAACATTAACTACTGTTCTACCCATATCTAAAATACGCTCAACACCCATAATATAACCAATACCCTCGATTGGGATACCAACACTACCAAGTGTAGCTGATAACACTAAAATTGAAGCACCTGGTACACCAGCTATCCCTTTTGATGCTATCATCAATGTTATAACAATGATAATTTGATCCAGAATGCTTAAATCCATACCAAATAATTGCGCGAGAAAAATAACAGTTATACTTTGATATAGTGTTGAACCATCAAGATTAAATGAATATCCAGTAGGGATAACAAAACTCGTAATTGCTTTTGGTGCACCATAAGCTTCCATTTTTTCAATGATCTTAGGCAAAGCTGTTTCAGAGCTTGCAGTTGAAAACGCAATGACGAGTTCTTCTTTCAATATTTTTAATAAGGTAAAAATATTAAATCGGCACAATTTACAAACTAAACCTAATATGACCAAGGTAAATATAATCATTGCTGAATAAACGGTTAAAATCAATTTCAGTAATGGCAATAATGAAGCGAATCCATATTTGGCAACAGTTACCGTGATTAATGCAAATACCCCAATAGGTGCGTAACGCATAATCATATTAGTGACTTTAAACATTGTATCTGATACCACTTTTAACAAGAATAAAAATGGATCACGCTGTTTATCAGGTAGCGACATTAAGCCTAAGCCAAAAAAGACACAGAAGAAGATAACAGGTAAAACTGCACCATCAGACATTGCTTTAAAGATATTAGCTGGAATCATGTCTAAAATCATAACAATTAAACCGTGAGGTTTACCGCTAAGTTCTTCAGCTGCTTTAGTATATTTACTAATATCTGCTGAGGCTAACGTTGAAGAATCAATTCCCGCGCCAGGTGCAAAGAAATTTCCCCAAAAAAGACCTAACAAAATAGCAATAGTCGTAATAATTTCAAAATAAAGAATAGTTTTAAAACCAAGCATTCCTAAACGTTTTGAACCACCAATGCCTGCTATACCTAACGTTAACGTACTAAGAATAATTGGTAATACAATCATCTTGATTAAGCGGATAAAGATATCACCTGCTGGTTGGAAAATATTAACAATTGCAAATTGATAATATGAATGTAATTCATGATTAGGATCAGCTAATTCATATAGAAAAGCACCTGCCACTACACCTAAGACCAAGGCAATTAAAATTTGCCAAGCAAGATTAGTTACAACTTTTTTTATAGAGAAAGACATGTAATTCTATTCCTTGTCGTGGTTTTCGAAAACAAAAAAGGATTAGTCTGTGTGGCTAATCCTTTTTTATAATTAAAAATTATTCTTCGGATTCTTGAGCGGAATCATCACTATCATAAGCCTCTTGGGACAATTCCGATTCATCATCATCTTCCGTTTCAGCAATTCGTTGTAATCCGACCACTTTTTCGTTTTCGGCTGTTCGAATTAAGGTTACCCCTTGAGTGTTTCGGCCCACTATGCTTACTTCAGATACACGAGTACGTACTAAGGTACCAGCATCAGTAATAAGCATGATTTGGTCAGTTTCTTCAACTTGTACTGCACCAACTACTGCACCGTTTCGTTCACTCACTTTAATAGAGATAACCCCTTTTGTAGCGCGTGATTTAGTTGGATATAATTCTTGTTCAGTACGTTTTCCATAACCATTTTGAGTTGCAGTTAAGATTGCACCATTTCCTCGAGGAACAATTAGTGATACAACTTTATCATCACCTTCTAATTTAATACCTCGAACACCTGTCGCTGTTCGTCCCATGCAACGAACTTTATTCGCTGGGAATCGAACCACTTTACCATTAGCAGAGAATAACATAATGTCTTCGGTGTTAGAGATTTGAGAGACTTCATCATCACTATCTGTATCTTCAACAACCACATCATCGTTTAGTTCTTCATCATCAACGATATCAGATGTTTCATTACTTGTTAAATCAACACCAATAAGTTCATCATCATCACGTAAGTTAATAGCAATTATGCCACCGCTTCGAGGACGACTAAATTCAATTAGAGAGGTTTTCTTAACCGTACCTTGTGCTGTTGCCATGAATACACAATGTTCATCATCAAATTCACGAACAGGTAGAATTGCTGTAATGCGTTCATCAGCTTCTAGCGGTAATAAATTAATAATTGGACGACCTCGAGAACCTCGGCTGGCTTCTGGTAATTGATACACTTTCATCCAATATAAACGGCCACGGCTAGAGAAACAAAGTATAGTATCGTGAGTATTAGCAACTAATAACTTCTCAACAAAATCTTCTTCTTTAATTTTTGTTGCCGATTTACCTTTACCACCTCGACGTTGCGCTTCATAATCAGATAGCGGTTGATATTTCACATAACCTTGATGAGAAAGTGTAACTACAACATCTTCCTGAGCAATTAAGTCTTCAATATTGATATCAGCGCTGCTTGCAGTAATTTCTGTTCTTCTTGCATCTTGGAATTGATCGCGAACCGCTTCAAGCTCTTCACGAATAACTTCCATTAATCTTTCAGGGCTTGCAAGAATATGGAGTAAACCACTAATTTGAATTAGTAACTCTTTATATTCATCAAGAATTTTTTCGTGTTCAAGTCCGGTTAATCGATGTAAACGAAGATCTAAGATAGCTTGAGCTTGAGCTTCTGAAAGATAATAATGGCCATCTCGAATACCAAACTCTGGCGCTAAATCTTCCGGTCGAGCAGCATCATTACCAGCTTTTTCAAGCATTGCAGCAACATTACCTAGTTGCCAAGCTTGCGATAATAGTTTAGCTTTCGCTTCCGAAGGCGTAGCCGCGGCACGGATTAATTCAATTACAGGATCTATATTAGCTAATGCAATAGCTAAACCTTCCAATACATGCGCACGTTCACGAGCTTTACGAAGTTCATAAATAGTTCGACGCGTTACCACTTCACGGCGGTGAAGAACAAACGCTTCGATCATTTCTCTTAAATTTAATAGTTTTGGTTGGCCTTTATGTAAAGCCACCATATTAATACCAAAAGAAACTTGTAGTTGAGTTAATGAAAAAAGATTATTTAGAACAACTTCACCAACGGCATCGCGTTTAATCTCAATAACAATACGCATACCATCTTTGTCTGATTCATCGCGCAGTGCTGAAATGCCTTCAATTTTTTTATCTTTGACTAACTCTGCAATCTTCTCGATTAATTTTTTCTTATTAACTTGATAAGGAATTTCATTAACAATAATCGTTTCACGACCAGTGTGATCATCAACTTCAACCGTTGCTTTAGAACGAATATAAATGATACCACGACCAGTTCGATAGGCATTTTCAATACCTTTACGCCCATTAATTAATGCTGCGGTAGGAAAATCTGGACCTTTAATATACTCCATTAAACCATCGACAGAGATATTTTCATCTTCAATGAATGCCAAGCAGCCATTAATCACTTCAGCTAAATTATGAGGAGGAATATTAGTTGCCATACCAACTGCAATACCCGATGAACCGTTAATGAGTAAATTAGGAATTCGAGTTGGAAGAACATCAGGGATCATTTCTGATCCATCATAGTTTGGCGAGAAGTCTACGGTTTCTTTGTCAAGATCTGTCAACAATGCCCCTGCAAATTTTTGCATACGAATTTCGGTATAACGCATTGCAGCAGCAGAGTCGCCGTCAACAGAACCAAAGTTACCTTGACCATCAACAAGCATATAACGTAATGAGAATGGTTGTGCCATACGAACGATAGTGTCATAAACAGCAGAATCACCATGTGGATGATATTTACCGATTACATCCCCGACAACACGAGCAGATTTTCGGTAAGGTTTATTCCAGTCGTATCCAGCTTCATGCATAGCAAATAAAACTCGTCTGTGGACGGGTTTTAGTCCGTCACGTACATCAGGCAGAGCACGCCCGACGATAACAGACATTGCATAATCAAGATAAGAGGATTTTAATTCGTCTTCAATATTGACGGGAGTTATTTCTTTGGCTAGTTCGGTCATAACACCATGTTCTCTTATTAATTTAAATCTTAAAATAGCTTATAATTATAGCACAAAAATAGCTATTAATGCAGAACTAAACTGTTTTTATTTCAACTTATTCTGTATGAATAAACAAAGTATTTTCAATTAATTGGCATAAACAGTTCAAAATCATTGTGTGCATTTCGTAGGCCATCACCTTTTTGTAAGATGGAATTCTGATTTCAATATCATTCTGACCAAGCAATCCGATTACTTCACCACCATCAAATGCGGTTAATGCAACAATTTTCATATCTTTTATCACAGCTTCTTGGACGGCACGAATAATTGAACGACTATTACCTTCACAAGTGGATATAATCAAAATATCACCTTGTTGTCCTAAAGCTTGAATTTGCCGCGCATATATCTCTTCATGATTTGATATCGCACTTAACAAAACATTATCCGAAACTAAAGCAATAGCAGGAATACTTGGCCTTTCAATGTCAAGACTTGTAATTAAGCGTGAAGTAAAGCTTTGTACATTCGCTGCCGCAGCCCCATTACCACATCCCATAATTTTATTACCATTAAGTAATCCACCAACAATAATATTAGCTGCTTTTTCAATTGAAGAGCCTAGTGATTCCGCCATCACTATTTGAGTTTGAATACTTTCAGTAAAATAATTTTTTATTAAATCTTGCACGTTTTTCACCTAACCATTAAAACGCATTAACTATCCATTTTTGATCTTTGCCCGTTATGGCAAAAACATCAAATCTAAACTCTGTTTCTTCAATATTAAAGTTATTCTCTAACATCCAAAGTTGTGCAGCTTGTTTAATTTTAGATTGTTTATTAAACGATATTGTCATTTCAGCTTCACCAAAATGGGCATTTTTTCGATATCTAACTTCAATAAAGACCAAGCAGGTTTTGTCTCGCATAATTAAATCAATTTCACCAATTTGGTATAGGCTATTTTGTTCCAATAATACAAGTCCTTGCTTGGTTAAAAATTGGCAAGCTAATTGTTCATAATACTTACCAATTTTTTTACTATTCGCTTTGCTGTGAGGACTGATCAGATGCTTCATAAACATATTCTTGCCAAGAAAGTGATCGCGTTACTTCGCATTGATTACTTGTTGACAATTTACCGGTCATACCATCTAAAAAATTAGGTTGATAAGAATCCAATTGATTGAAACGATTAGCGAGTCTCCATGCATCAATACCCATAGCGTATAATCGAGTTAAAGAATAATCTTTTTGAATATTGCCAGGGATAAGGGAAGACATTCTATCAGATGACTGAATAATCAATGGAATATCAGCATACTCAGTTTTATTCATATCATAGTTAAAATCATTTGAAGCGCTTGCTACATGGCTTTTAGAACTAGAATAAAGTGTAACTGATGATGACCCATTACCAATAGTTTTGCCCGCGCCCAAATCAAGCATTGGTTTTATTAACGTTAATTCGTCATATGATGCATAAACATAAATCGCATCAAAACCAGCGGAACTTGATGATGTTGTAGCACTACCATCATCAAAAGAGACTGGACGGCCAGTTAAACTTATTCCACTATTATGATTCATATTGCCTCTCAAAGTACCGATACTACCGACATATTGGACATAAGCTTGAGAACCATTAGCAATTTGTGACCATTGTTTAGCAAAACTTTTAGCAACTCGTCTACCTAAATCAGTTTGTGGAACAATTAACAGTGGTTTTTGCTTATTTTGAGCAAAAATATGGTCAGCCGCATCTTTTGCTTCATCTTCAGGAGATAATGCGAAGAAACACATCTTATTAGAGGAAACAGTACCATCATCCACTTTATTTAATGCTAAAACAGGAATAGAAGGTGCTAACTGTTTTATTTTAATGACTTCTTCTTTCAACAATGGACCAACAATTAATTCAACATTTTGTGCTTGAGCTTGTTCAATTAAGCTTTCCATTGGTAATGATGTGGTATCTAAAACAACAACATTTTGTTGCGGTTCTTGTGGATAAAATTTAACAGCATCAACATAACCTTGACGAATTGTATTACCAAATATACGAGAAGAACCATTTAAAGGTAATAATAAAGCAACTGTTTTCGTATTTACATTATCAACAGAAAGCTTTTGGCCACCTACTAGCGCCGAAACAATCTCTTGGGCTGGATGATTTGGATATCTTGATGACCAATCTTCAATAGCTTGTTTTAATTGTGCACTTTGACTACTATTTGTTGCATCAACAACATCAGTACTATCACCTGACTGAGCTAATGCTTTTTTATTATTACTTTTATATGTATAACTTAAATCAATCCAACCCCTTAATATTACTTCATTATCAGCAGCAGAAATTTGACTTATTTGACTTGCAGATAGTTTGCTAAAGAATTTCCAAGTATTATTTAATATCTGCTTTTGATGTTTCTCAGGGGCAAATTTTTGTAAAGATAAATAATCATGAGCTTGTTCATTTATATTTCTAGCTTTGCGATCTAAAGCTAATTTTATTGAATAATAACGATATGATTGTGAATCATTTAATTTATCAGCAGATAGTTGATTAAGATTAAATGGCTGTCCTTTTCTGACCGCTATTTCGCCTTGAGATAACAATTGGTCTTTTTGTTGTTCAGCATTAAGATTCGCAGGAAGCTCAGATAATAATTTGTTTGCTTGAGACAATTTATTCTCATTTATTAAAGCCCGCACGGCTAACAATTGCCAATCGATTTTGGCATTTCCTGAACTTGATTCAGCTTGCGACAAATAATAATTGGAATCTTTAGTCTCATCATATTTACCACTTTTCGATAAGCTGAGATTACAGCCAATTAAAAGCGAAAATAATGCTAACATAACAATAGCATAAAAGGATTGTTTTAATTTCATACCCATTCTCTTATAAATTTTCATCCCCAAATTCGTTGCACATGAACAGTAACTTCCTCACGATCGTGATAAAGCTGCTTAGCCTGAATTTGTACATTGATTTGATTATTATTTAGTTCTTTTATTAGTAATTGTAAATTTTGTTTTACTTCTTCATAACGTTTTTTCATTGGCAACTTGAGATTAAAAATTGTCTCTCGGCACCAACCATTAATAAGCCACTTGGCAATTAATTCTGTTACTTTGGCTGGTTTTTCAACCATATCACACACTAGCCAATAAATATTATGCTTTTTAGGTATAAATTTGAAGCCATCTTCACGATAATGTTTAACTTGCCCTGACTCCATAAGTTTTTCATTCATCGGACCATTATCTATAGCATATACCATCATGCTTCTTTTGACTAATTGATAAGTCCATCCTCCAGGACACGCACCTAAATCAACTGCATTTAAACCACCTTTTAGTCGTTCATCCCACTCTTCATAAGGAATAAAAATATGAAAAGCTTCTTCTAGTTTTAACGTGGAACGGCTTGGGGCATCAGCAGGAAATTTTAATCTTGGTATTCCCATATAAAAAGGCGAATTATTTTGACTTAAGGAATATCCTACATAACAACTATTATTGTTAATGAATAATAGATGAATAACTGGCCGTGATGGATTTTGAACTTTTAAAAGGATGCGCTTATTTCGTAAAGCTTGTCGAAGAGGAACTGTAAATTTCCGACAAAATCCTGCTAATTGTTTACCTTCATTCGTATCAGCAACTTCGACACGCAAATCACCTGCTTTATCAACAATACCAGATAATGCCTCGATTATAGGAGTGATACGATCTTCTGTTGGTAAATTATCTAATAAATCACCTGCAACAAACATTTGTCTGGCAAAAATCAGTGTTCGAAATGAAATTTCTTTAATCAATAATTGAGCATCACCATCTTGGTAACATTCAAATATTATATAACCACTATTTTCTTTAACTTTCGCAAATCCAAATATCTCTTTTTGTGCGGCCCTATCTGTTATTTCTGCCGCACATTCTTTTTCGAATCCAGGCCGGCAATACAAAATTATTTTATTTAGTTTTTGCATATCGTATCTTATCGTTTTTCACAATCGAATTTGTTAAATTAATCTGATTGAACTTTATCAGTATATAAAGGTGCATCCCCTTTGGGACGAGTTTTAAATCGTCGATGCAACCACATATATTGTTCTGGTGCTTTAAGAATTTCTTGTTCAATTGCTTTATTCATAAACGTGGCTGCTTGAACATCATCATCGATAGGATATCCCTTAAGTTCAGGAGTCACATAAACGGTATAATGACCTTTTGTTTCACGTTTAGGGGTGAAAGGTATAATTGCTGGTTGGCCTAATTTAACTAAAATTCGAGTCCCTATTGTGGTTGCGGCTTTTTCGACAGCAAAAAGTGGAGCAAATACACTATTTTTAGGTCCATAATCATGATCAGGAGCATACCATAACAATTCACCATTTTTTAGTGCTCTAATCATGCCTTTAGTATTATGGCGATCCAACATATATTTGTTGGATTTTAAACGTCCTTTTAATTGAATATAATCCATAACCGGATTATCGTTTGGTCGATAAACACCAACACCAGGATGACTCATTCCTAAAATACGTGCACCTAGCTCTAACGTTAAAAAATGAATCCCAATTAATAGAACACCTTGTCCAGATTGTTGTATGCGAGTGATATGCGAATCACCTACAATTGAAGAGTGTTTAGCAAGTCTTTTATCTGACCAAAACCAAGCCATACCCGTTTCAAATATAGCAAGTCCAGTTGAAATAAAATTATCTCTTAATATTTTATCGCGTTCTTGATCGGTTTTTTCAGGAAAACATAGTTTCAAGTTCTGTTTTGCGGTTTCTTTACGCTTACCGATTAACTTCATTGAAAGCAATCCTAAGCCTTTTCCTATTTGATAAATTATTGGATATGGCAACAATACGATTAGATATAAAACACTAATACCAAACCACGTTAACCAGTAACGAGGATGTAATAACCGTTTTGTAAAAGTAGGATGAATTTCTTGACTCATATTAAGATTAAATAACAATTTAAACAAAGTGAATTATTATATACCAATCTTGAATTAAGCGGCAGAAAAATAAAATAATTAAGCATGATGGAACATCATTTTATTAATAGATTTTTTTGTAAAGATAATGTTTTAAAAAAGATGTTAGGGATTAAATTGATTAATCCCTATTCTATAATTTTTAGTAATTATTAAATTGAAATATGCTCAAAAAGGCCGCTCCTCAACTTTTTATTAATTTTAAATAGCTACTGGCGCTTTAATTGCAGGATAAGGGTCATAGCCAACAATTTCGAAATCTTCAAACTCATAATCAAAAATTGTAGGTGGCTTACGTTTAATAACCAGTTTAGGCAATGGTTTCGGCTCACGACTTAATTGTAAATGGGTCTGTTCCATATGATTAGAATAAAGATGTGTGTCTCCACCAGTCCAAACAAAATCACCGACTTCTAAATCACACTGCTGAGCTATCATGTGAACGATTAACGAATAACTGGCAATGTTAAATGGTAATCCTAAAAATACATCACATGAACGCTGATAAAGTTGACACGAAAGTTTACCTTGAGCAACATAAAACTGAAAAAAAGCATGACATGGCGCTAATGCCATCTGATCAAGTTCGCCAACATTCCATGCAGAAACGATCATTCGTCTTGAATCAGGATCATGTTTAATTTGTTCAATTACTTGAGAGATTTGATCTATCTGACGACCATCGGCGGCTCCCCAAGCACGCCATTGTTTACCATAAACTGGGCCAAGATCACCATTTTCATCCGCCCATTCATCCCATATCGTTACTTTATTATCTTTTAAATAATTAATATTGGTATCACCTTTAAGAAACCAAAGCAATTCATAGATAATTGAACGTAAATGACATTTTTTTGTTGTTACCAACGGAAAGCCATCTTGCAAATTAAATCGCATTTGATGACCAAAGATCGATAATGTACCTGTCCCTGTTCGATCTGATTTAGGTGTTCCCTCATCTAAAATTTTTTGCATTAATGCTAAATATTGTTTCATTTTGAGATAACCTTATTGTTAAATCTATATGCATATAAAAGGATCAAAATTCCACCGATAATCATTGGTAGACAGAGAATTTGCCCCATACTAATAAAATTCAAAAATAATCCTAACTGTTCATCTGGTTGTCTGAAGAACTCTATGATGAATCTGAATATTCCATAGCAAACCAAAAATAGCCCTGACACAGCACCTGTTGGACGTGGTTTACGGATAAAAAGGTTCAAAATAATAAATAAGACTATGCCTTCAAATACCATTTCATAAAGTTGTGATGGGTGTCTTGGTAAAACACCATTTAATTGGCTATATAAAGAAAACCATTCGGGATGTGATTGTACAAACATAAAATCGGCATGAGTCGAAGTCGGAAATAACATACCAATTGATGAGTTAGTTACACGTCCCCAAAGTTCACCGTTGATAAAATTACCAAAACGGCCAAACATCAAACCGATCGGAACTAACGGTGCAACAAAATCGGCTACTTGCATAAATGTTTTTTGGTTCTTTTTAGCAAATATAGCAATAACGCAAATTGCACCAATCAATCCACCATGGAAAGACATGCCGCCTTCCCAAACTCGAAATAAGATTGCAGGCTCATCAATAAAAGCATCAAAGTTATAAAATAATATATAGCCTAATCGTCCACCAATGAAGAGACCTAAAAATCCCCAGAAGAGTAAATTTTCAACTTGTTGCGATGTCCAATTACTATTTGGTTTGTTTGCTCGTCGCTTAGCTAAATATAAGGCGCCAAGTATGCCAAATAAATACATTGCACCGTACCAGTGTAAGGAAATAGGTCCGATTGAAAAAGCAATTGGATCAAAATTGGGGAATTGTAAAAATTGATTCATTTTTTAACACGCTGTTTATTTTTTCGTTTATGAGTAAAGAAGTTAAATCGTTTTTTCTTAGAAAGATTTGTTATTGGATCTTCTATGTCAGATTGTATAGTAAAAACAGGCAAAGAAAACTCTTTCATCGCCTTACGATATACATCACGCTTAAAAGCAATAACCTGCCTTATAGGATACCAATAACTTACCCACTTCCAATCATCAAATTCTGGCGTTGGTGAAATATTTAAGTTTATTACCGATGTATCAGAAATTAATTCTAATAAAAACCACTTCTGCTTTTGGCCGATACATACAGGCTGATTATCCCAACGAATCATTCGTTTAGGTAGTTTATACCTTAGCCAGCCATTGGTAACCGACAAAATTCTTACATCTTTGGGTTGTAATCCTACTTCTTCATTAAGTTCACGAAACATTGCTTGTTCAGGTGTTTCGTTTAGTTTTATTCCGCCCTGAGGAAATTGCCAAGAGTTTTGCCCATAACGTCGAGCCCAAAGTACTTGACCATACCTGTTACAAATAACGATTCCTACATTTGGACGGTAGCCATCATTATCGATCACTGACTACCTCAAAAATTTATTTTTTTATATAGCTGAATTGTTTCATACATACACTAATAAATAAATAGGAAAATGATATTAATCGTCTAAATCTAATATTATATGCGAGATTTTTGGGATAATTTAATAATAGTAATAATATTAATTAGCGCAAATGTAATCTCTATCGCTAGGCTTCCTAAAGAGCCTATCCATAAACTATAAATGATCCATAAAGCACTACTCAATAATATAAGTAATCGCATCTTTTGTTGTTCAAATCGAAATAGCGCAATGGTTACTAATGTCGTTCCAATAACCGAGAAATAATTAATGAATTGCTTCCAATCCGGCGTTGTAAAAAAATAAAATATCCACATCAATGCAATAAAGAAAAACATTGCTAAAAAATTCTTAGTATAAGTAGAAGTCACATTCCTAAAAATATTTACAATATTGAGTATAGCAGCAGGATAGGATTCAGGACCTAATAAATAAAAATGCAGCGTCATAATGACGTTAACAATCGTTAATTGCCATCGGAATGCATTATCATTACGTTGCAAAAAGGCACTAACACCGACAAGATAACCTAATATACCAATTAGTTGAGGAACTGTTGTGTATTTTTCAATAAAATCTGAACCAAAAAATTGATATAAAAAGTTTAAATTATCCACTGTTTACTCCTTAGACAAATGGATCTGAATAATAAATGATTCATGAATATACTTTTACTAATTGTAGAATGCAAAAAAGCCCAGCATTGCTGCTGGGCTTTCGCTCTAATTTAAAAGTCTGGCGGCACCCTACTCTCACATGGGTAATACCCACACTACCATCGGCACTACGGCGTTTCACTTCTGAGTTCGGCATGGGGTCAGGTGGGACCACCGCGCTATTACCGCCAGACATATTCTGTCTTCTCTTTTTCAACTGATGATGATTATCACATATCTTCACCAATCGCTCAATCCGGAACAAACTGTTTTATTAATCTTTCACCATCTTTCGATGATTTCTTAATCTCTCAACTTCGCGTATCCCAAAACAACTCCGAGTTGTAAGGTTAAGACTCTCGGTTCATTAGTATCAGTTAGCTCAATGTATCACTACACTTACACACCTGACCTATCTACGTCTTAGTCTCAAACGGACCTTACTGAATCTCTTCAGGGAAAACTCATCTCGAGGCTAGTTTCGTGCTTAGATGCTTTCAGCACTTATCTATTCCGCACGTAGCTACCG
>NZ_LZEI01000020.1:0-1551 GCF_001693745.1 Gilliamella sp. wkB72 | reverse complement strand
TTTTTTAAATGTCGATATCTATTCACAAATAGATACCGTCGAGGAACCTCTGTTGTCTACGTTGGCATGGCATTTTTCGTTAACTCATGAATGGCTCTGGAAATTAGCAGAATCATTAACTGCAAAACGCGAGTTATTAAAAATCGCGACAAAATTACATCAAAAAAAGGGGACGCCATGGGCTGTCCGCAACATTATCCGTGCTCTGGGGTTTGGTGAGGTTGACATTATTGAGGGAGCGGGAATTCGCTATCGTGACGGCTCTCACAATCGAACTGGATATAAAAATCACGGTGGTTTTAGTTTGACTTGGCCGTGTTATAGCATAATTTTTCATGAGCCAATTACTAACGATTTAGCAGAATTATTAAAACGCGCAATTCCAGAATATGCGCCCGAACGCTGTCAATTAATTAAATTGGATTATCGAGCAGCAGCGATGCGTCATAATGGAAAAATAGAACACAGGAATGGGATTTACAATAGAGGTGAAATAGCAAATGGCTAATGTAAAAGAAGTTGAAAAATGGGAACTTGGTATTTATCAGTTAGAAACGACAGACCCAGTTATGGGTGGGGAGGATGGAATTGATAATCTGCAAGCCAAGCAGCTCGCAAATCGAACAAGTTATTTAAAAAAACAGATTGAAAATGTTTCTAAATTAATTCCAACCGTTCCTGTTCAGAGCGTGAACGGGAAAACAGGGAATATTCAGCTATCTGCAGCAGATGTCGGCACATTAACAGAACAGCAGCTCCGAGAACGTTTTTTACCAGCAAAATTAACGTCAGGTGACCAACCTATTTATGAGGTAGGTGAACGCGTCGATTTTAAAAAACGTCCGACATTTAATAATTCTAATTTGATTAGCAGTGCTGAATATGCAGCAGTATTTACCAGGAATGGTTATGCAAAGATGGCCAACGGTGTAATTTTGCAGTGGGGAGAGGGACAATATCTAGCTGAGGCTCAGACGAACGGGTATATTCAATCGTTTTACACAGCATTTCCAAACGCGTGTTTATCTATTGTTACTAGCGACGGTTTTGCGGGCGTTAATTCTACAGCAGCGTCACCGGTTTCTCGTACTCAATTTCGATGCTGGTGTAAATCCCCCGTGGGAGCATACGCTAACACCGGTTTTTTCTACATCGCCATAGGATTTTAAATATGACTCATTTTTATGACAAAAAAACACAATCATTTTATATAGATGAAATTAATATCGATATACCTGCTGATTCAATTGAAATTACAGCAACGCAGCACGATGAATTGCACAATGCGATTAATGCGGGCTGCATCATATTTGATGATTTAACGTATTCAGAACCACCACCATCGTGTTTTCACAAATGGAACGGTAAAAAATGGATATTAGATAAAAACGCTGAAAACGATTTTAAAATAAAACAAAATGTCGCCTTCAGAGATAAATTGATTAATGATGCAAATGAAAAAATAGCTATTTTACAGGACATTATTGATTTAGATATGTGCGAATCAAACGAGGACGAGCAGCTAAAAAAATGGAAAAAATATCGAATTTT
>NZ_LZEI01000019.1:0-176492 GCF_001693745.1 Gilliamella sp. wkB72 | reverse complement strand
ATAAAAAATAGTGTTGAGTCATTAAAAGTAAGCTGACTCAAGGAGTCAACGTCGTTTAGCCATAAAAAAAGCGATTTTGCGGCTAAGCGGCAAAAATGCTGGGCACCGAGGTGGTGGTTAAAAATATTGATATTAAAGGAGTAATATAAAATGAATATTGAAGAAAAAATAGCGTTAAGTAAAAATCCGGTTCAGTTTATAGCCGAGGGTAATTTTTTAAAGCTTTATAATCAATCATTATATGTGGTTGAGCAATTATTGGGTTTTAACTTAAAGGTAACGGCAAAGTATATAAAAAAAATTGATGAAATTATTATTTGCGGTGGATTTCCTACCCGTTCTATTACTAAACGCTACCCTAATGCCAGCCCTAATTTAACGGGGTATGAGTTATTGGGTGATTATGATTTAAGTGGCTATGAGCTATGGTATCAAAAGCATTGCCAAATACCGAAGCAAAAAACACCACAATCCCTTCTCACAACATCCCAAGAGGTAAACGAACAGTTAAACGAATTCCACGATATGAATAAACCCTTAACGGTTCAGCATCTATTATTTTTACAATCATGGCAGGCAAATAAATACCCTGCCATGGTAGATAGTGCGTTTATTCAGGCGTTGAAGAATTATTTTAGTGAATTGCATTAATAGCAGAGCACACTGTGGCTGATGGCGCTATCGGATTTATTAAATCCGCTGATAGAAAAAAGGCTATAAATAAGGTCTGTATTTTTTACGCAGAGCTTGATGTCGAAGATAAATCATCCGCCCAAACTAGGGTGGTTTTTTTTAAGTTTTTTATCGAAAAAAAGTTGAGGAGCGGGGTTTTTGAAGGGGAAAGTTGTGTTTTTTCGTTATCAAATGATGCGATTAAGTCGCTAATAAAAAAGGCTACAATTTATTAATTTGTAACCTTTATTGCTTTGTTGAATGATCAACGTATATTTTATTGACCCATACGACGCGTTAACTCGATAACACGTATTTTTGCTAAGGCTTTTGACAGTTCAGCAGATGCTTGAGCAAAAGACATATCATCGCTTGGGTGATTAATGTGTTCTTGTGCTTGTCTTACTGCTTCTTGCGCCCTTGCTTCATCTAAGTCTTCACCACGAATAGCGGTATCAGCTAAGATTGTGACCAAAGTTGGTTGTACTTCTAAAATACCACCTGATAGATAGATAAACTCTTCTTCACCATTGGCTTTGACAATCCCGACCATTCCCGGCTTTATGGTGGTCAGTAACGGAGTGTGACCGGGATAGATTCCGAGTTCACCTTCTCGCCCTGTGACTCTGATTCGCTGAACATCACCTGAAAAAAGGTGAGATTCAGCACTAACAACTTCTAATTGATAGGAAGTTAGTGCCATAATGCTCTCTCCGTTCTATAAATCTCTTAGAGAGATTTTGCTTTCTCAATCGCTTCGTCGATTGAACCAACCATATAAAATGCCTGTTCAGGAATATGGTCATAATCACCGTTCATAATACCTTTAAATGCACTGATGGTGTCTTTTAATGGTACGTATTTACCTGGTGAACCAGTGAACACTTCCGCAACGAAGAATGGTTGAGATAAGAAACGTTGAATCTTACGTGCACGAGCAACAGTTAATTTATCATCTTCGGATAATTCATCCATACCAAGAATTGCAATGATATCTTTTAATTCTTGATAACGTTGAAGAATTGACTGTACGCCACGAGCACAATCGTAATGTTCTTGACCAACAACAAGTGGATCTAATTGGCGACTTGTTGAGTCAAGTGGGTCAACCGCTGGGTAAATACCTAATGATGCGATTTGACGACTTAATACGATTGTTGCATCCAAGTGAGCAAAGGTTGTTGCCGGCGATGGGTCAGTTAAGTCATCGGCTGGTACGTATACTGCTTGGATTGAGGTAATTGAACCGGTTTTAGTTGAGGTGATACGTTCTTGTAATAACCCCATCTCTTCTGCTAATGTCGGTTGGTAACCTACCGCAGATGGCATACGACCTAATAGTGCAGATACTTCAGTACCGGCTAAGGTATAACGGTAAATATTATCGATAAATAATAGTACGTCTTTACCTTCGTCACGGAATTTTTCCGCCATGGTTAAGCCAGTTAACGCTACGCGTAAACGGTTCCCTGGTGGCTCATTCATCTGACCATAAACTAACGATACTTTATCAAGTACGTTTGATTCTTTCATTTCATGATAGAAGTCGTTACCTTCACGAGTACGTTCACCCACACCAGTAAATACTGAGTAACCTGAGTGCTCGATCGCGATGTTACGAATTAATTCCATCATGTTAACGGTTTTACCCACACCCGCACCACCAAATAGACCAACTTTACCACCTTTTGCAAATGGACAAATTAAGTCGATAACTTTGATACCGGTTTCAAGTAATTCTGTTGAGTTAGCCAACTCTTCGTATGTTGGTGCTGCACGGTGAATCGCCCAACGCTCTTCTTCACCAATAGGACCTGCTTTATCAACAGGATCACCAAGTACGTTCATAATTCGGCCAAGTGTTTTTGTTCCTACAGGAACTTCTATGCCGTGACCTGTATTTACTACTTTAAGTCCACGTCTTAAACCATCAGATGAGCCCATTGCAATACAACATACAACGCCACCACCTAATTGTTGCTGAACTTCCAGAACTAATTTTTCAGTGCCAGTTTCCACTTCTAATGCATCATATACCTTTGGTACTGCATCTTCTGGGAATTCGACATCAACCACCGCACCGATGATCTGGACAATCTTTCCAGTAGCCATTTTTATTCCTCTACGTCTTTTTCTTAACTATAAGCCAATATTTAGCACTAACCTGAAACAGCAGCTGCACCCGATACAATATCAATTAATTCGTTGGTAATCGCACCTTGACGTGCTTTGTTATACACAATTTGTAATTCATTAATTAAATTTGCACCGTTATCGGTTGCTGCTTTCATGGCCACCATTCTTGCTGCTTGTTCACTCGCTAAATTGTCAACCACCGCTTGATAGACTTGTGATTCAATATAACGACGTAAAATCACATCTAATAATGATTTTGCATCTGGCTCATAAATATAATCCCATGATGAAGCTTTTAGCTCTTTATCTTCTGAATGTGGTAATGGTAATAATTGCTGTATTGTCGGCTTTTGGGACATGGTATTAATAAATTTATTGGTTACTATATATAATTTATCAATTTTACCGTTGTCATATGCCTCAAGCATTGTTTTTACCGGACCAATTAAATCAGATAAAGTGGGTTCGTCACCTAAATTAGTTACTTGGGTTAAAATATTCGTTTTTACTGAAGAGAAAAACGATACCCCACGTGAACCAATTAAAGCCACATCTGCTTCAACACCTTTCTCTTGCCATGCTGACATATCAGCAATGACAGTTTTGAAAAGATTGATATTTAATCCACCACATAAACCACGATCGGTTGATATGATAAGATAGCCAACTCGCTTTACATCTCTTTCTTCTAAATAGGGATGTTTGGCGCCTATTTGAGCTAACGCTAAATGTCCAATTACTTCACGAATCATTTCAGCATATGGACGACTAGCAGCCATTCTGTCCTGCGTTTTACGCATTTTAGAGTTGGCTACCATTTCCATCGCTTTGGTGATCTTTTGCGTACTTTGGATACTGGCAATTTTCGTTCTAATCTCTTTTGCATTAGCCATTTGTTACCTCACCCTTACCAAGTTTGAGTTGATTTAAAGCTTTCAAGCAATGCTTTTAACTTACTTTCAATCTCATCGTTGTAATTGCCTGTCTCGTCGATCTGTTTTACAAAATCGGCATATTGACTATGGGCATAAGATAGAAGTGCTGTTTCAAATGATAATACTTTAGCAAGTTCAACATCTTCTAGATAACCACGCTCAGCGGCATAAAGTACAATTGATTGCTCTGCAACAGTCATTGGTGAATATTGCTTTTGTTTGAGTAATTCAGTTACTTTTTCACCGTGGCTTAATTGGTTTCTTGTTGCTTCGTCTAAGTCAGATGCAAATTGTGAGAAAGCGGCTAATTCACGATATTGTGCAAGTGCTGTACGAATACCGCCTGATAATTTTTTCATTATCTTAGTTTGAGCCGCGCCACCCACACGAGAAACCGAGATACCTGGGTTTACCGCAGGACGGATACCCGAGTTGAATAAGCTGGTTTCAAGGAAGATCTGACCATCTGTAATCGAAATTACGTTAGTTGGTACGAATGCAGAAACGTCACCCGCTTGAGTTTCGATAATTGGTAACGCAGTTAATGAACCGGTTTTACCTTTTACTTCACCTTTAGTGAACTCTTCAACATAAGCTTCGTTAACACGAGCTGCACGTTCAAGTAAACGTGAGTGAAGATAGAACACGTCACCAGGGTAAGCTTCACGTCCAGGTGGGCGACGAAGTAGTAATGAAATTTGACGATAAGCAACAGCTTGTTTCGATAAATCATCATAAACAATTAGTGCATCTTGTCCGCGGTCACGGAAGTATTCTCCCATAGCACAACCCGCGTAAGGTGCTAAGTATTGTAATGCTGCTGATTCAGATGCTGATGCAACAACCACAATGGTATTTTTAAGTGCACCGTGCTCTTCAAGTTTACGCACTACGTTAGCAATAGTTGATTGTTTTTGACCGATTGCGACGTAAATACATTTAACACCAGAATCACGTTGATTAATAATGGCGTCGATGGCTAATGCGGTTTTACCGGTTTGACGGTCACCGATGATAAGTTCACGTTGACCACGACCAATTGGAATCATTGAGTCAACCGCTTTATAACCAGTTTGTAACGCTTGGTCAACAGATTGACGATCGATAACGCCTGGCGCAACAACTTCTACAGGTGAGAAGCCGTCATGTTGAATCGAACCTTTACCATCAATTGGTTCACCAAGTGTGTTAATAACACGGCCTAATAAACCATCACCTACTGGTACCTGTAAAATACGGCCAGTACATTGTACTTTCATCCCTTCAGATAAGTCTTCGTATGGTCCCATGACCACCGCACCAACAGAATCTCTTTCAAGGTTTAATGCCATTGCATATCGGTTGCCTGGTAATGCAATCATTTCGCCTTGCATGACATCAGTTAATCCGTGGATTCGAAGGATACCATCACTTACTGAGATGATCGTTCCTTCATTGTGAGCATCACTCACAATATTGAACTGAGCTATCCGCTCTTTAATTAGTTCACTTATTTCAGTTGAATTTAGCTGCATTATCAGTCCCCTTAAGACTGTAGAACGTCATTTAGTCGATTTAGACGTCCTCTGATACTACTATCAATAACCATATCGCCCGTACGAATAATAAAACCAGAAATGAGCGATTTATCAATATGACATTTTAGTTTTACTTTTCGTGATAAACGTTTTTCGACAGCGACAGAAATTTTATCAAGTTGTTCACTAGTAAGCTCATTGGCAGAAATTACATCAACGTCTGCTTGGGCTTCTCTTTCTAAACAGTATTGCTCAAACAATGTTAACACTTCAGGAAGAAGGGATAAGCGTTTGTTTTCAGCCATCACTTTAATAAAATTAGTGCTAAACTCATCAAGCACATCTTTACAGATGTTGATGAGTAAGTTAGCCACTGAATCGGTTTTCATGTCAGATGTTAAAATGCTTTTTATTTGAGCATCTTTGCTCACTTCAGCAGTTAACACTAACATTTTGTGCCATGATTCGATGCTATTTTTTTCAACAGCAAAGTCGAAAGCGGCTTTAGCATAAGGGCGAGCAATCGTAATTAAGTCAGCCATTGCTCTATTCTCCTTATAGTTCAGCTACGAGTTTATCAATGATGTCGCTGTTAGCGGCTTCATTAACAGAACGTTCAATAATTTTTTCTGCACCGGCAATAGCGAGTGTAGCGACTTGTTGTTTAAGCTCTTCACGAGCGCGTTTACGCTCAGCCTCAACTTCAGCAAGTCCTTGAGCAACAATCCTTTCTTTTTCACGAGTAGCTTCTTGTTTAGCTTCTTCTAGAATGGCTGCTTTGCGTTTATTCGCTTGCTCAATAATTGCATTAGCCTCAACCTTAGCCTGTTGCATTATGTCAGATGTATTTGCTTTGGCTAATTCCAAATCTTTTTTTGCTGTTTCTGCTGAAGCTAATCCTTCCGCTATCTCTTTTTGGCGTTTTTCAATCGCACGGATAACCGGAGGCCAAACAAACTTCATACAGAACCAAACAAACAATACAAATGTAATTGCTTGGCCGAGGAGAGTTGCGTTCATATTCATGAGACAATTCCTCTTAAATTATTATTAACCAGCAACAGCAAAAATAACATATAGCGCAATACCCACACAAATCATAGGAATCGCATCAACTAAGCCCATAACGATAAAGAATTGTGTACGTAACATAGGCATTAATTCTGGTTGACGAGCAGCACCTTCTAAGAATTTACCACCTAATAGACCGATACCAACTGCACCACCGATTGCAGCTAATCCCATCATTATGCCAGCGGCTACAAATAACATACTCATACTATCCATTATATACTCCAGTTTATTATCTAAAAAAAGTTAAAATTAATGATCTTCTGTTGTTGAGGCCATCGCTAAATAGACGATAGTCAACACCATAAAAATAAATGCTTGTAAGGTGATTATCAAAATATGGAAGATAGCCCATGGTAGTGATAATACCCATTGTGACCACCAAGGTAATAATGCTGCTATTAAGATGAAGATAAGTTCACCAGCATACATGTTACCGAAGAGTCGTAATCCTAAAGAAACAGGTTTAGCCAATAAGCTAACAAGTTCAAGGACTAAATTGATTGGTGCAAATGCCCAATGATTAAATGGATGCAAGGTGTATTCTTTAATAAACCCTGAAATCCCTTTATATTTGATTGAATAAATGATGATAAGTGCAAAGACACCGAGTGACATTGACATTGTGATACTCACGTCAGCTGTCGGTACGACTCTTAAATGAGATAGACCTAAATATTGTCCCGCATAAGGTAGGAAATCAACAGGAATTAGATCCATTAAGTTCATTAAAAATACCCAGATAAACACAGTAAGTGCTAAAGGGGCAATGAGTTTATTTTGACCTGTGAACATGTCTTTGACAGTATTATTTACAAATTCAAAGATCATCTCTACCGCACATTGAAGTTTACCTGGTACGCCACTCGTCGCTTTCCTTGCTACACGATGGAAAATCCATAAGAAAAGCACACCAAGTACAATTGAGAAGAACAAGGAATCAAGATTAAAGGTCCAAAAACCAGAACCAACTTGTAAGTTCTCCAGATGGTGTTTTATATAAGCTTGCGGTGAAGCTGGAGAGGAAACTGCCATATAACCCTCTTACCTATTTTAAAAATAAAAACTACAGTTTGTTTTTGCCTTAAAAGGTATAAACAATCACTGCAATAACCGAAGCTATTATTTTAAACCTAATTCCCTATAATAAGTCAACAACTGATTAAAAAAATAAAGAATTTAGACACTTTTTACTAATTTTGTGTAAAGAATAACAGCTTTACCGCTCACTTTATTAGAAATATTGTTCATCAATAGCTTAATTAATGATGAAAAAACAGGCTAATTTGATGCTTTAACTGCATTGGCAATTTGTTCCGCTAATTTTTGCACTTGAGAGTGATTACTACCTTCTACCATTACGCGGATAAGCGGTTCGGTGCCTGATTTGCGTATCAATACCCGACCTTCATTGCCAAGTTGCGTTTCTGCCTGTTCAATTGCAGATTTGACCGCAGCATTGGCTAATGGGTTTCCTGTATAACGAACGTTAATTAATATTTGTGGTAGCATGGTCATGCCTTGACATAATTCAGCGAGTGACATGTTATTTCTTATCATTGCCGCCAGAACTTGTAAGCCTGCAACAATACCATCGCCTGTTGTGGTTTTATCAAGTAAAAGGACATGGCCTGAATTTTCTGCGCCTAATCGCCAATTTTTTTCAACCAGCATTTCAAGCACATAACGGTCCCCCACTTTTGCTCGTACAAATGGGATGCCAAGATTTTTAAGGGCGATTTCAAGTCCCATGTTGCTCATCAATGTTCCAACAACGCCACCTTTAAGTTGACCTTGCCTTAAGGCTTCACGAGCAATAATGTAAATAATTAAATCACCATCAATTCTATTGCCTTTATGATCGACCATAATGATGCGGTCACCATCACCATCAAGAGCAAAGCCTAAGTCAGCTTTTTCTTCAAGGACTGTTTTGGTTAATGCTTTTACATCAGTAGCGCCACAATTTTCATTAATATTAACACCGTCAGGCTCGCAACCAATTTTTATTACTTTAGCACCAAGTTCGCGAAGCACTTTTGGGGCAATGTGGTAAGTGGCACCGTTAGCACAATCCACAACAATTTTTAATCCTGATAGACTTAAGTCGTGATCAAAGGTACTTTTACAAAATTCGATATATCGACCCGCTGCATCGGTTATTCGGCTTGCTCGGCCAAGTTGTTTTGATTCAACACAGTCGATCTGTTTTTCAAGCTCGGCTTCGATTTCTAATTCAATGGCGTCATCGAGTTTTCGCCCTTCAGTTGAGAAAAATTTAATTCCGTTATCATAAAAAGGGTTATGGGAGGCCGATATGACTACACCCGCATCAGCCCGAAATGTGCGAGTTAGATAAGCAATGGCAGGTGTTGGCATTGGTCCAGTAAAAGCAGCAGCGACGCCCGCAGAGGCAAATCCTGCTTCTAAAGCTGATTCAAGCATATAACCTGAAATACGAGTATCTTTACCGATGAGGACTTTTTTAACACCATCTTTAGCCAGTACTCGTCCTGCTGCCCAGCCTAACTTGAGGGCGAAATCAGGCGTGATAGGATATTCTCCAACTTTTCCACGAATACCATCTGTCCCAAAATATTTCCGATTAGACATGTTATTTCCTCATACTAAAGTTTTTTATTTGACCAATTGCCTTTCTTATAAGTCGTTTTTTATCCTATAAAAGGAAGCGAAGTAAAATTATTCTCGATTGTCATTAGCAAATTTTAATAATACTTGGCTCTCTTTTATAAAACGTTCAGCATAACTGCCAAACCATTTAGTTACTTCATTAAAATTTTCAATGAATTTAGTTTTATCTCGTTGTTCAATTAATTTAACCATTTGTCCAAAACATTCATAATAGCGTTTGATTAACTCAATATTTTCATCTGACGCCATGATGATATCGGCATAAAGAACGGGATCTTGAGCAAATAAGCGACCAACCATCATTAACTCCAAGCGATAAATAGGTGATGATAAGGTAATTAATTGTTCTAAATCAGCGTGTTCTCGTTGTAAATTTACACCGTATGAGAACGAAGTAAAATGGCGTAATGCTTGAATAAACGACATACATTTGTCATGCTCTTTGGCATCAATCGCGCACAAATTGGCTCCCCAAATTCGCATCTGTTCAATTAACCATTGATATTGTTCAGGATATCGACCTTGGCAGTAGACAATGACTTGTTTGGCTAAATTTGGCACGTCCGGACCAAACATTGGATGCAATCCAACCACAGGCCCCGCGTGTTTGGCTAGCATGGCTTGTAAAGGTTTGACTTTGATTGATGTAAAATCGGTTAAAATGCAATCTTTAGGTAACGGTGGTAATTGTTCAATGATTTCGCATGTTTTGTTGATAGGCACTGTAACAATAACGGCAGCGGCATCAGCGACAACTTCGGCTGCTTGATGCATGGTTTTGGAACCTAAGGTTTTAACTTCATAACCTGATAGGGTAAATAGTTTGGCAAATAGTCTACCCATTTGTCCATTACCACCAATGATGACAATCGAGCCTTTGCCGTTGTAAACTTTTTTAAAACCTTTGTCGTTTTCACTTATATAGGATTCACGCATTAATCGGCGTAAAATATCCTCAATTAAGGCGGGTGATATACCTAAATTTTCGGCTTCTTGTTTACGTTTAGCTAACATATCGGCTTCACGTTTAGGATCATAAATCGGAATTCCATGCTCGCTTTTTACCTCACCAACTTCGGCAACTAATGCTAGTCGTTGACTAATTAAAGCTAAAATTGATTTGTCAACTTCATCAATTTTATGACGCAATGAAAGTAATTCCTTAGACATATTGTTGATCCTTTAATCACTAGTTATAGCTTTCGCTGTAATTGCTTAACAGTATAACGTATTTTTGGTAGCATGGGTCAATTGCAAAATTAAATCAAATACAATAAATTTATGATTAAAGTTTTATCTTTTAATATTAATAGTATTCGTATTCGAATCCATCAATTAGCTGCGATTATTGAAAGACATCAGCCCGATATCATTGGTTTACAAGAGACTAAAGTTCATAATGACCAATTTCCAATCGAAGAACTTAAGCAATTTGGCTACCATTTATATTATCACGGTCAAAAAGGTTATTATGGTGTAGCCTTATTGACTAAGCAAAAACCGTTGTCGGTCGAATGTGGGTTTCCGACCGATGAAGATGGTGCTCAATGTCGATTAATGGTAGCTGAGTTTCCTACTAGCAAAGGTAATTTAACCGTCATTAATGGTTATTTCCCGCAAGGTGAAAGTTTGCATAATGAAATTAAATATCCAGCTAAGCGTAAATTTTATCAAGATTTAATTGAATATATACAGGATCGACAGCTGAATAGCCAATTATCACTCATTATGGGTGATATGAATATTTGTCCAACTGATTTAGATATTGGGATTAATGAAAATAACCGCAAACGGTGGTTAAGTGCGGGTAAATGCTCTTTTTTACCTGAAGAGCGTGAATGGATAAATAATTTAATGGCAGTAGGTTATACTGATACTTACCGTCATGCCAATCCAGATACACAGAGATTTTCTTGGTTTGATTATCGTTCCAGAGGTTTTAGTGTAAAAACCGGATTAAGAATCGATCTTATCTTAGCTAGTGAAAAACTTATGCAGTATTGTGGTGAAACCGGTATTGATTACGATATTCGTGGTATGGAAAAACCTTCCGATCATGCGCCAATTTGGGCCGACTTTGATTTAGATTAAACTTGTTAGGATAATAGTATGCACAATAGTTCGATTTTATCGGTAAAAGATCTTAATCAATTAGTTAAAGGTCTGCTTTCTGATGCTATTGGGCAAGTTTGGTTAGTTGGTGAAATTTCCAATTTTTCTCGCCCAGCTTCAGGTCATTGGTATTTCACTTTGAAAGATGATATTGCGCAAGTGCGCTGTGCCATGTTTCGTAATAATAATTATCGTACGGGATTTACCCCTCAAAATGGTCAACAAGTTTTAGTTAATGCCTCGGTAACTCTTTATGAAGCACGTGGTGATTATCAATTGGTTATTAATCAATTGCAACCGGCTGGTGCTGGTTTGTTACAACAAAAATTTGAGCAACTAAAGCAAAAACTGTCAGAAGAAGGATTGTTTGATCCGATTTATAAAAAGTCGTTACCTGATAATATTCGTACGGTTGGGATTATTACTTCGTCAACAGGTGCAGCACTACATGATATTTGTCAGATATTAAACCGGCGCGATCCAAGTCTGAATTTGATTATTTACCCAACGTCGGTACAAGGTACCGAAGCTGCGGCACAAATTGCCAGAATGATTCAAATCGCAAATATTCGCCAAGAATGTGATGTTTTAATTGTTGGGCGAGGAGGGGGATCGCTTGAAGATCTTTGGTCATTTAATGAGGAGCTTTTAGCCAGAGCTATTTTTGCTAGTCAATTACCTATTATTAGTGCTGTTGGTCATGAAGTTGATTTCACCATTGCTGACTTTGTTGCTGATGTGCGCGCAGCTACCCCATCGGCAGCAGCTGAGTTGGTTAGCCGGGATAAGCTAGAGCAGATAAAAAGTTTACAAGTTCAAGAACAATACTTATGTATGGCGATTGATTACTATTTAGTACGTCGACGAGAATTATTAAATAAGCGTTATCAACGATTGCAATCACAACATCCTCAAACTAAATTATCTAAGCAATTAAATCGTTTATTAACTAGTCGTCATGCTTTATTTGAAAATATGCAGCACTATTTATCTAAACAATCCTATCGACATAATATGCTGGATAAATATTTGTTACGTGTTTCACCACAACATAAAGTGCTCTATTATGGTCAAAACCTAGAGAGAAAACAGCAGCAACTGATTAATCTGGTTCAAAAAAGGTTAACGGATGCTAAGCATGAATTTGTATTAAAAACATCTCAGCTTAATAGTGTTAGTCCACTTGCTACTTTAGATCGTGGTTATTCAGTAACGACTAACCAGCAACAACAAGTGATAAGAACGGTTGAACAAGTGTCTATTGGTGACTTTATTTTAACCCAGCTTAAGACAGGTAAATTAATCAGCCAAATTGTTGAGATAGATAAAAAAAATAAGTAAAAATGCTCTTTTTTCAATAATGTTTAACTCAACACATTGGATAAAATTGCACCTCAAATAGTATTAAGGATATAATATCTGACATGTTGGAAAATACTAAGAGAATAAAGTGGTTATACATCCTCCAATAGGTATTGATTTAGGTACTACCAATAGTTTAATTTGTGTTTGGCAAAACGGCCAGCCGACACTAATTCCCAATTCAATAGGTGAAGTTGTTACTCCTTCAGCTGTCAGCATTGATGAAGATAATACCATTTTGGTTGGTCATGCGGCTTTATCTCGTTTAACTACTCATCCTAGTCGTAGTGCAGCAGCATTCAAACGTTTTTTAGGTTCAAGTAAAGTTTTTGAGTTGGGTGATCAAAAATTTACCCCAACAGAACTTTCAGCATTAGTTTTAAAATCATTAAAAGCGGATGTTGAAGCTTTCTTGAAACAAGAAATTCGTGATGTCGTGATTTCCGTTCCCGCTTATTTCAATGACGAACAGCGTAAACAAACTCGCTTTGCTGCTGAGCTTGCAGGATTAAACGCAGTCCGTCTAATCAATGAGCCCACCGCTGCTTCAATGGCGTATGGATTACATGAAGAACAATCAGGAAATACGCTGGTTTTTGACTTAGGTGGTGGCACATTTGATGTGACAGTATTGGAATATGCAATGCCTATCATTGAGGTTCATGCATCAGCAGGCGATAACTACTTAGGCGGTGAAGATTTTACCCATGAAATAGTTAAAGCATGTTTGAGTGAATGGGAACTTAAACAAGAAGATATTCCTGTCGATGACTATGCGCGTTTATTGGATTTAGCTGAACAATTAAAATGTAAGCTAAGTGGTGAGCAAATGCATAATTTGACATGGTTTTGGCAAGATAAGCAATGGCAATTTTCATTAAATGAAGTGAGAGCTAAGTCAATTTGGTTGCCATTACTCAATCGATTACGAGCGCCAGTTGAACAAGCATTAAGTGATGCTCGCTTAAAGGCTAATGAACTCGAACATATTGTTTTAGTTGGTGGTTCATCGCAATTAGGTGTGGTTCGTGAGTTAGTGACAAAGTTATTTGGTAAACTGCCTTATCGTCATATCAATCCAACTACTATTGTTGCACAAGGTGCAGCTGTTCAGGCGGCATGTCGTTTGCGAAATGCCGATGTTGAAGAGGTTATTCTAACCGATGTTTGCCCATATACACTTGGTATTGAAATTTCTTCGGGTAATATTAAAGGGTTATTTTCGCCAATTATTGAGCGTAATACGATAGTTCCAACTTCAAAGGTCAAAACGTTTTACACTTCATACCCTCAACAAAAAAGTATTATGCTTTCTGTTTATCAAGGTGAGAATCCAAAGGTTGAAAATAACGTTTTAATTGATGAATTTGAAGTGCCAGTCACACCTATGGAAAAAATACAAGGTATTGATGTTCGCTTTAGTTATGATTTAAATGGTTTGCTTGAAGTCGATGTGGTATTACTTGAAACAGGGGCATTGCATGGTAAAGTGATTGATCACAGTCCGATTGGATTAACCGATAAACAAAAACAAGAAAGCCATGACCGATTAGCGGCACTTAAAATTCATCCTCGTGATGAAATGTTAAATCGTACTTTATTAGCAAGATTAGAGCGAGCATGGGCACAATCATTGGGTGATGAACGACTACTCATTGGCTCTTATATCGAAGCTTTTATGGAAGTCTTAAATCAGCAAAATCCTGAAGAGATAGAACAGGTTAGAAGCGAAATTGAATCGAATCTTAACGATCTTAATCGATAATCAGATAGATTTAAAATATCCCCTTTGGTCATAATTAAATAGCTTTTCAAAGGGGATTGTATACAAACGAGATAGTATACAAAGATGATAGTATACAAAGAAGATAGCATAAGCCGTATCTTTGCTTAGCTATCTAACGGTGGTCCATAGCGATTAGTTTGATTAATTGAGGGTGAGAAAATAGAAAGACGATATTTTCCGCTACTATATGCATCATTTGAACGTCGCCTAATTGCAAAAATAATATTAATTATAATTAATGCAAATAATATATAGTAAATCATATGATGAGATGATTTCACCCCACTTAACTTTATTATCAAAAAACTTAATATCGTGGTGACGCAACATATTTGATTATAAAAACCTTTGCCATTGGTTCGACCATTCCAACGCCATATTTGATGCGATTTATTTTTAGGCAGTGATTTTGCTTCAAGATTTTTTTGATTTTCAATATTTTTTGCTAGAAGCAGTGTAGAGCATAAACGTAATATTAGATCATTATCCGTATCACTTCTAATATTCTCCAATTTATTACTTTTATCATCATTAAAAATCATATTATCGTCAGATAAATTTTCATTAAGGGCTTTCAATTGTTTTAATGATTCATAAATATCACGATTTTTTTTCCTAAATGAGGAGGAGATTGATAGTTTGTTCTCAAATGCTTTAGCTAATTGTTGCAATGCTTCATCATCACCAGCTAATTTTTGTAAGATCTGATGTAACTCCTCTTTTTGATTCAGTTTATTTAAGATTATTGTATGGAGTAGCATTAAATATGCTGGTGAGTGGTTAGCTAATTTAGCTTGCCATAATTGATCTATATTTTGTTTGATATCGGTAAAATTAACATCCTCAGGTATATCAATAAAATATTCAATGGCATTAGGGTAATTACATAACATACTACTAGTTAGCTTGTTATTACAATCGATCAGATTATATAACTCAACTTCATTTTGCCATTCATTAGACTTAAAAGTATTTAGTAGTGGTGTGAGTTGATCATCATCAGGCAAATGAAATAACTGATTATTTTTCCTAATGAAATTTGCAGCTCTAAACGGCGAATTACCAATAGTCACGACCAATAGACAATGACGATACCATTGCCAATATGCATCTTTATTATCAGTAATTAACTCGACTGGTAATTTGGGTAAATTATCTCGCCCTCTGAAATGAAAATATATTGGCCAGTCAAACATCTCCATATTGCGATAGTTAATATTTCTATATAAATTTAGTTTAGCTGTGTCTGGAATATCATCGAATCTATCTAGCCATAAACGACCAAATAAAACATATTCACCATTTTCATCTGGGTCAAACTTAGTTGGAATAATAGTATCATCATAATATAACCAAGCTTTAAATTCTTGGACTGGTGAAAGTTTTGTTAGCCATTCAAGGTGCTGTTTAGCCTGGCGTTGTAGATTTTGTAAGATAAATTGTTCAAATTGATCTTCAAAGTGATCATTTAAGATTGCATGTAATAATGTTTCATTACCGTGTCGTAACATAATTGCATGACGATATAAGCGATAAAAGCTACTGGTTCCATCATCATGTAATAATGTATATAACACTTGGCGATAATTCCAATTAATATCAGTTGCCCATCTAATAACATTAGCAATTTCTTCTGGGTAATCTTCTATTTTTAATTTAAATAATCGCGAGTTTGTAGATGTAGTAAGCTGGGGTATCGCATATAAATATTTATTATCAGTTTCAGCGGGTAGACAATGTGATTGATTAAGTGCAAGGAGCAGTAAAGGTAAATAATTTTGATGGTTTTTGGTACACCACTCAATTAACCAAATAGTAGCTTGCTCTTGATATTGTGGTAAATGATATAACTCTAACCAAAATTGAAAGGCATTTTCTTCATCTTCAAGTAAAGAATATTGTATTGCTGCAACAACTTTCCATTGATTAGCTTCATCTTGATTGGAATTAGCGATGCGAGTTAAAGCATACTCTAATAAACTTTTATTTTTCACTTTAGCAAAGCTATGCCAATTAGCTAAATCTTCCATCAATTCCTGGTTATTGGGTAAGTAAATCACAGTATGAATAGAAAAATACTTATTTAATTCCTTATAAGGTTTATCCCAAAAAATCCATTGCGCATTACGCACATAATTGATAGTTTCATTTTGTACTGCTTTATTATTTTTAGGTAGGCAGTTATAGTCAAACAAATCACCTCGTTCAATGTGATCGAAAAAATTCTCGTACATTTCAATTTTATCAGGATAGTGATCCATCACTTGTTGGCGCCAACGTAAATTTTCTGCCAATATTTTTACGCAATTAAGTGATATGGTTAATGTATCATAACTGATATCTAACATTTTCCATTTGGCAATATCTAATACAGACATTGGGTAATCAAAAAAGGAGGCAATAAACTTTTGCCATTCATCAACATCATTGCAGCGAGCAGGATCATCTAGTAATGCTTGATAATTGTCACAGATCTCTTTGACTTGGCGTTCTTCTTCGGTAATGCTTACTTCCTCTTGCTCTTGATTGGACTGTTCATCTGTTTCTTCTGGTGACTTTGCGTATTGCATCGCCAATTCATAAGCTTCCCGTAAAGCTTTAAAGCCTACTGGATCTGTTTCGGGGTGATATTGCGGAAGTTTTGCCCGATAAGCATTACGAATTTCTGTTATATCAATGGTTTTATCAATACCCAATAATTGCCAAAAATTATTATTCATGACCAAGCATACTCCATTAAAGATTGTGGTTTTTCTATTTCTTCAAGTTCGATATACCAAGGTAAGTGATGATAGGGGGAGTCTTCATTGGAATATAACTTGGACATAGTCCAATTACGCGATGAGCGACATAATTCGCAACGTAGCTGCTCTAAATCTTCTTTATTGGATAATGATTCCCAATATTGATACCCAATAAACCATCCTGAAAAATAGCTTTGCCAAGATGAATAATAGTGCTGAGCTCGTAGCGCTATTCTATAAAAAATCCATAGCGCTTCATCTTCAGTAATGAACATATTGCTGGTGCCATTGCGTAATAGATAGCCCATTCTTGCATAATCAAAACTACGTATGCCACCAACACCACACTCGGAATAGGTTTTTTCTACATATTCAATTAAGACTTTATCGTAATCGCAGTGTTTTTCAATATATTTAAGCCAATGAGGAGCGGTTAATCTTGGGTACATAAAATAGTGTTTAGATAAAGCCGGCGCATGACCATCATCAACCATATCAAAAATCATTGATAATAGGCTTTCTCGAGAGTCAATGCCCCAGTCTTTTTTCATATCAGTATAATTTCGTTCTGGATAAAAATAAGGTGAGGTATAACTTGCGCCTTCTTCTTTATTTAATGCAACCATTGGTGCAGATAATCCAAATAACCAATCGATACAATCTTGATGCATAGCTTAACTCTGTTAATGTTTATTATTAATCTGTGTAAAAAGATAGCAGATTTTATAGAAAAATAAATGTTTGTTTTAACAAGTAGAGTAATTGCTTTCTTGAGATATGTTAATTAAAAATAATCAAATAACTTTTACATTTCAGAATAATAAAATTATTTTGCAAATCATTATCTACAAGGCATAATAAAAAGAATTTATCAGTATTTGAATTTTACTGAGCTGTAAATAAAAGGAGTAATAATGAAAAAAATTGTCTTAGTTGCTGTATTAGTATCGGGTGCTTTAATGCTACAAGGTTGTGTCGCGGCTGTTATTGGTGTCGGCGCTGGCGCTACAGCAAAAGTTGCAACCGATCCACGTACTACTGGAACGCAAGTTGATGATACAACGCTCAATACCAGAATGAATAATAAGCTAAGCGAAAATGGTCCTTTCTTTATAGGCTCTCGTATTTCTTCAAGTACCTATGATGGCAATATTATTTTAACTGGCCAAGCGAATGCAGAACAAATTGAAAAGGCTGAACGTCTTGCATATCAAGTTGAAGGTGTGAAGAAAGTTTACAACCAAATTCGTTCAGGTGAGCCTGTCGGTGCTGGAACTATCAGTAATGATATGTGGATAACAACAAAAGTTAAATCGCAACTTGTCATGAATTCCAAAACAAAAGCACGTAATATCAAAGTGGTAACTGAAAATAGCGAAGTGTTTTTAATTGGCATTGTTACCAGTGAAGAAGGGCAAGAAGCCGCTAATGTTGCAAGTAAAGTTGCTGGCGTGAAGAAAGTTGTTACATTATTCACCCAACGCTAATCATAAATAGTTAAAAAAAGGAGAATTTATTCTCCTTTTTTTACATCATTAGTTAACAATTTAATTCGTTCAATTATTTTATCTAGTCCTTGCTGCCTGGATTGACTCAATTCATCAATAATTTTTAACTGATTTAATATCGCGTGAAAATCAAGAGCCTTAATTTGTTCTGCATTTTTATTATTGGCAATCATAATTAAAACGGCGAGTAATCCTTTAACAATTCGACCTTCGCTGTCACCTTGAAAAATAAATGAATCATCAGGTTGTTTTTTGACTGTTAACCATACTCGATTTTCACAGCCATCAATCTGATTAGCTTCAGTTTTTTGGTCATCAGGAAACGCTGGTAATTGCTTTGATAAAGCAATTAATTGCCGATAACGATCTTGCCAGTTATGTTGCTTAGAAAATAGTTCAAATAGTGGTGATAACATAATAAAACCAGTTAGTAATTAGAGATAAAAGATAAGCGATTAGCATAAAATCCTAAGTTAATACCTCAATAGCATTTTTCAGTGCTGTAACAAAACTATCAATGTCTTGCTGATTATTATATGGCATTATTGAAATGCGAATAACCCCATGACAGCCAAGTTTATCCATCAACGGCTTTGCACATAATCCACCTGTTCGAATTGCTATGTTTTGTTCACTTAATAAAATAGCGATATCATTATGATGAATGTTATGCATATTAAAGCTAATTATTGGACTATTCTTAACACTGTAGAATTGGATATGGTTCAATTCACTTAATTTTGATTCAGCGTAATTTGCCAATTGTGTTATATAACAATTTAATTGTGCTTCATCCCATTTTTTTAGCCAATCTAATGTTGCTTTAAAACCAAGTATTCCTGCAATATTTTGGGTACCAGCTTCGAATTTATAAGGCAAATCTTCGACTTCAAAATCTGAAAATGTTGTATTTTTCAACATTTTACCGCCACCTTGCCAAACGTCCATCTGTTCTAATAAATGTTGTTTTCCATATAGAACGCCAAGCCCTGTTGGGCCATATAACTTATGGGCAGAAAAAGCGTAAAAATCGATATCTAGCTTTTCAACATCAATTGGCTGATGAACAACACCTTGTGCACCATCTACCACTAAAATGGCATTATGCTGATGGACTAATTGACTAATTTTAACTAAATCTGGGCAAAAGCCAGTAACATTAGACATCTGGGTTATAGCCACAATTTTAGTTTTGGGTGATAGTAATGATGAAAGTTCATTAACATCGGCAGTCCACTTAATTACCTTTGCACCAGTTTGTTTGGCTACGATTAGCCAAGGTAATAGGTTGCTATGGTGCTCTAATTCGCTGACAATTATTTCATCATCGGCCTGTAGTAAAGGTCTCGCATAACTTTGCGCAATTATATTTATAGATTCGGTGGTTCCACGAGTCCAAACAATTTGATGGCTTGATTGACTATGAATAAACTTAGCCACACTTTGCCGAGCTTCACTAATCGCTGTGGTAACTTTTAGTGCATCTTGGTGTAAACTGCGCTGTGCGGTTGCGGTATTATGTGCATAATATTCAACCGTTGTATCAATCATAGTTTGCGGTTTTAACGCAGTAGCAGCCGAATCAAGATAAACAGAGTTACTTAGAGCAGGGAAATCTGCTCTAAATTTTTCAGGTAGTTTATTGTGTAAGTTCAAGTCCAGCAATCCCATTCCAATAACCATTACAGTCTCGTTTATGTTCAATATGTAGTGGGTTTGTGCCGTCTTCATTGGCTTTAAATTGTTTAACTATATCAAGCGTTTCAATACCAAGTGGTGAAATACGCACAATATCGACTAACCCTTTCATATCTTTAAGATTATTACCTAAATTGTAACAATAACCACTTTGAGTTTGAATGCCATTTAGTACAAACACCTTTTGTTGTTCTTGAGAAAAGACTTCTCGTCCTACAGGATATTTTATACAGCAAGTTTCACATTTATCTTTTGGTCTATCTTCTGATCTGGCTGTAAAACAACGAGCAGAATAAGCTAATGGCAAATAACCATAACTAAACACTTCAACCTCAAATTTACGATCAATTTTTAAAGAATCAAATTGGTTGAGAACATTATTTAACCAATCACGAGATAGTTCTACGGGCATACACCACCGCACCATACCTTGTTTTTGTAATAATTTTAGCGTAAATGCGTTGTAACAGTTAATCGCTGGGCCAGCGACGAAAGGTACTTTATTATCGTGGGCAATATTAATGGCAGCCAAATCATTAGCTTCAACTAAAAAGTCACCATTATTTACTAATTGTCTTAAATCGTTCAGTTCTGATGGCGCTTCCAGTAATGCAAGGGTAGAGAGTACTACTTGTTTACCAGACTTAGCAATTTCTTTGGCTAAATCTAACCAATTAGGTACTTTCATTTCACGGCGTTTGGTGCATACCGTTTCGCCCATATAAATAATATCAGCTTCGCTATCTTTAGCGGCTTGATAAAAAGATTCAGTTTCAATTTTAGGCCAATAATAAAGCACTGGTCCTAATGCATATTTCATAGTTTTGCTCACTATATTTAAATTCTTGAATAGTCAATTGGCTAGCACATTAATATTGAAAACTACTAAGATTATTATATGTTTATTTTATTTTAAAATTTCAATATCAATGCTGGCCAATTATTGCCATTTACGGTGATAAGCACCTAAAGTTGTTTGTGTTCCTTCTGAAACAGAGCCCAAGGTATCCATCCAATTCTTTTCAGCTTGGAATGCTTGTGGATTCGCTTTATAGCGATCAATAGCTTGTCTCCATACTTTTGTGACTTGTTCTACATAAGCTGGACTGCGTTGCCTTCCTTCAATTTTAACGGAAGCGATATTTGCAGCAAAAAGCTCCGGTAATAGTTCAATTGTATTTAAACTGGTTGGCTCTTCAATTGGATGATAAAGTGTATTTCCAACAAAATAACGTCCCTTACAAAGTGTTGGATACCCAGCATTTTCACCTTGTTTATGACAATCAATTAAAACATTGTTGAGTCTTGATTCAAGCCCTTTATCGGTCTCTTCCCAACGGACAAATTTTGCAGGAGAGCAAGCGCCAACAGTATTTGGCGATTCACCTGTTAGGTATGAAGATAAATAGCAGCGACCTTCCGCCATAATACATAAACTACCAAACGCAAAAACCTCTAAAGGTACGGGGGATACTTGTGATAACTGTTTAACTTGATGCATAGATAACACACGAGGTAAAACAATACGATGCACCTGAAAGTTATTATAATAAAACTTAATTGACTCTTCATTGGTTGATGACGCTTGCACCGAGACATGACGTTCAAGGTTCGGATACTTCTCAGCAGCATAATCAAGCATCGCTAAATCAGCAATGATTAAAGCATCAGCACCAATGTTAGCTGCAGTATCAACAGCATATTGCCATCGCTCAAAGTTTTCAGGATGAGCAAAGGTATTAATAGCTATATGTAATTTTTTACCGCGCTTGTGAACATAATCTGATGCTTCAACAAGTCGCTTTTCATTAAAATTTAAACCAGCAAAATGGCGAGCATTGGTATCATCTTTTAAACCAATATAGACAGCATCAGCTCCATTATCAATCGCCACTTTTAGGGATGGTAATGAGCCAGCGGGGCAAAGAAGTTCCATAATTATTCCTAACTTAAGTTCGGTATTTTATACGCCATATATTATGCAATAATTCCTAATTTAATGCGAATAATAAGCGAATTCCCAGACAAAAAAACATGTAACTTTATTTTTAATTTAAGTGTATGTATTAAATGATATTTTTACTAAAGCAAATGATTATGATTAATAATCATATTGAATTCAAACGGTAATAGTTAATATATGATAATTTACGATGTGATGAATAAAAAACCAGATATTTATAATTTAAATTTCTGGTTTTTATAATCAAAAAAGAATTTTATAACCGATTGATTAAAATCAATCTTTTATATGGTTAGCATACTATATTGCTAATAATTAATTCTTATTTAAAAGCATCTTCAAGTTGTATGAAATTTTTTTCTGAATTTAATTGAGTTATACAATTATTGATTAATTTTGAAGTAATATTTTGGACCAACTGATAGTTATTACTTTCCCATGCATCAAAAGTTTTGGTTTTATCATCTAGCGGTAAACTATCGCTAGAACAAGTAAAAGTAAATCCATTGGTTTTAATGAATGTTTGGTAAATAAAATTGTATTTATTATCAGTTATACCATCATAAATTAGTTTAAATTTATAAGGTTGAATAGTTATGGTGTGTTCTTTTTGTTTGTTAGCTTTTATTTTTTTTAATATTGTATATAACTGAGGTTTTAAAAGCTCCATGGTTTTATTTGGTACTGAATTTACATAACTACCTTTTAAATCTGTTTTTGAAAAAGTATTTACATTTCCACCAAGGTTACCAAAAAATGCAGTGGCAAATTGAACCATTTTTACTCCAACAGCTTGTGCTGTATCACCTCGGGTAACAACGTTTAAATAATTATTAGTATCATTAATTACCTGCCCATTAATGGCATTTTCAGTTATTACATTAATATTCGTGCCATTATTTAAGGTAATTACTTCTGTTTCTACAATCTTTGTTCTTGGTAATGATTCTCTATTTCCAGAACATCCAAATAATATGAACAAACTACAACTTAATAAAGCGTATTTAAAAATTTTCATAATTTTATGTTTCCTTTTGTATATTTTTATTTCATCAAATTATTTTTTATCTCCATAAATAATAAGTTAATATTTGAAGCATCTTTATTATTGTATTGAATATGACATTTGTCTAGATTTTGTTCAGTATATTTCTGAAGAACATATTAATATGCTAGCTAAAGCAATTTAATTTATGATGGGTTTTATTTTTCAAAGAGCGCTAATCTTTTTTCCATATTCCGTTAATTCTTTATCTTTCCAGTTTCATTTTACCCAAGCTAGATAAGCTTTTTGTCTAGCTTTAAAAACATTTAGGTTTTATGCAAATAATGTGCTTCTTTAAATGGGGAGGGGCTTAGCTTACAAGACGAGAAAGTCTAAACTTAAAATATGCATTTTCATTCGAAAACTTCACAATTTAATATTTACACAGGTATTACACAAAATTTATATTTTCATATTAAATCTATTAAATTCAAGTAAGTATGTTAAATTTATTAAATAGTATAATTATAACTTTTATTATTAAATTTTGTTTTTATATTACGCAACAGCTTATTTATTGCCCAAATTTTTACTTTTGCGATTTCAAATCTAGATCCCAACATAATCTGGCAATAAATCGATAAAACCTTTATACTATGCCCTAAATTTTAGTATGACTTTGTAAGTTTGCTAAATTAACCCGTTCTTTAACATCATCAATTGGAAGAAAATTATGCATCCGATGCTTAATATTGCTATTCGTGCTGCTCGTAAAGCAGGTAATGTTGCCATTAAGGCCTATGAAAATCCTAGTTCAATCGAAATTGATACTAAAGGTGCTAATGATTTTGCGACTAATGCAGATCGTGCCGCTGAAGCTTTGATTATCGAAACAATCAAAAAAGCTTATCCAGATCATACTATTATTGCCGAAGAAAGTGGCCTTGCTAAAGGTAGTGATGCTGATACGCAATGGATAATTGACCCAATTGATGGTACTACAAATTTTATTAAAAATATTCCACATTTCGCTGTGTCTATAGCTGCTCGTGTCAAAGGTAAAACCGAAGTGGCGGTCGTTTATAATCCAATGAGTAATGAGTTGTTTACTGCTGCACGTGGTAAAGGTGCTCAACTTAATGGTTATCGTATTCGTGTAAGTAATGCTAAAGATTTAGAAGGTAGTGTGCTTGCAACAGCTTTCCCTTTTAAAGCGAAACAACATAGTGATAGTTATTTTGCGGTTTTACAAAAGTTATTTACTAAATGTGGTGATTTCCGCCGTACTGGCTCAGCTGCGTTAGATCTCGCTTATGTTGCATCAGGGCGTTTGGATGGCTTTTTTGAAATTGGTTTAAAACCATGGGATATTGCTGCAGGTGAACTGATTTTACGTGAAGCTGGTGGTGTGGTTACCGACTTTGCTGGCGGTAACAATTATATGGTTTCTGGTAATATTGTCGCAGGAAACCCGAAAATTGTTAAAGATTTGCTGGTGACGACTCAAAACGATTGGCCAGAAAAATTACGTAATTAATTTTAATTTCTTTCTCTAAATGCAGGGATGTATTGTCCCTGTATCTATACTTGTCATTAACCACGAACAGTAATTTATTGATCTAATGTGGTCATTGAACAATTAACTTGTAAGCCTTGATTATTTAAATAGTCACTGCCCCATAAATACATTGATTCAAGTACTGGTTTTATACTTTTTCCAAAATTAGTTAAAGAATATTCAACTTTAGGTGGTACCACCGGAAAAACCTGTCGATGAATTAAGCCATTTGATTCAAGTTCGCGTAGTTGTTGGGTTAGCATTTTAGCTGTGGCCGTTGGAATTTCTTTGTGTAACTCAGAAAATCTCATGGCGCTTTTGGACATCAATTTCCATAGTATTAGCGATTTATATTTACCACCAATCATATTAATTGTGACATCAACTGGGCAATAGGTAATTGTCTGGTCTTGTTTTTCACAATGGGGGTTGATAATCGAATTATTTTTCACTTGGTTATCTTTACAGTATCTTTTTGGGTAGTATATATCAAAAAGGTGCATTCTTGTTAAAAAGATAATTAATACTACAATATCTACCATACCTAAAATCAAGGAATGCCTCAAATGAAAACTATCGAATATAATTTTTTTGTTGAAGAGATGAGCTGCGCATCATGTGTTAGCCGTGTAGAAAAAGCATTAAGAAAGATTGATGGTGTGATTGATGTTAGTGTAAACCTTGCAACTGAAAAGGCCACCGTTAAGGCTAATGCTGATGTTAAATTAGAAACTTTAATGGCAGCAGTTGATAAAGCTGGTTACCATGCAGTGAAGATTTCCGAGCCGGAAATTCACGCTAAAGACGTGAGTAAGCAAGCATCAGTTTGGCCGATTATTATTTCGGTTATATTAGCACTTCCTTTTGTTTTGCCGATGTTACTTGAATTATTTGGAATTCATTGGATGATGCCCGCTTGGCTGCAATTAGTGATTGCTTCGATTGTACAATTTGGACTTGGCGCTAAATTTTATCGTAGTGGTTTTAATGCAGCGAAAGCATTGTCTGGGAATATGGATTTACTTGTTGCAATTGGTACCAGTGCTGCTTATGGACTTTCTCTTTATCAGCTTATTATTGGTCATGCCGATCACCTCTATTTTGAGTCATCAGTGGTTATTATTACCTTGATCTTGATTGGTAAATGGTTAGAGTCAAGGGCCAAACATCAAACGACCCAAGCGATTGAGGCACTTTCTGCGCTTCGCCCTGAAGTGGCATTAGTTCGACAAGGGGAGGAAGAGGTGAGTTTGCCAATAAGTCAGGTTAAGGTTAATGATGTGGTGGTTATTAAACCCGGTGAGCGAATACCCGTTGATGGTATTGTTCTTGAAGGCGCATCAAGTTGTGATGAGTCTATGTTGACTGGGGAAAGTTTTCCGGTTACTAAAACACTCAATAGTACCGTAACCGGTGGAACTATAAATGGTGAAGGACTATTAATTGTAAAAACAACCGCTATTCAAGCTGATTCTATGTTGTCTAAGATTATTGCTATGGTTGAGTCAGCCCAAGCGAAAAAAGCACCAATTCAGCGTATTGTGGATCGGATTAGTGCTATTTTTGTACCCGTCATTTTATTGATTGCTTTAATTACACTGCTTGCTTGGGGCTTTATTTCTCATGATTGGCAGCAAGCTTTACTTCATGCGGTTGCGGTGTTAGTGATTGCTTGCCCATGTGCGCTAGGGTTAGCAACGCCAACAGCCATAATGGTTGGTACGGGGGTTGCTGCTCGTCATGGTATTTTGATTAAAGATGCCGAAGCACTTGAGACCTTACACAATATTAATACTGTAGCATTTGATAAAACTGGCACATTAACAATCGGTAAACCAGAGTTAGTTGAGCTAGATGTGCTGGGCATGGAAACAGCCGATCAAATTCTTTCTGTTGCAGCATCTATGCAAGCAGGTAGTGAACACCCACTAGCTAAAGCAATATTAGCTAAGGCTAAATCCTACAGTTATGCACAAAATATTACATCAATCGCGGGTTCAGGAGTGATGGCAACGATTGATAGCCATGAATATTATTTAGGCAGTCTGCGTTGGATGAAAACGTTAAATGCCTATTTTGTAGATATGCAGGATAAAGTTAATGAGCTTACGCAAAAAGGTTACACAATCTCATTTTTAGCCAAACAGCAATCAGAAAATAGTATTGTGATATTAGCCATATTCGGTTTTTCTGATGTTATTAAGCCTGAAGCGAAAAGTGCTATTGATGCATTACGTCAATTAAAGGTAAATACGGTTATGTTAACCGGTGACAATCAACAAGCTGCTAATTATGTAGGACAGCAATTAAATTTAGATAAAGTTATTGCTGAAGTTTTGCCTCAAGATAAAGCGAACTATATTTATCAATTACAAAAAGATAGCCAAAGTAATAATAAAGTTGCCATGGTTGGTGATGGTATCAATGACGCACCGGCTTTAGCTGCCGCTGATATTGGTATTGCAATGGGGACGGGAACTGATGTCGCAATGCATACGGCCAGTATTACTTTAATGCGTGGCAATCTATTTTTAATTGCCGATGCTATCGATATTTCTCGAAGAACTTATAATAAAATTAAACAAAACCTATTTTGGGCGTTTTTCTACAATTTAATTGGTATACCTCTCGCTGCTTTAGGCTTTTTGAATCCAATGATAGCCGGTGCAGCAATGGCACTAAGCAGTGTGAGTGTGGTGACAAATGCGTTGTTGTTGAAGCGATGGAAAGCTCGTTCTGAATAATTTGATATTTTATAAATTGAGGAGACGGATTGTCTCCTTATTTTTTATTTATAAGGTTAAACCCAATTTGTAATCCTTTACCTTGCTCAGTAACAAATACCCCAACTGCGGTAATGAGTTGTTCATTATAATAAATTAAGGGAATACGCGTGCGCATCCAAGGTGGAATATGATGCTCTTGCCACAATTTTTTTATCGAGCGCGATCCCTGGCGTTGAACAATTTGAAATTGCCCTTGAGCATGAAATCGGACTGATACGGTTTCATCATTTTGTGGTAAACGACAAATTAAATCGGTTTGGTAATTGGGCTGCAATATACCTAAATTATCCGGCAAAGTTAGCGAAGCGGTTAAATCCCAAGGTAAAATTTGTTGCTCAATATCTTGATACAAAGGTAACAAATAGAGCTGATTTTGATATCGGCGAATTTGCCAATTATGCAAAATAAATCGCGGATTAGCATCTTGTTTAGCTTGAATAACCGTATGCCAAATTAGTGAAAGTTGCTTTTGGCTTGGCATTCCAATATGTTGCTCTTTGAACCACATTCGCAACATTGCATTACGTTTATATTCTGAATAATCATATAATAGTTGAAGGTTAAGTTGCTTCTTATCACCAATAATATTTTTAAATTCTGGAAATAAAATTTCATGTATTAATGCTTCTTGCTGTTGGCATAACTCTGCACTGCGAGCAACCATTTGTGAAAAATGAGGCCAACGATGATTAAGTGTTGGTAGAACATTTAAACGTAAAAAGTTGCGATCATAATGGTCATCTTGATTACTTTCGTCCTCTATCCAACTTAATTGGTGTTGATTGGCATATTGCTCAATTTCTTGACGTGAAATTGTGAGTAATGGTCGAAGGTGTTGGCCATTTTCAAGTGGCATACTTGATAATCCCGCTGGACCACTGCCACGTTTTAAAGCTAGAAAAAAAGTTTCACTCTGATCATCAAGATGCTGGGCAGTACATAAAAATTCATTATTTTTTAAATGTTGATAAATGGCTTGATAACGGGCTTCTCTGGCTTGTTCTTCAATATTGCCAGCTGTTCTATCAAGTTTGACTTTTTCAATAATCAAAGGGACTTGCCAAACTAGGCATTGTTGTTTGCAATGTTCAGCCCAATTATCGGCATTTTGACTCAAACCATGATGGATATAAATTGCTCTGAGTTTCAAATTTTGTAACTGTCGCTTTAAATTGACTAATGCTTGCATTAATACGGTTGAATCAACTCCACCACTGAAGGCAACAAGTAGCGATTGCCGACCGTTTAGGTGTTGTAAAATAGTTTGTTCAATCACATTGTCGCTCTTTGTTTGATGACCCATCTGCTATCCATTTATACTAAACTTTGTAATGCATTAACCTTGTTTTTATGTAGTTTGATTCTATCCAAACCAGCAGCCAAATCGGCAATTAAATCATCAGGATCTTCAAGACCGATATGTAATCGGATTAACGTACCAGTGAAATCAATGCCGGATATTGGTCGTATTTTTGCTAGATCTTCGGGTTGGTTGGCCAATATTAGTGATTCGAATCCACCCCATGAATATGCCATTGAGAAGTGAGTCATATTATCTAAGAAATCAGATAATTGCACTTCGCTTAAATGATCGTTAAGTACAAATGAAAATAGACCACTAGCGCCACTAAAATCACGTTTAAAAAACTCATGTCCTTTACAACTTTCGAGTGCTGGATGATTAACGGTTGCCACTTTGGGGTGATTAGCTAACCAATTTGCCACTTTTATACTGCTTTCATGATGTTGTTTTAATCTAACGGCTAAAGTTCGCAATCCTCGTGCTGCCATATAAGCGGTATCTGCATCACACATTTGCCCCATTAAATAAGAACGTTCACGTAATTTATCCCAACAGCGTTGATTAGCAACAGCCGTTCCTAGCATGGCATCTGAGTGACCAATTAAATACTTTGTACCGGCTTGAATTGAGATATCAACATCATGCTCTAATGCTTTAAATAAAACACCTGCTCCCCATGTATTATCCATCATAATTACAATTTCTGGATTCACGCTGCGGATTGCTTTAACAATTGCAGGCACATCATGCAGTTCCATGGTAATTGAGCTTGGTGATTCAAGAAATACCACTTTAGTATTCGGTTTTATATATTTAGTAATATATCGACCAATGAGTGGCGGGAAATAATCGGTTTCCACTCCAAAATCTTTAAGTATATGCTCGCAAAATTCTTGGGTTGGTTCGTAACTGGCTTCTGATACCAGAATATGATCTCCTGCTTTTACAAAAGCTAAAATGGCATTTGCAATTGCTGCTGCTCCACAAGGATATAGGTAACAGCCTGCTCCTCCCTCTATTTCTACCATGGCATCTTGCAAAGCAAAATGAGTTAAAGTGCCACGACGACCGTAAAATAGAGCCCCTTTAGTACGATTTTCCATTGCTTCTTTTTTTGCTTTGATTGAATCAAAAACTAGCGATGAAGCTCGCTGAATAACGGAATTGACTGCACCTTGGGTATAGCGTTTTTTTCGACCAGCATGAACTAATTTTGTTTGTAATGACATGATGCATCCTTAGTGATCTGATAAATTTCGATAACAGTTAGCATAGCATGCTGTTAAAATAGTAAAAAATAATTTTTGTTTAAACTGGCTTACACACATGGTAATTGTCAAACTTGCCCATTTAGATTCGGTGGAATTAAATTATTCTCTGTTATCACCACAAGTGATTAATGATGCGGAATCGTTAAATGGCACACGTAAAAAACAGTTTTTAGCTTGCCGTTCAATATTAGCGAGTTTGCTTAAACAGTATTGCCATATTGATACTTTACCGACGATGATCATTGGCGACAATAATCGCCCAGGCTTTTTAGATAGTCATCTTCCTGATTTTAATATCAGCCATAGCCAAGATTGGGTAGCCGTTGCAATTTCGCTTAATGGTAAAGTTGGGCTCGATATTGAAGTTTCTCGACAACGTCAAAATTATCTGAATGTTGCCAAAAGTTTTTTTGCTAATGATGAATATCAGTGGATGTTAGCGCAAAGTAATACTTTAAACGCCTTTTGGCAACTTTGGACATTAAAAGAATCGGCGCTTAAATTATATGCCAAAGGGGTTTGGCAAATGAAATTGGTAAAAGTAGATATTGAAAACCAATTAATTAGTGCGCCGTTTGGTCAGCATTTTTATTATCATTATCAACAACAGGCACCAGTTCATCTTGCTGTAAATCATGATAAACCTATCACAAATTTTGTCTTACAATCTTAATGCATTAGCAATTACTTACTGACAGCTTTTTGATAAACGTAAGGTGGCTGTCCAAACATTAAGCTGATTTAAATCAAATAAATATCTTGAAGAATTTTTCTGTTTTTATCGTCCAATTGATATTCTTTTGCTAACCAATTATCGATAGTGTCATAACGTTTTTTTATTTCATCAATAGCTGCGGTTAAAAACTCTTTTTTAGCCGCAAAGATGATCTTATGTTTTTCAAGTTCTTCTGGCGATAATTTACTTTTATTTTCGCTAAGTACGGCTTCACGATAGTCGTTTAAATAGCGTTCGGTAAGCAAATAATCTTGCATAACAATTTCTTCACTCACACCTAATGCAAATAAGGTTAAAGCGACACCGATACCAGTTCTATCTTTACCTACAGCACAGTGTTGGACTAAAGGTCTTCCGTTAGCATTAAGTAATAGTGATGTTAACTTTTTATACGCGAGATTATTAAAAGGTAACAATTGATAAAGCTTAACCATAAAATCAAACGGTGAGTATTTTTTTAACACAAAAATATCCTGACCTTGTTCACTCGTTAAGCTTGCTGTAAATTCATCACTTAATGGATTGGCAGGGATATTAATATATTGGCTATTGTTCCAAAGATTATCTGGATGACGATCGATTTCATGTTGATCGCGATAATCTAAGACATAATGTAAATTAAGCTCATCAGATAAAAAATTTTTTTCATCATCACTTAGGCGTGAAAACTCACCTGAACGATACAACATTCCAGCTCGAATTTGGCGACCATCACTAGTTTTAATTCCACCTAAGTCACGAAAATTAATTCCATTTTTGATCGGTACAACTGATGTCATTATAGGTCCTTATTTATGCTTAACTTTGCTTGCTATATTAGCATGTTTCTGATTAGAATTGATTCATTGTTTTCGCATTATTATTGCTTGAGGAATTTATTATGTCGATGTTATCTATATTACTTTCGGAAAAACCTGCTCCATCAAAGTGGGGCAAAGATGCATTACTCAGTTTTTCAGAAGATGCTGTTACTATTCATTATCGACCTGAGCATCGGCATGGTGCTATTCAACGAGCTGCACGAAAACTAGATAATCAAGGTATTAGATCGGTTAAATTGAGTGGTGACAATTGGGATTTAGAGTCATGTTGGCATTTTTGGATGGGTTATCGTAATGCCAAGAATAATAATAAAATCAGTTGGCCAAAGTTAAGTAATAAAGATAAACAAGAACTAAAAAATCGCTTAGCCATTATTGATTGGTGTCGAGACATTGTTAATCAACAAGCGGAAACATTAAGCCCTTTCGAACTGGCAACGCAAAGTGCAAACTTAATTAGCCATTATTCCTCTGATGTAACTTATAACATTATTTCAGGTGAAGCATTAAAAGAGCAAGATTATATGGGGATCTACACAGTTGGCAAAGGGTCTCAACGACCGGCTGCCTTGCTTGAGCTTGATTATAATCCTACTAAAAATCCTAAAGCACCAATCATTGCTTGCTTAGTTGGCAAAGGAATTACTTTTGATTCAGGTGGATATAGCTTGAAACAAAGCAGTTTTATGGAATCAATGCGATCGGATATGGGGGGAGCTGCATTGGTGACAGGGGCTCTAGCCCTTGCGATTGCACGTGGAGTTAAACACCGTATCAAACTTTATTTATGCTGTGCAGATAATTTGGTAAGTGGTAATGCTTTCAAACTTGGCGATATCATTCGTTATCGTAATGGTAAAACAGTGGAAGTTGATAATACCGATGCCGAAGGGCGTTTGGTTTTGGCTGATGGATTAATTAGTGCTGATAATGATAACCCCAATTATATCATTGATTGTGCAACCCTTACTGGGGCAGCAAAGATTGCTGTAGGTAATGATTATCAATCATTACTTTCATTTGATGACAAATTTGCTAATCAGTTATTAGCAAGTAGTCAAGCTGAACATGAAGCCTTTTGGCGATTACCATTAGCTGATTTTCATCGAGCCCAATTCCCATCTTCGTTTGCAGATATGGCAAATTCTGGATTACCGAACACTGCTGGTGCAAGTACAGCAGCGGCATTTTTATCCTATTTTATTAAAAATTATAAAAAAAATTGGCTCCACATTGACTGTTCAGCAACCTTTCGTAAAAGCGCAACCGCATTATGGGCAACAGGTGCAACAGGTATTGGTATAAGAACACTTGCTAATTTATTAAGCAAATTGTATTAAATTGTAATAAAATTGAATCGCTAAATTATTTATAAATATATAAGGAATGAGGAATAGTATGAAAAAGTTATTAACACTGATACCCCTTTTATTTTCAGTTTCTGTCTATGCAAGTGATTGTAAAACAGAATTTGAAAAAGAAAATTTTGAAAAAGCTTTTGAGGCATGTACAAAAGAAGCGCCGAATGGTGATTCTGTTGCACAGTTTTATTTAGGGGTTATGTATGATAAAGGCGAAGGTACTGAAGAAGATAAACAAAAAGCTTTTAATTGGTACTCTAAAAGTGCTGAACAAGGTGACTCTGATGCGCAATTTAATTTAGCAGTTCTGTATGATGATGGCGAGGGTGTAGAGCAAGATAAAGAAAAAGCTGTATTGTGGTATACAAAATCGGCAGAACAAGGTGATGCCGATGCTCAGCATAATTTAGCTATTATGTATGATGAAGGTGATGGTATAGCTCAAGACAAGAAAAAGGCAGCATTTTGGTATAAAAAAGCAGCAGATCAGGGCAAAGCTGAATCAATGAATAATTTAGCTGTTATGTACTATGAGGGCGAAGGTGTTGAAAAAGATAAAGCTTTAGCCAAAAAGTATCTAAAACAAGCTTGTTCATTGGGGCTACAAATTGCTTGTGATAATACTTTGTAGAAATAATTAAATAAATTAGAAAAACTATCTTCAATATGAAGATAGTTTTATACAAAAGCATTTATTTCAATTAATTGAAAAGCGTTTGATTATCTTTAATCTTGATAATTAAAGGTGAATTTAAGAATTATTTATAATATTTATCAATAATTTTATAGGTACTAAATTTCTAATTAAGCTATTGTTGATTATAGTGAAATAAGGAAAGCCATGAAAAAAATATTATGGATTATATTATTATTTTTTCCCGCCGTTCACGCTAGCCTGTGCGAACTAAATTTTCATAAAATAAATTTTGAAAAGTTTTTCGCTCAATGTCATCAAGAAGCAGAACAAAATAACCCTAATGCTCAATTCAATTTAGCACTTGTATATGATGAGGGTAAAGGCGTTGGGCAAGATAAACAAAAAGCAGCTTATTGGTATACTAAAGCGGCAGAACTAGGTCACCTTGAAGCCCAATTCAATTTAGCGCAGATGTATTATCAAGGCGATGGAATTGAGCAGGATAAACAAAAAACTCTTTTTTGGTACACTAAAGCTGCAGAACAAGGTTACTTAAATGCTCAAAACAATTTAGCAGCTATGTATTTTAATGGTGAAGGAACCGAAGCGGATAAACAAAAGGCATTTTTCTGGTTTGAAAAAGCGGCAGCACAAGGTAATCCTTTTTCACAGTACAATGTCGCCATCATGTACTATAATGGTAACGGAGTGGAGCAAAATAGATCGTTAGCTAAAGAGTATTTCAAGCAGTCTTGTGATCAAGCTTTTCAAAAGGCTTGTGACGAATTAGAAAAATAATACTATTATTTGATGATTTGAGAAAAACCACCTTAAATCATTAAGATGGTTTGCATGAAATATTTATTGGTTTTAAATAAACTTATTGTTTATCTTCAACAACTGTAACTTTTTTAATATAAACTGGCTCAACAGGCACATTTTGATGTGGTCCCATACGTTTAGTTGGTACATTCACAATTTTATCAACAATATCCATTCCTTTGGTGACTTTTCCAAAAACAGCATAGCCATATTTTTCTGGTCCTTGGTAGTTGAGGAAATCGTTATTCACAACATTAATGAAGAATTGGCTAGTTGCGCTATCTACAGCATTGGTTCTTGCCATTGCGATAGTTCCACGATCATTTTTTAAGCCATTATTAGCTTCATTTTTGATGGGTTGTTTAGTTTCTTTAAATTTTAATTGATCATCAGCACCACCACCTTGAATCATAAATCCAGGAATGACACGATGGAATGTTAGATTTTCGTAATAACCACTATTGGCATAATCAAGAAAGTTTTTCGTAGTGATTGGAGCATGTTTGCTATCTAACTCAACTTCAATATCGCCCATGCTGGTTTGAATTAATACTTTAGTATCAGCCAAAGTAATGGTTGAAAAGAGGGTTAATAATATTCCTATAAATAACACTTTGATTTTTTTCATTTTATGAATCCTTATTATTATATTGCCGGCAAATTATACCTAATATTGGTTTAATTGAAATCATAAATATGCAAAATCAATTAAAATTTTGTGTGGTAAATCGCAATATTTTTCTAAACCAGTAAAAAATGACTTATATTCACTATAATCCAGAATATTATTAAATTGATATTCTTCTTTATGACTATTTTTAATCCATTAATTAGCTCAAAAACCCCGTTCCTCAACTTTTTTCTGAATGATGATGCGATGTATTTTATGTAATATGCCTTTGGTGCTATCTCACCATGGAATTTGCAGTCAATGTATAGAAAACTTACCGAAGCTTAATAAAGTTTGCCATCAATGCTGCCTTCCTCACTCATTATCAACAAATGAATGTTATCGATGCCGAGAGAAAAGACCTTATTGGGATGAAATGGTGGCTGTAACAGGCTATATCGATCCATTAAAAAAATTAATTCAACATTTAAAATTTCATAATAAAATCGAATTAACCAACGCATTAGCTAGGTTAATGTTTTTAGCCTGGTATCAACGTCGATTAAGTGATGGCCTTGCTAAACCTGACATTGTGACTTGTGTCCCTTTACACCATTTTCGTTATTGGTCTAGAGGTTTTAATCAAGCGGCATTATTGGCTAAGCCAATAGCTAGATGGTTAAATCGAGAATTTAAGCCTTACCTATTGTCGCGAAAATTTGCAGCTCGCGATCAGAAGAACCTATCGCTTAAGCAAAGAATGAGTAATGTAGAAACACTTTTTCGATGTCACTCTGATTTAACCAATCAATCGGTAATGCTTATTGATGATATTGTTACTACCGGTAATACGATAAATGTTATTAGCCAGCAATTAAAAGAGAGTGGTGCCGCTTATGTGCAGGTAGTTTGTTTGTGTCGGACCGTCTTGTAAAATCCAAAACACCCCCTATAATAACCAAGAGAGTAAGTCAACTATTATCGATGATGTTGAGGATTATCAATGTCAATCGTGTCAAAGTGAGGGATTATGTCTATTATTACCATTTCTGAATCAGCTCAACAACATTTTAAAAAATTGCTTGCTAATCAGCCTGATGGTACTCAAATTCGGGTTTTTGTTATTAATCCTGGCACGCCATCTGCTGAATGTGGGGTTTCCTATTGTCCGGCAGATACTGTTGAAGATGGTGATATCGAAGAAGAACAACAAGCAGGTTTTTTTGTTTATATCGATGAAATTAGTGCACCTTTTTTAGAAGAAACCGTGATTGATTACGTGACAGATGAATTAGGTTCACAGTTAACTTTAAAAGCGCCAAATTCAAAAATGAAAAAGGTTGCGGATGATGCCCCATTAATTGAGCGCGTTAATTATGTTATTCAAGCTCAGGTTAATCCTCAATTAGCTAGTCATGGCGGCCATGTTAGCTTAGTGGAATTGACTGAAGATAATTATGCTATATTGCAATTTGGTGGTGGTTGTAATGGTTGTTCAATGGTTGATTTTACTTTAAAAGAGGGTATTGAGAAGCAATTGCTTGCGGAATTCCCTGAATTAGCAGGCGTTAAAGATATTACTGAACATCAAGCGGGAAGCCATTCTTATTGTTAAAAATTTTTCGATTTAAATCTTGCTTATTGCTGGGATTAAGTCATAATCGCATGATGTCTGCCAATTCACTTTATGATGGGGTTTTATGAATCAAGTTAGTATTATTTCAGATCTTATCGTTTGGATTGAAAAAAATTTGGAGCAGCCCTTATCTATTGATAATGTTGCCCAAAAATCAGGTTATTCAAAGTGGCATTTACAACGGATGTTTAAAGAAGTAACCGGTCAAGTGCTCGGTACTTATATTCGTCACCGCAGATTAACTTATGCGGCATTATCTTTGCGAATGACAAGCAAACCTATTTTAGATATTGCTATGCAATATCGTTTTGATTCACAACAAACTTTTACCCGATCTTTTAAAAAGCAATTTAATGAAACACCAGCCAGCTATCGACGAGGTGAGTTTTGGGATCCAACTGGCTTAACCCCGGCTATTGAATTAAATAAAAATCGACTCTCTTTACCTGAACCTAAATTTGTTAATATGCCAAAGCAAACATTTTGGGGAATTTCATATAAGAATAACTGTAATTTGAGCCAAATTTTAGATGAAGAAAATAAATTAAGATCGCAGTTTTTTCATAATTATCTGTCTCATTATGAGAACAAGAGTGAATGTTTACCCGACAAAATCTTTGCTTTTAGTCGTATTTTAAAAAGTAAAGATAATGCTAATGAGCAAGAACTTTTATATACCATTGCTTTAGATCACAATAACAATTTGGAGCATATTGAGCCTTTTGTTAGTGAAGGTGGTTTATATCTTTGTTTTAAATATATTGGTCCACCAGAAAATTTTAGTGATTTTATTTCTCAAGTCCATTTAGCGGCGATGCCAGCCTTAAAAGTGCGATTGCGTAGTTCAAGCTGTTTAATTGAAATCCATCATAATCACCATGATGATTCTGTAAAATGTTTTGAAGATATCCTTAGCATGGAATGTGATTATTGTGTCCCTGTTGTGGCGGATGAAGAAGTCAATATTCAATCAAACCTATCGTTATAACATGCTATCGTCATGAATATTGACGATAGTTTTTAGTCATTAGAGTTCAATAAAATCTTTTCTAGCCATGCTTTAAATTCAGGTGTTGCTTCTTTTAAACTGTTTGAACCTCGGGTGACTGTTGCAATACCGATTTTCAATTGATCTTTAAGCTGGCGCTGATTAATTGATCCATCAAGTAATGAGCGTACAATTTTGACTCGTGTAATTAAAGCATCACGTTCATCAGATGTCATCAGTAGTTTTAAAATATCTAATGAATAACCGTTATTAAATGCTTGGTGTAATATTTCAACCGTTTGGTTCCATTCTTTAGTTTTCATGTAATGCACCATTAGTATTGTCTATTAAATTCTTTTTTTGTCAGTATATGTGGGGTTTGTTCCCCTAAAATGTGCTGATAAATATAATCATATACTAATACACTTTTGACATAATTTCGTGTTTCATTGAAAGGAATACTTTCAATAAATTCGACTGCATCAAGCTTTCCGTTGCTATTATTCAACCATTTTTTTACTCGGCTTGGACCTGCATTATAGGCTGCTGAAGATAAAATACGGTTGTTATCATTTTGTAAATAAACGCTGTTTAGAAAATAAGTGCCTAATTGTACATTAGTCATAGGCTCAAATAATTGGTTTGGTGAATTATAGCTAATGTTGGTAACTTTTTTGGCCGTTTCTTTTGCTGTTGCTGGCATTAATTGCATTAAGCCACTTGCTCCGACAGGAGACTGTATTGCTGCATCAAAAGCACTTTCTTGACGCGTGATGGCTAAAGCGTAAGATAGCGGAATAGCTTTATCTTTTAAAGCTTCATTATATAGCTTTTTGTACATGATAGGTAATCGTTCTGTCCAATTATCCCATAATTTTCCAGATATTGTTGCTTGAATACTAAGATCTCCCCAGCCCTTATGGTAAGCATATTGAGCTAAATCGAGATATTCATTTTCTTTTGCTTTAAGTATATAACGCCATTCTTGTTTTGATTCCGCTAGCATACCTAAAAACCTTAGCTCTTTGATTCGAATGGCAAATGGTTTTTGATCATATTTGGCTTTCAAAGAATTTACTTCTGTTGTTGGCAGTTTTTTAGATAAATTGTTGATTATATATGGTTGATTAAGTGCTTGAGCACTGATCATTCCATAAAAACCTCGGTTGTTGCTCAATGTTTTTAAAATATTTTTGGCTTCATTGGTTTTCTTATTTTTAAGTAATACTCTGGCTTGCCAGTATTGCCATTCTTCTTTTAATTGGTCTTCTGGCTTTAATTGTTTTATCCAATGAGCAATATCTTTGTAGTTATTTGCATCAATAGCCATGCGAATACGTTTTTCAACTAATGCAGTATCATGGCTTTTAGTTAGGTAATTATCTCGCCATTTGCTCTGTTCTGTTGTTACTGAATCACTAAAATAGCTATTTGCTAAGCTACTTTGTAATCTATTTTGTTCCTCATCAGTTAGGTTCTGTTTTTTTATCAGTTGTGGTAACAATGCTGCCGCAAGATTTTTGTCGGCTTTGACCAAACGAGGGTAAGATGCTAAGACTATTTTTTTAGTCAATGTGCTGGTTTTAATGTTTTTGGAAAATTCGTCAAGTTTTCTTGGATTATCAAGCACGGCCAATAAATAATTTGTTTGATTATTGTCATCTAATAAGTTGGTTAAATGACGAGCGAGTTTTAAATTATTGCTTTCAAATGCAAGCTCAATACGAGATAAAATAAGATTTGATGTACGTTTTCCACTTTTTGACCATGCATCCAACAATGGATCACAGGCTGAAGGTAATTCTTTCCCCGTTAACCATAGCGATTCGACACTATCTAAAACCGATTTGTCATTATTTTTTTGTAATTTTGCATATTGATATCGACAATTAGAGCTAATTGAATTGTCTTTAGGAAAAGAGACTATGGCATTCCAATCTTTGCGATTTGATAGTTCATTCAAATAAGCTTGAGTTAATGATGAAGTTAATGGAAAGTCATCATATTTTTTTACAAAACTACTGACGAGTTGTGGTGGTACCGTTTTGATATTTTTTTGAAAAAACTGCACAGCCGCATAAGGATAAAGTGAGTAATTATTTAATTGTTTTAGTAATGCTTGTTGCTCATCATAGTTTAATGATTGATAAGTGTTTTGCCATCTTTGATAATTTTGGCGCAACTCATGTTGTGATGCTTCTACAAATAGACTGTTTGCCAATAAAGTGCTTGATATTAAACACCAACGTATTACTAAATTCATTCCTTAACTCCAGTATCAAATCAGCCTATTAGATTAGCATATTTGGTTATATTTCGTCGATGATGAACTGATAACTTAATTCCCACTAAAATAGTCAACTAAATACTTGACTAAAATTAAAGGATATATAAAATATTTATTATTAAATATAGAGGAATGATTAATGAAATTGACATCAAAAGGGCGTTATGCGGTTACAGCTATGTTAGATGTAGCGCTGCATTCTGATTCCGGCCCTGTATCACTTGCTGATATTTCAGAACGTCAGGAAATTTCACTATCTTATTTAGAACAACTTTTTTCTAGGTTGCGTAAAAATGGTCTAGTCTCAAGTGTAAGAGGTCCTGGCGGTGGTTATGTACTTGGCCGTAGTATGGATCAAATTGCGATTAGTTCGATTGTTAAAGCAGTAGACGAAACTGTTCATGCAACCAAATGCCATGGGCATACTGGATGTCAAAAAGGTGTAAGATGCCTTACTCATAGTTTATGGAATGATTTAAGTGAACGAATAAACGATTTTTTGACCAGCATCACGTTAAGCGAACTAGTGAATAATCAGGAAGTAAGAGCTGTCGCAAATCGACAAAGTCATCTCCATCACGCCAGAATTAATTAAAGAAATAGAATACAGAATTTGTAATTGGGAGTAATTAATGAAATTACCTATTTATATGGATTATGCAGCCACTACGCCTGTTGATCCAAGAGTAGCTGAAAAAATGATGCAGTATTTAACACCGGATGGTGTTTTTGGAAATCCCGCTTCACGTTCTCATAAATTTGGTTGGCAAGCAGAAGAAGCTGTTGACATAGCACGTAACCAAATTGCTGATTTAATTGGTGCAGATTCACGAGAAATTGTTTTTACATCAGGAGCGACAGAAGCAGATAACTTAGCCATTAAAGGTGCAGCACATTTCAATCAAGCTAAAGGTAAACACATTATTACCTGTAAAACTGAACATAAAGCCGTACTTGATACTTGTCGTCAATTAGAACGAGAAGGTTATGAAGTTACTTATTTAGCGCCAGAATCAGATGGTATACTTAACCTTGATAAATTAGCTGCGGCAATGCGTAGTGATACAACAGTGGTATCTATTATGCACGTTAATAATGAAACTGGCGTTATTCAAGATATCGAAAAAATTGGTGAGATGTGTCGTGAAAGAGGTATTGTATTTCATGTTGATGCAACCCAAAGTGTTGGTAAGTTACCAATTGATCTGTCTAAATTAAAAGTCGATCTTATGTCATTTTCTGGACATAAAATCTATGGACCAAAAGGGATTGGTGGACTTTATGTTAGACGTAAACCTCGTGTGCGCATTGAAGCTCAAATGCATGGTGGAGGTCATGAACGCGGTATGCGCTCTGGTACATTACCAGTTCATCAAATTGTTGGTATGGGCGAAGCTTATCGCATAGCCAAAGAAGAAATGGCTACAGAAATGCCCCGCCTTTTGGCATTAAAAAACCGTTTATGGAATGGTTTAAAAGATATCGAAGAAGTCTACCTTAATGGTTCATTAGAACATAGTGTTCCTAATATCTTAAATGTAAGCTTTGCTTATATTGAAGGTGAATCACTTATGATGGCTTTAAAAGACTTAGCAGTATCATCAGGTTCTGCATGTACATCTGCAAGTTTAGAACCATCTTATGTATTGCGAGCATTAGGACTTAACGATGAACTTGCACATAGCTCAATTCGATTCTCACTTGGGCGATTTAGTACCGAAGAAGAAGTGGATTATGTTATTAAGTTAATTAAAGATTCTATCGGTAAATTAAGGGATCTTTCTCCACTTTGGGAAATGTTTAAAGATGGTGTTGATCTAACAAAAATTAAGTGGTCAGCCCATTAAAATTAGGAGCAAATTATGGCATACAGTGATAAAGTCGTCGATCATTATGAAAATCCCCGCAATGTTGGCTCTTTCGATCAAAATGATCCTAATGTTGGTAGTGGAATGGTTGGCGCCCCAGCGTGTGGCGATGTAATGCGATTACAAATCAAAGTTAATGATGATGGTATTATTGAAGATGCTAAATTCAAAACTTATGGTTGTGGTAGCGCCATTGCTTCAAGTTCATTAGTGACTGAATGGATCAAAGGTAAATCGTTAGATGAAGCTGAAGCGATTAAAAACACAGATATCGCTAAAGAACTTGCCTTGCCACCGGTTAAAATTCACTGTTCAATTTTAGCCGAAGACGCAATTAAAGCGGCAATTGATGATTATAAATCCAAAAAAGGACAACGTTGATGGCAATCACATTAACTAATAGTGCAGCCAATCGAGTTCAAGCTTTCTTAGCTAATAGAGGTAAAGGGGTTGGACTCAGATTAGGAGTGAGAACCTCTGGTTGCTCAGGTATGGCTTATGTCCTAGAATTTGCTGATGCTATTAATGACGATGATAGTGTATTTGAAGATAAAGATATCAAAGTTATCGTTGATAAAAAGAGCTTAGTTTATATTGATGGAACAGAGCTTGATTTTGTCAAAGAAGGCCTAAACGAAGGCTTTAAATTCAATAATCCTAATTCTAAGAATGAATGCGGTTGTGGCGAAAGCTTTAATGTTTAGTTGGGACATGAATTTTGACTAATTATTTTGAATTATTTCAATTACCGATTAAATTGCCAATTGATAATGGTCAGTTAACGGTCAATTATCAACAGTTACAACGGCAATATCATCCTGATAATTTCGCTCAGGTAGCTGATAATGAAAAAGTGGCAATTATTCAGAAGTCGGCAATGATTAATGATGGCTATCAAACATTAAAAAATCCGATAAAAGCGGCTGAATATTTGTTATCTTTGCAGGGATTTGATGTCGCTACAGAACAGAATATTATTCACGATGCTGATTTTTTAATGGAACAATTCAGTTTGCGAGAAAAATTGGATGATATTGAAAGCCAAAATAATCTTGATCTTTTAGATAATTTTTATTCGGAAATTTCAGAACGAAAAAAACAAGTCTATCAGCAATTATTGGATTATATTTCGAAACAAGATTGGCAAACCGCACTTAATCAAATCTATAAAATCCGTTATCTGGCTAGGTTGATTGAACAAATCGAAAAGTTACAAGAAAAGCAATTTGCTTTATAATTTAAGATTAAGTCACACATCAATTAGAGATAGATCAAATGGTATTATTACAGATTAGTGAACCAGGGCAAACACCAGAACCTCACCAGCGTCGTGTAGCAATTGGTATCGATCTTGGAACAACTAATTCCTTAGTCGCAACAGTTCGTAGCGGACAATCCGAAGTATTGCCTGATTTAGAAGGCGATGCCTTATTGCCTTCAGTTGTGCATTATGGTGTTGATCATGATGATAATACTATTATAACTGTCGGAAAAAATGCTAAAACTAATGCGGCAAGTGATCCATTAAATACTGTTAGTTCTATAAAACGTTTAATGGGAAGAAGTTTATCTGATATTGATATTTCGCGTTTTCCTTATACGTTTTCCCAAACTGATAATGGTGTTCCTTTATTAAATTTACCTAATCAACAAGTTAATCCCGTACAAGTTTCATCTGAAATTTTGATAGCTTTAGCTGAACGTGCTAAGCAGAGTTTAGCAAGTGAAATTGATGGGGCGGTAATAACCGTACCGGCTTATTTTGATGATGCGCAAAGACAAGCAACTAAAGATGCAGCTAAATTAGCTGGACTGCATGTTTTAAGATTATTGAATGAACCAACCGCTGCTGCGATTGCTTATGGTTTAGATTCAGGCAAAGAAGGGGTGATTGCTGTTTATGATTTAGGGGGTGGTACGTTTGATATTTCTATCTTGCGCTTACATAAAGGGGTATTTGAAGTTTTAGCAACGGGGGGCGATTCAGCGCTTGGCGGTGATGATTTTGACCGATTACTTGCCGATTATTTAAAAAGACAAGTCGGTCTAGAAAATAACACTGATCCCCATATCAACCAAAAAATTATTGATGAAGCGGTTAAAGTCAAAATTGCACTAAGCCAGAAAGGTTCTGTTTTAGTCAACATAGAAGGTCAATCTTTAACTATAACGCGTGAGCAATTTGAAACGCTAATTGAACCTTTAGTCAAACGAACGTTGGCGGTTTGTCGTCGAGCATTAAAAGATGCTCAAATTAATGTTGAAGAAGTTAGTGAAGTTGTGATGGTCGGTGGTTCAACACGAGTGCCATTAGTAAGACAATTGGTTGGTCAATATTTTGAAACCGAACCTTTAACTTCAATTGACCCAGATAAAGTTGTTGCCATTGGTGCAGCAATACAGGCGGATATACTGGTTGGCAATAAGCCTGATTCGGACATGTTATTACTTGACGTGATTCCTTTATCATTAGGCATTGAAACGATGGGCGATTTAGTGGAAAAAATCATCCCTCGAAATAGCACAATACCGTGTGCGAGAGCACAAGAATTTACCACATTTAAAGATGGCCAAACGGCTATGATGATTCATGTTTTACAAGGTGAACGAGAAAGTGTTAATGATTGTCGATCATTAGCAAAATTTACTTTAAGGGGCATTCCTCCTATGCCAGCAGGTGGAGCTCATATTCGAGTTACCTTTCAAGTTGATGCTGATGGCCTATTAAGTGTCACTGCAATGGAAAAATCGACAGGAGTTGAGGCAGCAATTCAAGTTAAACCATCTTATGGACTGACAGAAAATGAAATTGCGACCATGATTCAAGATTCAATCAATTATGCAAATCAAGATAAACAAATAAGAATGCTTGCAGAGCAGAAAGTGGAAGCAGCACGAGTTCTTGAAACCTTGCAAAGTGCTTTAGATAAAGATGCTGATTTATTAGATGAAGAGGAACTTAACCTCATATTACAGGCTAAAAATCAATTACAGCAAGCGACTGAATCTGATGATTATTATTTGATTGAGCAAGAAATTAAACATGTTGATAATGCAACGCAAACTTTTGCAGCAAAACGCATGAATAGATCAATACGCCATGCCTTAACCGGGCATAGCGTTGATGATATTTAACCAATGAGATTATTATGCCAAAAATTACCTTTTTACCAAATGCTGATCTTTGTCCTGAAGGAAAAACTGTTGAGGCAGAAGAAGGCGAATCTATTTTAGAAGTTGCTTTGCGCAATGACATTGAAATTGAACATGCTTGTGAGATGTCTTGTGCTTGTTCAACTTGCCACTGTATAGTTCGAAAAGGATTTGATTCACTTGAAGAGAGTGATGAACAAGAAGATGACATGCTCGATAAAGCTTGGGGCGTTGAGCCTCATAGCCGTTTAAGTTGTCAAGCTCGAGTGACCGACGAAGATCTTGAAGTCGAAATTCCAAGATATAGCCTAAATCACGCTAAAGAAGATCATTAATTAGTCGCCTTTATGGCGACGTGATTTCCTCAAAAACCCCGCTCCTCAACTTTTTTAATTGTGATAGTTATCACATTTTATCAATCTAGTTTATTTGTTTGCTTTTAACCTTTTCATAATTCTGCTATTGTCAAAGACTAAACATATGCTTAAAAATAGACAGGTGTTTATGAATAAAAGAGAAAAACAGATCCTCACAATTATTCGCAACGATCCTTTCATCCAACAGCATGTTATTGCTGATATGTTAGGCATTACCCGTTCTAGTGTGGCAGGTTATATTATGACGCTGACTCAAAAAGGCTATATAAAAGGAAAAGGGTATCTTTTATCGGAGAATAATCATGTTGTTGTCGTTGGTTCATGTAATATGGATGTGACCGGCTATTCAGATAAGCAATTAGTTTATGAAGATTCCAATCCCGGTAAAATTCGTTGTACACCTGGCGGTGTGGGGCGAAATATTGCTGAAAATTTAGCGCTATTAGGGCTTGATACCTACCTTGTTTCAATGATAGGTGATGATTTTTATGGTGCGCAACTTATCGAACATACTCGAAAGTCAGGCGTTAATATGGATCATTGCCATGTGATAAAAGGGGATCGTACTTCGACCTATCTTTCTTTACTTGATGAGTCAGGTGAAATGGTGATAGCTATTAATGATATGGATATTATTAATAAGTTAAACCCAAGCTTATTAAATGAATCAAAACAGTTAATTCAACATGCTAAATTACTGGTTATTGACTGCAATTTGCAACAAGAAGCGCTGACATGGTTGTTTAGTAATGCTGGCTCTATTCCGATTTTTGTTGATACTGTTTCAGCATTTAAATCCCATAAAATCAAAGATTGGTTATCATATATTCATACCTTAAAACCAAATCGTTTAGAGGCGGAAATTTTAAGTGGAATAAAAATCGAAACCAATGATGATATTCCTAAAGTAGTTGACTGGTTCCATCAGCAAGGTGTACAGCGAATTGCGATTAGTGCTGGAGCTGATGGCGTTTACTATAGTGAAATCGATGGTGATCGTGGTTGGTCCGCGCCAATTCCTACCGACATTGTCAGCGTAACTGGTGCTGGTGATGCGATGCTGGCTGGGCTTGTACAAGGTTATTTGGATGGACTGAGTTTTTATCAAAGTGTGAAATTTGGTCAAGCCTGTTCATCATTAACATTATCATCAGAATTTACTAATAATCCTAATTTATCAATTAATTGTGTTCAAAATATTTTGGAGTCCCTTTCATGAACAATATGTCTAAGTATAATCAATATCTTGATATTTCGCCTGAAGTCAAACGAGCGCTAGAAAATAATCAACCTGTCGTTGCTTTAGAATCTACTATTATTTCACATGGTATGCCTTATCCACAAAATGTGGAAACCGCATTAAAAGTGGAAGAAATTGTCAGAAAAAATGGCGCAATTCCTGCAACGATTGCGGTAATTAATGGTCGTTTAAAAGCGGGATTATCCAAAGATGAGATCACCATTCTTGGTAAAGAAGGGTTAAATGTAACAAAAGTGAGTCGTCGTGATTTACCTGTTGTTGTTGCCAATAAACAAAATGGTGCGACAACGGTTGCAGCTACAATGATTATTGCTGAATTAGCTGGTATTCGAGTTTTTGCAACCGGCGGGCTTGGTGGTGTTCATCGAGGTGCTGAGCATACCTTTGATATTTCAGCCGACCTTCAAGAACTCGCTAATACCAATGTTGCGGTAGTCTGTGCTGGGGCGAAATCAATTTTAGATTTAGGTTTAACGATGGAATATCTTGAAACATTTGGTGTGCCTGTGGTTGGTTATCAAACAGAAAAACTGCCATCGTTCTTTAGCCGAACTAGTCCGTTTGATGTTAGCGTAAAACTAGATAGCGCTAAACAGATTGCTGACATGATTAAAGTAAAATGGGATTTAGGTTTAAATGGTGGAGTTGTGGTTGCAAATCCTATCCCGACACAATATGCAATGGATGAAGCGTTAATTACGGCAGCAATTGAAAAAGCATTAAAAGAATCAGTTGAGCAAGGAATTAAAGGTAAAGAGACTACCCCATTCTTGTTAGCGAAGGTGGTTGAGTTAACTGGTGGTGATAGCTTAGAAGCAAATATCAATCTTGTTTTTAATAATGCAAAATTAGCATCTGAAATCGCGATGAGTTATTGCAATATTAAATAAAAAAGATGTATTGAGGCGCATTTTGATAGTCAGACTTGAGTGACTGATAGCGACATAAATATGTCAAAAAACCCCGTTCCTCAACTTTTTTGATAGCTATTAATGATCATATTTTCTCTATCTGTATGATAATTAATACTTGATGTTGATTAACTAACGGGGTATAATCCCGCCACTTTGTTTATTGTCTTTATGTAAGCAAATGAGTAAAAAGATATAATCTTTATGTAAAAATATTGAATTATATCAAAAATATTCCCGATTTGGGAATTACGAAAAAGAACGGATTACACTCTCCTGTCAATCGAAACAGGGCAAGAGGAGTAATCTTTTGTTATAACTTTTAAATAGTGGAGCTCTGGTCTCATGTCGAACCAAAGAATCCGTATTCGGTTAAAAGCGTTTGATCATCGTTTGATTGATCAATCAACTGCTGAAATTGTAGAAACTGCGAAGCGCACAGGCGCACAAGTTCGTGGTCCTATTCCATTACCGACACGCAAAGAACGTTTCACCGTATTGATTTCTCCGCACGTAAATAAAGATGCGCGTGATCAATATGAGATTCGTACTCACAAACGTCTAGTTGATATCGTTGAGCCAACTGAAAAAACAGTTGATGCTTTAATGCGTCTAGACCTTGCTGCCGGTGTTGATGTGCAGATCAGTTTAGGTTAATCCTAAGCTGAATGATTGAGAGGTCTAAACAATGATTGGTTTAATCGGTCGTAAAGTAGGAATGACACGAATCTTCACCGAAGAGGGTGTTTCTATTCCTGTCACCGTAGTTGAAGTTCAAAGCAACCGCGTTACTCAAGTTAAAACTCTTGAGAATGATGGTTATCAAGCTATTCAGGTTACTACTGGCAGCAAAAAAGCAAGCCGGGTAAATAAACCTGAAGCAGGTCATTTCGCTAAGGCTGGCGTTGAAGCTGGTCGTGGTCTATGGGAATTCCGTTTTGAAGAAGGCGAATATACTGTAGGTCAAAGCATTAACGTTGATATTTTTACAGACGTTAAAAAAGTTGATGTTACTGGAACATCTAAAGGTAAAGGTTTTGCTGGCGTAACTAAACGTTGGAATTTCCGTACTCAAGATGCAACACATGGTAACTCTTTGGCACACCGTGGTCATGGCTCTATCGGTCAAAACCAAACTCCAGGTAAAGTGTTCAAAGGTCGTAAAATGGCAGGTCACCTAGGTAATGAACGTGTAACTGTTCAAAACTTAGATATTGTGCGTGTTGATGCAGAACGTAACCTTTTATTAATTAAAGGTGCAGTACCAGGCGCAATCAATAGTGACGTAATTGTTAAACCGGCAATCAAGGCTTAACGTCGAGGAGATAGAGATGGAATTAGTAGTAAAAGACGCGCAAGCGCTTTCTGTTTCCGAAACTACCTTCGGACGTGAGTTTAATGAAGCGTTAGTTCACCAAGTAGTTGTTGCTTATGCATCTGCTGCTCGTCAAGGCTCTCGCGCACAAAAAACTCGTGCAGAAATCGCTGGTTCAGGCAAAAAACCATGGCGTCAAAAAGGCACTGGTCGTGCTCGTTCAGGTTCTATTAAGAGCCCAATCTGGCGTAGTGGTGGTGTAACATTTGCAGCAAAACCACAAGATCATAGCCAAAAAGTTAACCGTAAAATGTATCGTGGTGCATTAAAGAGTATTTTCTCTGAATTAGTGCGTCAAGAACGTTTAATCGTGGTTGAAACATTTACTGTTGAAGCACCTAAGACTAAATTATTAACTCAGAAATTAAATGATATGAACTTAAATGATGTTCTAATCATTACCTCTGAAGTTGATGAAAATCTTTTCTTAGCAGCACGTAACTTATATAAAGTTGATGTGCGTGATGTGGCAGGTATTGATCCAGTTAGTTTGATTGCATTTGACAAAGTGGTTATCACTGTTGATGCCGTTAAACAAGTAGAGGAGATGTTAGCATGATTCGTGAAGAGCGTCTGCTTAAAGTCCTGCGAGCACCACATGTTTCTGAAAAAGCATCTATTTCAATGGAAAAAACAAATACATTAGTATTGAAAGTTGCTAAAGATGCTACTAAGAGAGAGATTAAAGCCGCAGTTGAACAACTATTTGAAGTTAAAGTAGATGACGTAAATACTCTTGTTGTTAAAGGCAAAGTAAAACGTCGTGGTCAACAAATCGGTCGCCGTAGCGACTGGAAAAAAGCTTACGTTACTTTAGCAGAAGGTCAAAACTTAGACCTTGCTGGCGTCGCTGAGTAATTCGGAGGAGTAAGAACAATGGCAGTTGTTAAGTGTAAACCTACATCTCCGGGTCGTCGCCACGTTGTTAAAGTGGTTAACCCAGAGTTGCATAAAGGTAAGCCTTATGCACCGTTGCTTGATTCAAAAAGCAAAACTGGTGGTCGCAATAATAATGGTCGTATCACTACCCGTCATATCGGTGGTGGTCATAAACAACATTATCGTATTGTCGACTTTAAGCGTAATAAAGATGGTATTCCAGCAGTTGTTGAACGTTTGGAATATGATCCGAACCGTAGTGCAAATATTGCATTGGTTCTATATAAAGACGGTGAACGTCGTTATATTTTAGCGCCTAAAGGCTTAAAAGCAGGTGATCAGATCCAATCTGGTGTTGATGCATCAATTAAAACAGGTAACTGTTTACCGATGCGCAATATTCCAGTCGGTTCTACCGTGCATAATATTGAAATGAAACCAGGTAAAGGCGGACAACTTGCTCGCTCTGCTGGTAGTTATGTTCAAATCGTTGCTCGTGATGGTGCTTATGTAACATTACGTCTACGTTCAGGTGAAATGCGTAAAGTATTATCTGATTGCCGCGCCACTATTGGTGAAGTGGGTAATTCAGAACATATGCTTCGCGTATTAGGTAAAGCGGGTGCTTCGCGTTGGCGTGGTGTTCGTCCTACTGTTCGTGGTACAGCAATGAACCCGGTAGACCATCCACATGGTGGTGGTGAAGGTCGTAACTTTGGTAAACATCCTGTGTCTCCATGGGGTCAAAAAGCCAAAGGATTGAAAACGCGTAGCAACAAACGTACTGATAAGTATATTGTTCGCCGTCGCAATAAGAAATAATTAATATAGAGGATTAGCTATGCCACGTTCTCTCAAGAAGGGTCCTTTTATTGACCTACACTTGCTGAAGAAGGTAGAGAAAGCGGTGGAAAGCGGGGACAAGAAACCAATTCGTACTTGGTCCCGTCGTTCAACGATCTTTCCTAACATGATCGGTTTGACCATCGCTGTCCATAATGGTCGTCAGCACGTTCCAGTTTATGTTTCCGACGAAATGGTTGGTCATAAATTGGGTGAATTCGCGCCGACTCGTACTTATCGCGGCCACGCTGCGGATAAGAAAGCTAAGAAGAAATAAGTAGGAGAAAGAGATGGAAACAATTGCAAAGTACCGCCACGCTCGTTCTTCTGCACAAAAAGTTCGCTTAGTTGCAGATCTTGTTCGCGGTAAAAAAGTGTCTCAGGCACTTGATATTTTAACGTACACCAATAAAAAAGCGGCTGTACTGGTTAAAAAAGTATTAGAGTCTGCTATTGCTAATGCAGAGCATAACGATGGTGCTGATATTGATGATCTGAAAGTTGCGAAAATTTTCGTAGACGAAGGCCCAACCATGAAGCGTATTATGCCTCGTGCAAAAGGTCGTGCAGATCGAATTTTGAAGCGTACGAGTCACATCACCGTGATCGTCTCTGATCGCTAGGCTGGAGAATAGCAATGGGTCAAAAAGTAAATCCAAATGGTATCCGACTAGGCATCGTCAAGCCTTGGACATCTACATGGTATTCGGGTACAAAGACATTCGCTGATAATTTAGAAAGTGATTTTAGAGTGCGTGAATTCTTAAATAAAGAATTAGCACAAGCATCTATCTCTAAAATTGTGATCGACCGTTCAGCAGAAACTAACGTTCGCATTACTATTCACACTGCTCGTCCAGGTATTGTGATTGGTAAAAAAGGTGAGGACGTTGAAAAATTACGTAATGCCGTAGCTTCTATTGTCAATAAATACAAAGACAAAAGAGAGAAACGTGATGTTGCAGTACAAATTAATATTGCTGAAGTTCGTAAACCAGAACTTGACGCTAAATTAGTTGCTGACAGTATTACCTCTCAGTTAGAACGCCGTGTTATGTTCCGTCGTGCTATGAAACGTGCGGTTCAAAACGCAATGAAAGCGGGTGCTAAAGGTATCAAAGTTGAAGTAAGTGGTCGTTTAGGCGGCGCTGAAATCGCTCGTAGTGAATGGTATCGTGAAGGTCGTGTGCCTCTACATACTCTACGTGCTGATATCGATTATGGTACATCTGAAGCATTAACTACCTATGGTATTATTGGTGTTAAAGTGTGGATCTTCAAAGGTGAGATCCTTGGTGGTATGGCTGCCGTTGAACAAGCAGAAAAACAACCTGCTGCTCAACCGAAAAAGCAGCGCAAAGGCCGAAAACAATAAGGAGCGTCGCTGATGTTACAACCAAAGCGTACAAAATTCCGTAAAGTGCACAAGGGCCGCAATCGTGGTCTTGCTGTAAGTACTGACGTTAGTTTCGGTACATTCGGTCTTAAGGCTGTGGGTCGTGGTCGTTTGACTGCGCGCCAGATCGAAGCGGCACGTCGTGCAATGACTCGTGCAGTTAAGCGTCAAGGTAAAATCTGGATTCGAGTTTTCCCTGATAAACCAATTACTGAAAAACCACTTGAAGTGCGTATGGGTAAAGGTAAGGGTAACGTTGAATACTGGGTTGCTCAGATTCAACCAGGTAAAGTCCTTTATGAAATGGACGGTGTACCGGAAGAAGTTGCTCGTGAAGCATTTGCGTTGGCAGCTGCAAAACTGCCAATTAAAACCACCTTTGTGATTAAGACGGTGATGTAAATGAAAGCAAAAGAGCTACGCGAAAAAAGCGTTGAAGAGTTAAATACTGAACTTCTTAATTTATTACGTGAGCAATTTAACTTACGTATGCAATTAGCTGGGGGTCAGTTAACACAAACTCATATGTTAAAACAAGTGCGTCGTAATATTGCACGAGTTAAAACGTTATTAACTGAGAAGGCGGGTGCGTAATATGACTACTGAAGTAAAAATTCGTACTCAGCAAGGTCGTGTTATTAGCGACAAAATGGATAAATCTATTACTGTAGCTATTGAACGTAAAGTGAAGCATCCGTTATATGGTAAGTTCATTAAACGTACGACTAAATTGCATGTACATGATGAAAACAACGAGTGTGGTATTGGTGATACTGTTGAAATTAAAGAGTGTCGTCCATTATCAAAAACCAAATCTTGGACTCTTGTTCGAATCGTTGAAAAAGCAGTTAGTTAATCTTTTTTGATTAAAAACTGTACATAATTTAATAAACGGCTCATCGGCCGTTTATTTTATGCTATCCATTTTATTTGAGTGGTGTTATACTATGCGCCCTCACATATGTGGGTTTTTGGTTGTCTATTCTTATCCATGGTAGTTGAGGTGGATGAAGGTAGATTAGACAATAATTAATTTATACGGAGCATTAAAATGATCCAAGAACAGACTAGGCTCGATGTTGCTGATAACTCTGGCGCACGTAGCGTAATGTGTATCAAGGTTCTCGGTGGATCGCATCGTCGTTATGCAGCTGTCGGTGATATCATCAAAGTTACCATTAAAGAAGCAATTCCACGTGGTAAAGTGAAAAAAGGTGATGTACTTAAAGCTGTCGTCGTGCGCACTAGAAAAGGTGTTCGTCGTCCTGATGGATCTGTCATTCGTTTCGATCGCAATGCTTGTGTTATTTTAAATAATAACAGTGAGCAACCGATTGGTACGCGTATTTTTGGACCGGTCACTCGTGAACTTCGTTCTGAGAAGTTTATGAAGATCATTTCATTAGCACCAGAAGTACTGTAAGGAGCGGGTAATGGCAGCTAAAATCCGTCGAGAAGATGAAGTTATCGTGTTAGCCGGTAAAGATAAAGGTAAACGCGGTAAAGTAAAAAGTGTTTTGTCTACTGGTAAAGTGATTGTTGAAGGTATTAATTTGGTGAAAAAACACCAAAAACCAGTACCTGCATTAAATCAAGAAGGTGGAATTGTTGAGAAAGAAGCGCCAATTAACGTTTCTAACGTAGCAATTTTTAACCAAGATACAGGCAAAGCAGATCGCGTAGGCTTTCGTTTTGAAGATGGAAAAAAAGTCCGTTTTTATAAGTCTACTAATAAATTAATCAATTAAGTAATTTGGAGTGTACGATGGCGAAACTGCATGATTACTACAAAGCACAGGTAGTAAATAAACTGCAAGAACAGTTTGGCTACAAATCTGTCATGCAAGTCCCTCGGATCGAAAAGATCACCTTGAATATGGGTGTGGGTGAAGCAATTACTGATAAGAAATTATTAGATAATGCGGTTGCTGATTTAGCAGCAATCAGTGGTCAAAAACCACTTGTCACTAAAGCACGCAAATCAGTTGCTGGTTTTAAAATCCGTCAAGGGTATCCTATTGGTTGTAAGGTCACTTTACGTGGCGAACGTATGTGGGAATTTTTTGAACGTCTAGTTTATATTGCTCTTCCTCGTACTCGAGATTTTCGTGGCTTAAGCGCAAAATCTTTCGATGGTCGTGGTAACTATAGCATGGGTGTTCGTGAACAAATCGTTTTCCCTGAAATCGATTATGATAAAGTTGATCGTGTTCGTGGTTTAGATATTACTATCACAACTACTGCACAATCTGATGAAGAAGGCCGAGCTTTATTATCTGCCTTTAACTTCCCATTTCGTAAGTAAGGTAGGGCATAATGGCTAAACAATCAATGATTGAACGCGATAAGAAACGCGTAAAGCTAGCAGAAAAATATTTTGCAAAGCGTCAAGAATTAAAAGCGATTATCTCTGATCTTAATGCATCAGATGAAGATCGTTGGAATGCAGTGCTTAAATTGCAAACGCTTCCTCGTGATTCTAGTCCATCACGTCAACGTCGTCGTTGTCGTCAAACCGGTCGTCCTCATGGCGTCCTTCGTAAATTTGGTTTAAGCCGTATTAAGGTTCGTGAGTCAGCCATGCGTGGTGAGATTCCTGGTCTTAAAAAGGCAAGTTGGTAATCAGGGGAGTGTTATAGATGAGCATGCAAGATCCTATAGCAGATATGTTGACCCGTATTCGTAACGGTCAAGCTGCGAATAAAGTTGCAGTCACCATGCCTTCCTCTAAGCTAAAAGTGGCAATTGCCAATGTGCTAAAAGAAGAAGGTTATATCGGGGACTATAAAGTAGTTGGTGACACTAAACCAGAATTGGAAATCACTTTAAAATATTTCCAAGGTAAGGCTGTTGTAGAAAGTATTAAACGTGTTAGCCGTCCAGGTTTACGTATTTATAAACGTAAAGATGAATTACCAAAAGTAATGGCTGGATTAGGTATTGCAGTTATTTCTACTTCTAAAGGTGTTATGACTGATCGTGCAGCACGCCAAGCTGGTCTTGGTGGTGAAATTATCTGCTACGTAGCGTAAGGGAGAAAAAAATGTCTCGTGTTGCAAAAGCACCTGTCGTTGTTCCTGCTGGCGTAGAGGTAAAACTCAATGGTCAGGTAATTACGATTAAAGGTAAAAATGGCGAGTTATCTCGCACAATAAATAATGCTGTTGTAATTAATCAAGAAGAAGGTCAAATTAAATTTGCACCTCGTGACGGCTTTGCTGATGCTTGGGCTCAAGCAGGTACAGCTCGTGCATTGATTAATGCAATGGTAATTGGTGTTACTGAAGGTTTTACTAAAAAACTTCAGCTAGTTGGTGTCGGTTATCGTGCACAAGTTAAAGGTAATGCAATTGGTTTATCTCTTGGATATTCACATCCAATTGAACATCAATTACCTAAAGGTGTAACAGCTGAGTGTCCTTCTCAAACTGAAATCGTACTAAAAAGTGCTGATAAACAGTTAATCGGACAAGTGGCAGCAGATATCCGTGCTTATCGTCGTCCTGAACCTTATAAAGGTAAAGGTGTTCGTTACGCAGATGAAGTTGTGCGTACTAAAGAAGCTAAGAAAAAGTAAGGTAACACTATGGATAAGAAATCAGCTCGTATCCGTCGTGCAACTAAAGCGCGTCGTAAGATGCATGAACTACTTGCAACTCGCTTAGTAGTTCACCGTACTCCGCGTCATATTTATGCGCAGATTATCGCACCAAACGGATCAGAAGTACTGGCAGCCGCTTCTACATTAGAAAAAGCTATCAGTGAAAGTTTAAAATACACTGGAAACAAAGATGCCGCAGCAGCAGTTGGTAAAGCAATTGCAGAGCGTGCATTAGCGAAAGATATCAAAGAAGTTTCTTTTGATCGTTCAGGTTTCCAATATCATGGTCGAGTTCAGGCGCTAGCAGATGCTGCTCGCGAAGCTGGCCTACAGTTCTAAGGTAGGAGTTAAAGATGTCAAACATCGAAAAACAAGCTGGTGAACTGCAGGAAAAATTAATCGCAGTTAACCGAGTCTCTAAAACCGTAAAAGGTGGTCGTATTTTTAGTTTTTCTGCACTAACTGTTGTTGGTGACGGTAATGGCCGCGTAGGTTTTGGATATGGTAAAGCACGTGAAGTGCCAGCAGCAATCCAAAAAGCAATGGAAAAAGCACGTCGCAATATGATCAATGTTGCGTTAAACAACGATACTTTACAGCATCCAGTTAAAGGTGCTCACACAGGTTCTCGTGTTTATATGCAACCAGCATCAGAAGGTACTGGTATTATCGCCGGTGGTGCGATGCGTGCTGTATTAGAAGTTGCTGGTGTTCGTAACGTTCTAGCTAAAGCATATGGTTCTACAAACCCAATTAACGTGGTTCGTGCAACGATTGATGGCTTAGAAAATATGAAATCTCCAGAAATGGTTGCTGCTAAGCGTGGTAAAACCGTCGAAGAAATTTTGGGGTAATTAGCCATGGCAAAGACAATTAAAATTACACAAACTCGTAGTTCTATTGGTCGTCTACCGAAGCATAAAGCAACGTTAGTTGGTTTAGGATTACGTCGTATTGGTCATACTGTTGAACGTGAAGATACACCTGCAATTCGCGGTATGGTAAACCAAGTTTATTACATGGTTAAAGTTGAGGAGTAATAGTAATGCGTTTAAATACTTTATCTCCTGCTGAAGGTTCAAAGCATGCACCTAAGCGCGTAGGCCGTGGAATCGGTTCAGGGCTTGGTAAAACTGGTACTCGTGGTATCAAAGGTCAAAAATCTCGTTCAGGTGGCGGCGTTCGTCGTGGCTTTGAAGGTGGTCAAATGCCTTTATATCGTCGTTTACCAAAATTTGGTTTTACCTCACGTAAAGCTATGGTAACAGCACAAGTTCGTCTTTCAGATTTAATGAAAGTTGAAGGTGATATTGTTGACCTAAATAGCTTAAAAGTTGCTAATGTGATTAATTCACAAATCGAATATGCAAAAATCATGTTATCTGGTGAAATTTCTAAACCAGTAACAGTTCGTGGTATTCGAGTAACTAAAGGTGCTAAAGCTGCAATTGAAGCTGCTGGCGGAAAAATTGAGGAATAATTAGAAAGATGGCAAAGCAACCAGGATTAGATTTTCAAAGCACACGAGGCGGTAGTAGTGAGCTTAAAAGACGTTTATTATTTGTGCTTTTAGCGCTTATTGTTTTCCGTCTTGGTTCTTACGTTCCGGTTCCTGGTGTTGATACTAAAGCGTTATCGGACTTACTACAAGCATCATCTAATGGTATTGTTGGTATGTTCAATATGTTCTCTGGTGGTGCTTTAAGCCGTGCTTCAATATTTGCTTTAGGGATAATGCCTTATATTTCTGCATCAATCATTGTGCAGTTATTGACATCAATTAATCCTAAATTAGCTGAATTGAAGAAAGAAGGTGAATCAGGTCGTAAGAAAATTAGCCAATATACTCGTTATGGCACACTAGCTTTAGCGATTGTACAAGCAGTCGGTATTGCGACTGGTTTACCGAATATTCCGGGTTATAGTCAAGTTGTGATTAATCCAGGATTTTCTTTCTATTTTATTGCATCGGTTAGCTTAGTTACTGGCACTATGTTTCTTATGTGGTTGGGTGAACAGATCACAGAGCGCGGTGTAGGTAATGGTATTTCTATCATTATCTTTGCTGGTATTGTGGCAAGTCTTCCTCATGCGATATATGAAACAATTGAACAAGCTCGTTCTGGTGATTTGCATCCGATTTTATTATTAGTAATCGCTGCATTAGTGGTTGGTGTGACTTACTTTGTCGTTTTTGTTGAACGTGGTCAACGACGTATTGTTGTTAATTACGCTCAAAGACAACAAGGTCGTCGTGTGTATGCCGCACAAAGTACGCATTTACCTCTTAAAATTAATATGGCAGGTGTAATTCCAGCAATATTTGCTTCAACAATTATTATGTTACCATCAATGATGGCTTCTTGGTTTCAAGGAAATGGTGAAGGATGGAGATATATCTTTGTTCTCATTGGGCAATATTTCTCTCATGATCAACCGTTATACATAATCTTTTTTGCAGCTGCGATTATTTTCTTCTGTTTCTTCTATACCGCATTGGTTTTCAATCCGAGAGAAACAGCAGATCAGTTAAAAAAATCTGGTGCATTTATTCCAGGTATCCGTCCAGGTGAACAAACATCTAAGTATATTGATAAAGTAATGACACGTTTAACGCTAATTGGCGCTATCTACATTACTTTTGTATGTTTGGTACCAATGTTTATGACAAGTGCGATGAAAGTTCCAGTTCAATTTGGTGGAACATCTTTATTAATTGTGGTTGTTGTAATCATGGATTTTATGGCACAAGTACAGACTTTAATGATGCCAAATCGTTATGAGTCAGTGTTAAAGAAAGCGAACCTTAAAGGCTACGGCCGATAAGTTAGCCAGAAGTTACGGAGAAAAACATGAAAGTTCGTGCTTCAGTCAAGAAATTATGCAGAAATTGTAAAATCATCAAACGCAATGGCATCGTTCGTGTTATTTGCATTGAAGGTAAACACAAACAACGTCAAGGTTAATATTATTTAACTGCGAAATTGAACTTTTGCATATTTTACTTGCCAAAGTATAGTAAAGCTGGCTAGAATAGCCAGCCTAAAATTTTTTTGTAGATCCGCCGTTTGAGTATCCTGAAAACGGGCTTTTCAGTATGGTGGATTTGCTGAACATTAACAATAAAGGAGTGCATAGTGGCCCGTATAGCAGGCATTAACATTCCTGATCAACAACATACTGTTATTGCGTTACAAGCAATTTATGGTATCGGTAATACCCGTGCTAAGACAATTTGTGCTGAAGCTGGTATTCCTGAACATGTTAAGATCAGAGAACTATCTGAAGATCAGATTGAAAAGTTACGTGAACAAGTCGCTAAATTCACTGTTGAAGGTGATTTACGTCGTGAAGTAACTATGAGTATCAAGCGTTTATTAGACCTTGGTTGTTATCGTGGTGTGCGTCATCGTCGTGGACTTCCTGTCCGTGGTCAACGCACTAAGACTAACGCTCGTACCCGTAAGGGACCGCGTAAGCCAATCAAGAAATAATTGAGGTGATAATAAATGGCAAAGACACCTGTTCGTACACGTAAACGTGTTAAAAAGCAAGTTTCTGATGGTATAGCTCATATTCATGCATCATTTAACAATACAATCGTAACAATTACCGATCGTCAAGGTAATGCGTTGGGTTGGGCAACCGCTGGTGGTTCTGGTTTCCGTGGCTCTCGTAAGTCAACTCCGTTCGCAGCTCAAGTAGCAGCAGAGCGTTGTGCAGAAGCCGTAAAAGACTACGGAATTAAGAATCTAGAAGTTATGGTAAAAGGACCTGGTCCTGGTCGTGAGTCAACAATTCGTGCATTAAATGCAGCGGGTTATCGCATCACTAATATTACTGATGTTACTCCGATTCCTCATAACGGTTGTCGTCCACCAAAGAAACGTCGTGTTTAATTTTTTATTAAACATTGAATGTTTATAGGATTATTGGAGAAAAAAAATGGCAAGATATTTGGGACCAAAGCTCAAATTAAGTCGTCGTGAAGGTACAGATTTATTCCTTAAGTCTGGCGTCCGAGCGGTTGACAGTAAATGTAAGTTAGAACAAGCTCCTGGACAACATGGTGCGCGTAAACCGCGTTTATCAGATTATGGTGTTCAGTTACGCGAAAAACAAAAAGTTAGACGTATTTATGGAATTCTAGAACGTCAATTCCGTAATTACTACAAAAATGCAGCGCGTATTAAAGGTAATACAGGTGAAAACTTGTTAGGTCTTTTAGAACGTCGCTTAGATAACGTTGTTTATCGTATGGGATTCGGTGCAACTCGTGCTGAAGCTCGTCAATTAGTTAGTCATAAAGCTGTTCTTGTTAATGGTCACGTTGTTAACATCGCATCTTATCAAGTTTCACCTGAAGATGTGATTAGTGTTCGTGAAAAATCTAAAAAACAAGCACGTATTAAAGCCGCTTTAGAGTTAGCTGAACAACGTGAAAAACCAACATGGTTAGAAGTTGATGCTAGCAAAATGGAAGGTGTGTTCAAACGCTTACCAGAACGTTCAGATTTATCTGCTGACATCAACGAACATTTGATCGTCGAACTTTACTCTAAGTAAAGTTTAGCACTTAAGAGAGGACATAATGCAGGGTTCTGTAACAGAGTTTTTAAAACCTCACCTAGTTGACGTTGTTCAATACAGCCCAACTCATGCAAAAGTGACTTTAGAGCCACTTGAGCGTGGTTTTGGACATACTTTAGGTAATGCACTACGCCGCATTTTATTATCATCTATGCCGGGATATGCAGTGACCGAAGTTGAAATTGACGGTGTTCTGCATGAGTATAGTACTAAAGAAGGCGTTCAAGAAGATGTGCTTGATATTCTGCTTAATTTGAAAAAATTAGCAGTACGTGTACATACTAAAGATGATGTTATGCTGACTTTAAATAAATCAGGGGTAGGTGCGGTAACTGCATCAGATATCACTCACGATGGTGATGTTGAAATTGTAAATCCTGATTTAGTAATTTGTCATCTTACTGATGCCAATGCTTCAATTAGTATGCGTATTCGTGTACAACGAGGACGTGGTTATGTCCCTGCTTCTGCTCGCGTTAAGTCAGAAGATGAAGAGCGACCGATTGGTCGTCTATTAGTTGATGCATGTTATAGCCCAGTCGAGCGTATCGCTTATTCTGTCGATGCGGCTCGTGTGGAACAACGTACCGATTTAGATAAATTAGTTATTGATATGGAAACTAATGGTACGATTGATCCTGAAGAGGCTATTCGTCGTGCTTCAACTATTTTGGCTGAACAACTTGAAGCTTTCGTTGATTTACGTGATGTACGTCAACCTGAAGTTAAAGAAGATAAACCGGAATTTGATCCGATTCTTCTACGTCCAGTAGATGATCTCGAATTAACTGTTCGGTCTGCTAATTGCTTAAAAGCAGAAGCAGTTCATTATATTGGTGATTTAGTACAACGTACCGAAGTTGAGTTACTTAAAACCCCTAATCTTGGTAAGAAATCACTTACTGAAATTAAGGATGTGCTCGCATCTCGTGGTTTGTCTTTAGGCATGCGTCTTGAGAACTGGCCACCAGCAAGTATTGTTGAAGACTAAAATAAAATTTATATAAGAAGGATAAAGTTATGCGCCATCGTAAAAGTGGTCGTCAACTGAACCGAAATAGCAGCCATCGTCAAGCAATGTTTCGTAACATGACTAGTTCACTTGTTGAACATGAAATCATCAAAACTACATTGCCTAAAGCAAAAGAGTTGCGTCGTGTTGTTGAACCGTTAATTACGCTAGCCAAAAGCGATAGCGTAGCTAATCGCCGTTTGGCTTTTGCTCGTATCCGTGATAAAGATACAGTGAAAAAATTATTTTCAGATTTAGGCCCACGTTTTGCTACCCGTCCTGGCGGTTATGTACGCATTTTAAAATGTGGTTTCCGTGATGGAGATAATGCTCCAATGGCTTATATTGAATTAGTTGATCGCCCTGCTGTAGAAGCAGAAGCAGCAGCTGAATAAATAATTAATTAAAGCTTAAAATTAAAACCGGCTAATGAGCCGGTTTTTTATTAGCTAATTATTATAGATTTAACTACCAAAGTTTAATATAAGTACCAGCAATTTTAAGCGGGATGGCAAATGATATAGCCACCATTTTGTCCGTAATTAGTAGGAATTCTTCAAAACATTTTAATGCTATAAGTTAATAATGTGGAGGCGGAGTTTCTTCTGATAAACTTGCTATGTTCGATGTTTGGGTTGCTTGTAATTTTTGTGATAATAACGTTAATTGTTCTTTAAGTTTGCTGATATCGGCCTGTAGATTAACCACCATTTGATTTAATTCTTCAATGGTCATCTCTTGAAATGCAACTTTTGTTTCTAATAATTCCAATTGTTGGTTCATAGTCTGTTACTTAATGGCTATTTAATTTTATATTGTAAGTAAAAGTTATTATAAAATCCATCCTCGTTCCGCAAAAGAGACGTATTCACCTTTACCAATGACGAGATGATCGATAACACGGACATCAATTAATTCACAAACTTGTTCGATTTTTTTAGTTAATGCACGATCAGCTTGACTTGGTTCAGCTAAGCCTGAAGGATGGTTATGTGCTAAAATTAATGCTGCCGCATTGTATTGCAAGGCTTTTCTAGCGACTTCTCTAGGGTGAACCTCAACGCTGTTGTATGTTCCTACAAACATCTCCTCACAATTAATGACGTGATTCTGGTTATCTAGAAAAATAACCATAAAAATTTCACGATCTTTATCCATTAAACGATTAGCTAGATAATGATGAGTTAAAGTAGGTGATGTAAGATAATTTTCTTTGGTCATTTTAACTTTTAAATAACGATGAGATAGTTCAACCACCGCTTTCAATTGAGTATATTTAGCTGTTCCCAAACCTTCTTTTTTACAAAATTCATCATGACTTGCATTCATTAAATGGTAAAAGGAACCGAATTCATTTAATAATTTTTGGGATAACGTTAATACTGGTAAATTACGAGTTCCCGTACGTAAAAAAAGAGCAAGTAATTCAGCATCTGACAGCGCTTCAACACCAAATTGTAATAATTTTTCTCGTGGCATCAAAAGTCTGCATTGTGTTGACATAATTATGGTATTCCCATTTTTTTTAAAATGAGATTATTGATTAATTTTTATAAATTGATAACGAAACAGATGAAAAGTTGTGAAATGGTTCGCAAAGATCGAGACTATTTTACAAAAAAAGCGCTAATCAGCGCTTTTAAAATTCTATTTTATTTAAATATTAGTGACATCCGCAACTGCCGTTTCCACCGCCACAACAACCGCTTTCTTCATCATCGTCATGATCATCGTGACCACCACAACCACAGCCACCATGTCCATGATCGTGTGCACCATGAATATGACCATGAGATATCTCATCAGGTGTCGCTTCACGAATAGCAAGCACTTCAACATTAAAATTTAAGTCTTGGCCAGCTAACATATGGTTACCATCAATAGTAACGGTATCGCCATCAATAGCCGTGATTTCAACGGGTAAAGAACCTTGGTCAGTATCAGCAAAAAAACGCATACCAACTTCGAGGTCATCAACTCCAACAAAAACATCACGCGGTACATTTTGTACCAATGCATCGTTAAAATCACCATAAGGGTTAACTAATTCCACATCAAATTTATCACCAACTTGATGGCCTTCTAACGCATTTTCAAGGTCTTGTAATAAGTTTCCTGCACCTTGTAAATATTCAAGTGGCGCAGCTGCTGTAGCTTCATCAACTAACACGCCATCTTTTGTACGAACTTTATATGCTAAACTTACAACTGTATTTTTTGCTATTTTCATGTTTTCTCCAACAAACTGTTACTGAGCAAATAATGTTAAATTTTAACGGAAAAAAACGCTTCTGTATGCTATTTTCTTTGTAATTTAGGAAGTTTTAATATTATCTTAGTTATTGATGCGATTTTGGTTTAAAAAAATAACTTTTAACTAATAAATAATCGTTGGATAGCTAATTGAAATCAATTAAGCTGATAATAATAAGTTTAATAAAATTTATAAAAAAAGTTGAGGAGAGGGGTTTTTATGTTAGAAATTAATGATTATTTTGATGGGAAAGTGAAGTCTATAGGTTTTGAAAATGGCTCAACGGGTAAAGCCTCTGTTGGTGTGATGATGCCTGGCGAATATGTTTTTAGTACCAATAATCCAGAAGAAATGACAGTGATAACTGGTTCGCTCAAAGTTTTATTACCTACTGCAACTGATTGGCAAATTTTTGAAGCAGGGCAGATTTTTCATGTCGCCAAAGAGAGTCAATTTGATGTGCAAGTCAGCGAGACAACAGTTTATTTGTGTCGTTACTTAGCAAAATAGGCATTCATATTAAATCTAAGAAAGCTTAATCATTGATAGATTTGCTTTTATGCAATAAAAAAGGCTAATTTTACAATTAGCCTTTCATTAAAATATTTTACTATATTACTTAAGTTCTAATTCATTCATCGCTGCGATACTAAAGCCACCATCAACATGAATGACTTCACCCGTAATACCTGACGATAAATTTGAACATAAGAATGCAGCTGAATTACCTACGTCTTCAATGGTTACTGTACGACGAATAGGGGTTACTGATTCACAATGTGATAACATCTTTTTGAAATCTTTAATTCCTGATGCAGCTAAAGTACGAATAGGGCCAGCAGAAATTGCATTTACACGAATACCTTCAGGTCCCATTGCATTTGCCATATAACGTACATTTGCTTCTAAAGATGCTTTAGCAAGACCCATAACGTTATAATTAGGAATTGCACGTTCAGCGCCTAAATAAGAAAGAGTGACTAATGCTGAGTCAGGATTTAGCATTGAACGACAAGCTTTAGCCATAGCAACAAAGCTATAAGAGCTAATATCATGTGCGATGGCAAAACCTTCACGAGTTACCGCATTAACATAATCACCATCTAATTGATCACCAGGAGCGAAGGCGATTGCATGAACAAAACCATCGAATTTATCCCAAGTTTTAGCTAGCTCTGTAAATAATGTTGTGATGCTTTCATCATGCGCAACATCACAAGGTAAAACGATTTTAGAATTAAAATCAGCAGCAAACTCTTCAACACGGCCTTTTAATTTTTCGCTTTGATAAGTAAAAGCTAATTCTGCGCCTTCACGGTGCATCGCTTTTGCAATACCGTATGCAATAGAACGATTACTTGCAACGCCGGTAACCAGTATGCGTTTACCTGTTAAAAATCCCATAAATTGTTCCTCTAATATTTTTTACTATATATTCTAGAATGCTGATGATTATATGTTGATATAGTTAACTTCGCTACTATAAATTTATTTTTCCTTATTTAATCGTCATTTTATTTCTAAAAAATAAGTTGTTTATTTGATTAATACTTGACTATAATACTCAACTATTAGATGACATTGTTGGTACTTCATGATGAAAGATAAAGATTTAGTTTGCTATAAAACGTTACCTATTTGGGATGCAAAAACTTTACCCGATTTGTTTCGTGAAAAACATAATACACAACTAGGTACTTGGGCAAAATTAAATATTATAAAAGGTCATATCAATTTTGATATGTTAACCGAGCAAGGCGATATCGTTTCTCAATATGTTTTTGATGTTCAGCATCAGCCTCCATTTATTGAGCCTCAGCAATGGCATCGAATAGCTCAAGTTTCAGATGATTTGCAGTGCCAGTTGGCTTTTTATTGTCAACCTGAGGATTATAGCCAGAAAAAATATCAGATGACTAAAACCCATTCTGACGTGTTGGAAGTATGTCAAATCATTCAGGCCGGAAAAGCGCTAGATTTAGGTTGTGGTTCAGGCCGTAATTCACTCTATTTACAGCTACTTGGTTTTGATGTTGATGCCGTTGATAAGTCAGAAATGAGTATTAGTAATTTACAAGAAATTATTGCAAACGATCATTTATCGCATATCAATGCATCTATTTATGATATTAATCAGGCTAATTTAAAAGGTAACTACGATTTAATTATTTCAACTGTTGTAATGATGTTTTTACAACCAGATAGAATTCCCGATATCATTCATAATATGCAAAACATAACTAAAACGGGTGGTTATAATTTAATTGTTTGCGCTATGTCAACTGATGATTTTCCTTGCACTGTAGGGTTTTCGTTTACGTTTAAAGAGAATGAGTTACTTAATTATTATCAAAATTGGGATATCCTAAAATACAATGAAGATGTTGGCGAACTGCATAAAACGGATATCCATGGTAACCGAATAAAGCTCCGCTTTGCGACGCTGTTAGCCAAAAAACGATAATATTACAGGAATTTATCCTGTAATATCTTTTTTAACTAGTTCCCCAGTATCTTACCTACTTCAAACCATGCTTTGCGAGAGTTCAATAGATCTTGAGCAGACATTGGTTTTTTACCAGCAGGTTGTAAAAGTGTCATATTTAATGCGCCATCACTTGTTGCAATACATATTCCTTTTTTATCCGCTTGTAAAATAGTGCCAACAGGTCGATTGTGGGATGTTTTTATCACTTCTGCTTGCCATACCTTTACTGGCTCGCCATTAACGTCAAAATAACTAACAGGCCAAGGATTAAAGGCGCGAATGCAACGTTCAAGTTGCTGTGCCGATAGGTTCCAATCAAGTTTAGCTTCTTGTTTAGATAATTTTTCAGCGTAAGTGACCTGTGATGGATCTTGTTTTTCAGGTTGGATTTTTCCTTCGGTAATTAGTGTTAAGGTATCAAGTAGTCCTTCTGGACCTAATTGCGCCAATTTGTTATATAACGTTGCACTGGTATCAGAAGGTTCAATTGGACAGGTGAGTTTATATAACATATCACCCGTATCAAGCCCTGCATCCATTTGCATAATTGTGATACCGGTTAAAGTATCACCAGCCCAACAAGCGCGTTGAATAGGAGCTGCGCCTCGCCATCTTGGTAATAATGAACCATGCACATTTAAACAACCTAGTTTAGGCATATCAAGCACAGCTTGCGGTAAAATAAGACCATATGCTACCACAATCATAATGTCGGCATTGAGCTCAGCAATGATTTTCTGATTTTCTTCAGTTTTGAGTGTAGCAGGTTGATAAACAGGAAGATGATTTTCGATTGCTAATTGTTTAACCGGACTTGCAGTTAACTTATTGCCACGTCCAGCAGGGCGATCGGGCTGAGTAAAAACTGCAATAACATTATGTTTAGCATCAATTAATGCTTTTAAATGGGTAGCGGCAAAATCAGGCGTGCCAGCAAAAATAATCTTTAGGGGATTTGTTGTGTGTGACATGTGTAATATATCCATAATCAAAATATGACAGATATTATACTTTAAATTGACCTAATAATCCTTAATCACATCACTGTACTCATAATGGATATCATATGTATACCGAGTAAAGGTGGTTATAGCGTTAAGTGATCTTGAATCATCGCGAAATCTCATAATAGCTGGTGAAAAGTTTGTGGATAAAATAATAGTAAAAATCCACAAACAACTTAGTAACCTTATATTTAACCAATTAATTATGTTTTTATTTTACTTAAAATGGAAAAAATATTGGTACCAACGCTATATCAACTAACATAACCAAGAAGGTTAACGGCACACCAACTTTAACAAAATCACTAAAGCTATATCCACCAGGTGCAACAACCATTGTTTTTACAGGTGATGAAACAGGTGTAATAAACGATGCAGATGTCGCAATAGCAACGGTCATAGCAAATGGATAGGGTGAATATCCAAATTTTATTGCTAAATCAATCGCAATTGGTGCAATTAAAATCGCGGTTGCGGTATTAGAAATAAACAATCCTACCGTTGAGCATAATAAAAAGATAAAAGTTAACACCATGTAAGGGCCAAATGAACGTAAGTGGATTTCAAGCCATTGTGATATGAGCGAAATCCCTCCCGTCTTATTTAACGCTACCGCGAAAGGCATCATACCGATAATTAGAATTAATGTTGGCCAATGAATTGATTTATAAGCATTTGCCATATCAATACAGCGGGTGGCACCCATTAATAAACAAGCAATCAGTGCAGCAACAACATTTGGGACAATACCTGTCACCATTAAAATAATCATTACCGCTAGATTAAATAGTGCGATAAAAGCCTGAGAGCTTGCTGGTGCAACATCATCAATGTCTGATGGGTAATCAAGTACCACAAAATCACTAGTCCGAGTTTGTAGTTTTTGTATAGATCCCCAGTCTCCGCATACCAAAAGTGTATCGCTCATTTCTAGTCGTTCTTGGAATAGGTTATTGGTTTCAACTGGCGCATGGTTTCGCCAGATTCCAATAACAGTCAGAAAATATTTTTCCCTAAAATCAATTTCATTAAGAGTCTTTCCACATAATGATGATTCAGGCAGCAATGCAACTTCAGCCATACCGACTTCTTTGACTTGTTCCGAAAAATATTCACCACGTAATACTTTTGGTTCAAGATTGTTAGTGGTTAGAAATGTGCGATAGTCAGCTTCGGAATGAGACATGTCCAATAAAAGAATATCGTTTTCTCTAAATTCAGTACTACCATTTACAGGGATGAGCACTTTTTGGAATTTTCGCCAACGTTCAATACCAATTACATTTACACCATGCTCAGTACGTAAATGTAATCCATCAATGGTTCGCCCAACAAAAGGAGAACCAGCAAGAATTTGCGCGCGGTGAGCTCGGCCAATTAATTTATAATCTCTAATTAAATCGGTAATTTTACGTCTTTGAGGTAAACTATTGTTAGCGGTGACTTGGTCCGCTGTAAGTAACCAATTGCGTGTTAATAAACAATAAATCACACCAACAACTAATACGCCAAGGCCTATTGGCGTAATTGAAAAGAAGCCAAACTCGGTTAATGCAGCTCGGCTAAGTTCACTATTTACTACAAGGTTTGGAGCTGTTGCGACAAGAGTCATCATGCCACTAATTAATGCTGCAATACACAGTGGCATCATCAATTTTTTTACATGGATACCTGTATGGTTAGCAATACTGATAGCAACAGGAATAAAGATTGCAACTACACCAGTTGAGCTCATAACCGAACCCAGTAAAGCTACACCTAACATAATAAAGGTAATAATTCGAATATCATTTTTACCTGCTGCTTTTAAGATATATTCACTCATTTTGTAAGAGATACCCGTTCTTACTAAACTTTCACCGATTACGAATAACAGTGCAATGAGGATAATATTGGGATCGCTAAATCCCGCAAGCGCTTCAGCCGGAGTTAATACACCCGTGACGGTAATTGCAGTTATCGTCAATAACGCAATAATATCCATTCTTAATTTACTGAATGAAAACAATAAAATCGCAATAAAAAGTAACAAACAAACAGTAATGAGTGGGTAATATTCGATTATATAATTAGGTAAAAGAGCAGACATTGATGATAAAAAACTATGTCCAGATGACGAATGTTCCACAAAAGGTAGCTCATGAAGTTGATTATATTTTTGACATAATACCTTGATTTATTGTAATAGGGAATATCTTGAAGTAAAGATTCTTAAGTATCAACTATGGTTAAAATGACATTTTTAACATTTTTTGCTGTTTTATTTTTAAGCTCTTCGCATTCATAAAACTTAGGTGTAATTTAGTCAACTTGATGCGTTTAATTTTAAAACCATATTTAGGAGTCAATATGTCATCAAAAAAGTCTGTTGCGGAAATTATTATTGAAGTGTTATCTCAAGCGGGGGTTAAACATTGTTATGGTATTGTTGGAGATACCTTAAATCAAATTACGTCTGCTATCAAAAAAAGTGATATTGAATGGGTACATGTTCGTCATGAAGAAGTTGGTGCTTTTGCTGCAGGAGCTGAAGCTTATCTTACCGATCAAATAACTGCTTGTGCTGGTTCTTGTGGACCAGGAAGCCTACATTTTATAAATGGTATTTATGAAGCACAACGCAATAAAGTACCGTTGGTTTTACTGGCTAGCCAGTTAGTTACCTCTCAACAAGGAACTGATTTTCCGCAAGAGGTTGATTTTGAATCTATTTATAAAAACTGTTCTGTCTTTTGTCAGCAAATTTCGGATCCAACACAAGCACGACGAATTACTACAGCGGCTGTACAAGCAGCAATAAATCAACGAGGTGTTGCTGTTATAGTCATTCCTTATAATATAAGTTTAGTCAAAGTTGAAGATAATAGTGGACATAAAATTTTTCACCCGAAACCTGTAATTCGGCCATCTGATGAAGAGCTTGCACAAATCTCCGAAATTCTAAATAAAAACAGTAAAGTGGCAATATTTGCAGGTCATGGAGTATCAGAAGCTCATGATGAATTAGTTGCGTTAGCAAAAAAATTAAAGTCACCAATTGTTCATACTTCAAGAGCTAAAGATTTCGTCGAATATGATAATCCGTATAACGTTGGCATGACAGGGATGTTTGGTATGGAGTCTGGCGCAACGGCGATAAAAGAGTGTGATGTGCTTTTGATGTTTGGTGTTGATTTTGCGTGGTCACAATTTTATCCAGATGATGCAACAATTATTCAGGTAGATATCGATGCAACTCATCTTGGTCATCGCCATAGTGTAGATATTGGTGTTGTAGGTGCAAGTAAACCAACCCTAGCCGCTTTATTGCCATTAGTTAATGAAAAAGCAGACAGTGCATTTTTAGATAAATGTCGTGAATTACACACTAAAGCAATTGATAAATTAGGTAAGAAAGCGATACCATCAAAAACGGTTATTCACCCTCAATATTTAACCGAATTGATTGATAAATATGCCAATGATGATGCCGTACTATGTGCAGATGTTGGTTCTGCTATGGTTTGGGCTTGCCGTCATTTTTCAACCAATGGTAAAAGACGGACCGTTATTAGTTTAAAACATGGCACTATGGCCAATGCGATGCCACAAGCATTAGGTGTACAAAAAGCTTTTCCTAATCGTCAAGTCATTACCTTATCAGGAGATGGTGGTATTAGTATGTTGTTAGGCGATTTGTTAACCACAATCCAAGAAAACCTGCCAATTAAAGTTGTTGTGCTTAATAATAGCTCACTTAACTTTGTTGAATTGGAACAAAAATCAGAAGGGCTTGTCGATCACTATACTGATTTAAAAAATCCTGATTTTGCTAAAGTAGCTGAAGCGATGGGATTATTTGCTATTCGTGTCGATAGTTCAGATTTGCTTGAAGCCGCGGTACAATCATTTTTAGCTCACCCTGGACCTGCATTATTAGATGTTAAGACAAACGAATATGAATTAGTTATGCCACCTGAAATTCATACTTCACAAGTAATGGGAATGGCGCTTTATAGTGTAAAAGCATCATTGAGTGGCAAAATGAAAGATGTGGTTAATTTGTTGGTTGATAATTTTGTAAAAAAATAGACCAAGCAATAGATAAAAAAAAGTTGAGGAACGGGGTTTTTAGAGGGATTTTTACGATATCTGCCGCATTTTGCGGCAGATAAGTTGGATTAAAAACTAACAGCGCCTTCTTCAGCTGAAGATAAATTTTCTCTAACAACGGTATAAAGTTCTCGACCAAAACCTTTATGGGAATCGGTTAAATCGATTGGTGCTGGACTACGTTTTGCGAGTTCAGCTTCATCAACCAATAGTGTTATTTCACCGGTTTGACCATTGACTCGGATCATATCACCTTGTTCAACTTTGCTTAATAATCCACCGGCATAGGCTTCAGGTGTAACATGAATAGCTGCGGGTACTTTGCCTGATGCGCCAGATAGCCGTCCATCAGTTAATAACGCAACTTTATAGCCGCGATCTTGTAAAACACCCAATGGTGTTATTAATTTATGTAGCTCTGGCATACCGATAGCTTTTGGGCCTTGATAACGAACAACTACAACACAGTCTTTGTTGAGGTTGCCGGCTTTATATTCTGCATCTAAATCATACTGACTATTAAAGACTACTGCAGGTGCTTCGATAATTTGGTGCTCATCGGTAACAGCAGACGTTTTCATTATCGCTCTCCCTAAATTGCCAGACATCACTTTTAAGCCACCATGAGAGTTGAAAGGTTTTTTTATTGAAGCAATCACATTTTCATCTAAAGATTCTTTAGGACCTTCGCGGAAGATGAGTTTACCATTTTCTAAAATTGGCTCTTTCGTGTAACGGCTCAGTCCATGGCCAACCACAGTTTCAACATCTTCATGTAACAAACCACCGGATAATAGTTCTCGGACCAATAATGAAGTTCCACCTGCTGCTTGGAAGTAGTTAATGTCGGCCGGCCCATTAGGGTATATTCGGCTCAATAACGGAACAACTGTTGATAAGTCTGAAATATCGTCCCAATTAATAACAATACCAGCCGCTTTAGCCATAGCGACAATGTGCATAGTCAAATTGGTTGAGCCACCTGTGGCTAAAAGCGCTACTAAACCATTAACAATTACTTTTTCATCCACCATTTTACCAACTGGCATATAGTTTCCTGATTGGTTAGTTAAACGAGTGATCTGTCTTGCAGCGGCATTGGTTAGTTCATTGCGTAATGTTGTTTCAGGGTGAACAAAAGCGGCTCCAGGTAAATGTAATCCCATTAACTCAATGACCATTTGGTTACTATTTGCGGTGCCATAAAACGTACAAGTTCCGCTGGTATGGTATGAGGCTGATTCAGATTCTAATAAATCTTCGCGAGAAGCTTTTCCTTCTGAATAAAGTTGACGAATGCGAACTTTCTCTTTATTTGGTAAACCTGAAGGCATCGGTCCAGAAGGCACAAAGATAGCGGGTAAATGCCCAAAAGATAGGGCCCCAATAAATAATCCTGGTAAAATTTTATCGCAGACTCCTAGATACAGTGCGCCATCAAACATATTATGTGATAACCCAACGGCAACAGACATTGCAATCACATCTCGACTCATTAGCGAAATTTCCATACCCGGTTCGCCTTGGGTTACACCATCACACATAGCCGGTACCCCTCCAGCCATTTGGCCAACAGCGCCGACTTCATGTAGCACTTTTCGAATTTGTTCTGGATAAAATTCATAAGGTTTATGTGCTGATAACATATCGTTATAAGAACTGATAATACCGATATTACTTTTTAATATATTTTTAAGATCATTTTTCTCATCGAGGCAACAAGCGGCAAAGCCATGAGCTAAGTTACTACAAGGTAAACTTGCTCGGGTAACTTTTTTCAACATAGCATGTTCTATTTTTTGCAAATAAGCTTCACGTGTTGCTTTAGAGCGATTAATAATGCGCTGAGTTACAGCTAAAATAGTGGAATTCACATTAACCTCTTAGATTATATTTATTATAATTTCTAAACTTTTATAAATTTATTCACAATGACATATTGAATTAATAACCTTCATGCTATCTTCAATAACACCATTTAGTGGTTGTTCAATATTGATAGCATAAACATCTTTTTCATTGGCTGTTGGTTCTTCTAATGCGTCAAATTGCGACTGTAGCATTCCTGTTTTTTGATAATGTCCTTGGCGTTTAGCTAAACGTTGGGAGATAACATCAAAACTTCCTTTTAAATAAATAAAGTGCACATTTTCATTTTCTCCACGAATAATGTCTCGATATTTTTCTTTTAATGCTGAGCAAATAATAATCGAAATATCATTGACATTACTCATTGCAAATGCAGCATTACTAATTAAGTTTAACCAAGGCATCCTGTCGTTATCATTTAGCGGGGTACCGCTGCGCATTTTCAAAATATTGGCTTTGGGATGTAAAAAGTCACCATCTAGAAAAGCGGCATTTAGGTTATCGGCTATTTGTTTTGCAACAACCGATTTACCGCTACCTGATACACCCATGAATACGAAAACATTTTTCCTTTGTTGTGTCATTACGTTATTCTCCAAAATAACCTGTTACGGGTAACATTTTGACATTTTAATCCATTATTGCAATTCAAAAAAGTTGATTTTGTGATCTGGATCATACTTTGTTTTAGGTAAAGGTCTTTATCACGATTTGGGATCTCAAGTTTATTTTAAAAAATAGATTTCGATCACAAAAATATAAAATCTTATTTGTTTTTTATTTCGAAAGTATTTAATCTTTCGATATTGTTTTTGTTTTCGAAAGTTATAATTTAAAACGTAATATTAAAAAGATAAAAAATGGAGAGTAAATATGAATAAATGTCAGCTTCTTTTCGAAGACAATCTTAAATTTGACAATGAGTTAGCCTTACTGACTTACTTAAGTCAACAGTTACAAAAAAAAGGGATTGTCAAACAGAGCCATTTGAAAGCTTTACTTGATCGGGAAGCATTATATCCAACCGGTATTTTGCTCGATGGCTATGCGGTGGCGATTCCACATTGTGAAGCTGAACATGCTAACAGTCCTGCGATTTTTATTCTTCGCACCCAATCTCCGGTTTCGTTTCAACGTGCAGATGACGATGGCACCGTTGATGTTTCATTGATTATTTCATTGGTAGTGACTTCACCAGCTGATCAACTATCACTGTTGAAAGCACTTTTTACCCATTTACAAGATAAAGAATTTTATCACTTTTTATTAAGTCGTTCGCAAAACGAAGTGGTCGAACGTTTTAATGAAGTGATATTTAATCAATAAGTTGTTTAGGAGGCATTATGAAAAAAAAGATTATTGTTGCATGTGGTGGCGCCGTTGCGACGTCAACTTTAGCAGCAGAAGAAATAAAAGAGCTATGTAATGAAAATAATATTGAGCTCGATTTAGTGCAGTGTCGTATTAATGAAATTAATACCTTTATTGATGATGTCGACCTGATCTGTACGACGGCAAAAATGGATCAAACATTTGGCGATATTCCGATTGTGCATGGTATGCCTTTTGTGTCTGGCGTTGGAATTGAGCAGTTAAAAGCAAAAATATTGTCTATTTTAAAAGGATGAACCTATGTTTACTGAAATTATGCAGTACATCTTAGATTTGGGACCGTCTGTAATGCTACCCATTGTGATTATTCTGTTTTCACTTTCGCTAAGAATGAAAATTGGTGATGCATTAAAAGCCGGGATTCATATTGGGATTGGCTTTGTCGGTATTGGTTTGGTGGTTGGCTTATTAACCAGCTCAGTTGGGCCGGCAGCTCAAGCTATGGCAGAAAGATTTGATATTAGTTTGAATGTTGTCGATGTTGGTTGGCCTGGCGCAGCCCCTATGACGTGGGCATCGCAAATTGCGCTGGTTGCCATTCCCATTGCCATTGCAGTAAACATTGCCATGTTACTTTTAAGATTAACCCGTGTTGTTAATGTTGATATTTGGAACATTTGGCATATGACCTTCAGCGGGGCGCTGGTTTATATTGCAACCGGCTCTTACTGGCTAGGTATTGCTGGCGTGGTTGTACATGCAATTATTGCTTATAAATTGGGGGATTGGTTTGCTAAAGATACCAAAGATTTTTTTGAACTTGACGGCATTGCTGTGCCACATGGTACTTCGGCCTATTGTGGACCGATAGCGGTATTTGTCGATGCGGTGATTGAAAAAATACCTGGCATTAGAAAGATTAATTTCAATGCGGTAGATATGCAAAAAAGATTTGGTGCATTTGGCGAGCCAGTCACAGTTGGTCTATTTATGGGGATTTTATTAGGCGTATTAGCCGGTTATGGTGTTAAACAGACCTTGCAACTTGCGATTCAAACCGCAGCGGTAATGCTATTAATGCCAAGAGTAATTAAACCTATCATGGACGGTTTAACCCCAATATCTAAACAAGCACGTAAACATCTTCAATCAAAATTTGGTGGGCAAGACTTCCTTATCGGTTTAGATCCGGCACTATTGTTAGGTCATTCAACTGTTGTTTCTGCCAGCTTAATTTTTATCCCGTTAAGTATTTTTATTGCCATTGTGCTGCCCGGTAATGAAGTTCTTCCTTTTGGTGACTTAGCAACTATCGGCTTTTTTATCGCAATGGGTGTGGCGATTCATCAAGGCAATCTGTTTAGGATTATTATTTCCGGTTCAATCATTATTGCTATTACCTTATGGATTGCCACGCAAATGGTGCCACTAACCACTCAGCTTGCCGTCAATGCCGGTACTATTACTGCTGGTAATGGCATCTCGGTTGGTGCGATGGATCAAGGTGGTTCGCCAATTACTTATATCTTAGTTCAACTGGTTAATTTAAAACAACCGATCGGGTTTGCCTGCATTGGTCTCTTTTACCTGTTTTGCCTATTTTTGACCTGGCAACGCGCGCAAAAATACAAATTGTTATTAAAACAGCAATATGTAGAAGGTGCAAATAGTGCAAATAGCGTAAATGAGCAATAAAAAAGCCATTTTTTAAATCCATTAAGTAACGTTCACTGTTAAACCAGTGGACGTTAGAACAGCAACCTATTTGATTATTAACATAGGAAAATAATATGAAAGCAGTCGTTGTTAATGATGAGGGGACTTTATCTGTAGAAGATATTGAGATGCCCAAAATCACTTCACCAGATCAAATTCTGGTGAAAGTGGCGTATTGCGGGTTATGTGGTTCTGATATTCCACGCATTTTTCATCATGGTGCACATTTTTACCCAATCACACTTGGCCATGAATTTAGTGGCACGGTTGTCGAAATGGGCAGCGATGTGACAGAGTTTGAGATTGGTGATCTGATCTCTTGTGTACCTTTATTGCCTTGTTTTAAATGTGATGAGTGTCAAAAACATTACTATTCACTTTGTAAACATTACACCTTCGTTGGCTCAAGAATTACTGGCGGATTGGCACAGTATATCGTCATAAATAAGAGAAACGCCTTTAAGTTACCGAAAAGTGTTAGCCCTATCGAAGGGGCATTTTTTGAGCCAATGACTGTTGGGATGCATGCACTGTTATTGGCTGACGGTTGTCAAAATAAGAATGTGGTGATTGTTGGTGGCGGTACCATTGGTTTGCTTGCTATGCAGTGCGCCAAAGCGATGGGAGCTAAATTTGTTGCGGTATTAGATATTAATCAAGAGCGTTTAGATCTGGCTAAAAAGCTAGGTGCTGATGCGGTTTATCACTCTAAAAATATGACAGCTTCGGCGATCTATGAAGCACTGATGCCACATCGATTTGATCAGGTGGTATTAGAAACCGCCGGCACACCAGCGACAGTAAGCTTAGCCATTGAAATAGCTGGCGCTAGAGCCAAAGTCGGTTTGATTGGCACATTGCATCATGATGTGACTCTTTCAGAAAAAACATTCGGGATGATTTTACGAAAAGAGCTTGAGATCTTAGGAAGCTGGATGAATTACTCTGCACCATGGCCTGGCAAAGAGTGGCAACTCGTTAGTCAGTTTTTTGTTGACGGTAAAATCAGGTTAGATGAGCTAATTGCAGGGGTGGGTGATTTTAATGAGTTTACTCAACAAGTTAGTGCATTAAACGGTCATCCAATGAACGGTAAAATTTTATTAAATTGCATTTAATTATCTGATTTAGATCAGCTATTAAAAATGAGCGCTTATCTTTTGATTTTGTTTGTTATACACTGCTGAAGAATTTTCGAAAAAGGAAATATTATGAATGCAAGTGAAAGACGTCAACAAATAGTCGAACTTATTAATGCGAAAGGAACTGTTTTGGTTAGTGATTTATCAGGACAATATGATGTTTCGGAAGTGACAATCAGAACAGATCTTCGTTTGCTGGAAAAACAAGGTGTTTTGACTCGATTCCATGGCGGGGCAACCAAAATCATGAGTAAAGGCGATTTAAAATCATTTAAAGAATTGCAATTAGAAGAACGTTATCAGCGTTTTATAGAGGCTAAAAAACGTATTGCAATTGAAGCAGTTAAACATGTCAAAGAGGGTGATACCATTATTTTAGATAGTGGTAGTACTACAATGTTGATAGCTGAAGAGTTAGTAAAACTCAAGCATATCACTGTCATTACCAACAGCCTTACTTCTGCATTTATTTTGTCGGACAACAGTGACATTATGTTATTTATGTGTGGTGGTACGCTGAGGCATAAGACTCGTTCTTTTCATGGAAAAATTGCTGAGCAATCGTTAGACGGCATTTCTGCTGATATTTTGTTTGTTGGTGCAGATGGAATAGATGCAAAAAGAGGAATAACAACGTTTAACGAAGGCTACACTATCAGTAGTGTGATGGCTAATGCGGCAAGGCAGGTTATTGCAGTTTTAGATTCATCAAAATTTGGACGAAATGGCATTAATATCGTATTACCACTTAATAAACTAAGTACCATTATTACCGATACTGATGTCGATAACAGTTATAAACAACAATTTGAAGAAAAAGGCATTGATTTTATAGCTGTTTAAATTTTGACTGGTGATTGTGTATCTTTTTGAATAAAGCTTAAAAGATTTTTTAGCTAAATATTTGATTTTATATAGTTAACGTAATAATGACAATGGATTGTTGTTGGCTATTATGTTGATTAATATTATTAAACTAATTTAATTGTTTAAGCTTGTTATTTCTCCCAACGATATGATTTTGCAATCAATATGTAGGCGAGAATATGATATTAACAATTACCATGAATCCTTCTGTGGATATCTCTTATCCACTCAATACACTCCATATTAATGACATTAATCGTGTTACAAATGTTAAAAAAACCGCCGGTGGTAAAGGGCTAAATGTCACACGAGGTGTGACATTTTCGGGCATCAATGTGTTAGCCTCAGGTATTGTTGGCGGTACAACCGGCCAGTATATTCAAAAACAGTTAGATAGTGACAATATCCATTACCATTTTTATGTTACTAAACATGAATCACGTAATTGTATTGCGATATTACATGAAGGTAATCAAACCGAAATTCTAGAATCTGGGCCAACACTCGAACAAAAAGAGGTGGATGCCTTTTTAGCGCACTATCAAACGTTAGTGGATAAAGCCAAGGTAATGACCATTTCAGGATCTCTACCACAAGGTTTCCCGGTTGATTTTTATGCCACATTAATTCAAATCGCCAATAAAAAAGCCATTCCTGTTTTACTAGATTCCTCCGGCAAAATGTTATTAGCTACGTTGGTCTCTGAACATAAACCTTACTTAATTAAGCCGAATAAAGATGAATTACAACAAATAATTCAGATGGATATTGATGTTAATGATACTGCTTCGTTGATTAAGGCGGTTGATCATCCACTGCTGAATGCAATCCCTTTTATCATCATTTCACTGGGTAAAAATGGAGCTTTTGCTCGTTGTCATCAGCAATATTATCAAGTTTCAATTCCTAAAATTGATGTTGTCAATCCGGTTGGGTCTGGCGATGTGACGTTAGCGGGTCTTGCAGTAAGCATTCATGAAAACGAATCGATAGAAACCATGCTCAAAAGGGCGATGACGATGGGCATGTTAAATGCTATGGAATCACAAACCGGCTTTGTGAATATGCACAATTATGATGATTATTTCCAACAAGTTATTGTCAACCAAATTCATTAAATATCAACATTAATTAAGGAGTTATTATGTATCTTATTTCAAGTCAAGAGATGTTAAAAAAAGCGCAACGTGAAAATTATGCCGTTCCGGCATTTAATATTCACAACCTTGAAACAATTCAAGTTGTGATTGATACTGCAAAACAGTTGCAGTCACCGGTTATATTAGCTGCAACCCCCGGTACTTATCGTTATGCCGGCACAGAGTATTTAATTAATATTTGTAAAACTGCTGCTCAAATTAATCTTTTCCCGTTTGCCTTGCATCTTGATCACCATGAAGATGTCGATGATATTCAAGCTAAAATTGCCGGCGGCATTCGCTCGATTATGATCGATGCTTCGCATCATCCCTTTGAAGAAAATATTGACATTGTACGAAAAATGGTCGAATTTAGTCATAAATTTAATGCCAGTGTGGAAGCTGAATTAGGCCGCTTGGGGGGGCAAGAGGACGATCTTGTCGTGGATGACAAAGACAGTGCCTTTACTGATCCTGATGCGGCAAAGGAATATGTCGAGCGAACAGGCATCGATTCTTTAGCGGTGGCAATTGGATCGGCTCATGGTATGTATAAAGGTGAGCCTAAATTGGATTTTGATCGATTAGCCAAAATACGCGATAAAGTTGCGATTCCTCTGGTGTTGCATGGCGCTTCGGGAATACCTGAAGCAATGGTGAAAAAATCGATTTCATTAGGTATCTGTAAAGTGAATGTGGCAACTGAATTAAAAATTGCTTTTTCAGATGCGTTGAAACAATACTTTCAAGCTCAACCGGATGCTAACGATCCAAGGCACTACATGCAACCGGCTAAACTGGCAATGGCGAAAATTGTGGAAGATAAAATTCGTATTTGTGGAAGTGCAGGTAAACTATAATATGAAAGCTAAAGGTATTTTGTTTGATTTAGATGGTACTTTGGTGAACTCTCTACCAGCAGTTGAGCGCTGCTGGTTGAAATTTGCTCAACGGCATCATTTAGATGCCACTAAGGTATTAACAACCATTCATGGGCGTAAAGCTATCGATAATATTAAGCTGTTTTTACCTGATCAGCCCACTAGTTTGATTGAGCAAGAATATCATTGGATGGAGCAATTAGAGTCAAATGATGTACAAGGGATTGATGAAATACCGGGCGCAAGCGATTTTCTGCAGCTATTATCATCAATGAATATCCCTTGGGGGATTGTCACTTCCGGCACTAAAATTGTGGCTGAAGCAAGATTTAGTTTGCTACAGGTTGCTAAACCGTCGGTATTTATCACCGGCGAAATGGTGGCTAACACCAAACCAGCTCCAGACGGCTATTTGCAAGGCGCAAAACTCTTAGATTTAGCAGCCAGTTCGTGTATTGTTTTTGAAGATTCCGCTGCGGGCATTGAGTCAGCAAATAAGGCTAATTGTCAGGTGATTGGTGTCAATACGTCTAATTTGATTAATCATCATGCTCAGCTAACTATCGATAACTTTAATGATCTGATTGTTGAAAAAATCACAGGTAGCGATCAATTCATTATTAATAAAAAAACGTTTTGCTAATAGGATAACACCCGGCAACCTGCTTTTGCTCCACACAAGCGCAATCTATTTAACCGTCTTTAGATTGAAAGCATACAAAATTTAGCATAAATTTATGCATACTTTCAATCAGATAAAGGTTATTGCGTTGCCTTACTCATCGCTTGTTTAAAGGTTGAAAAAGTACAAAAGCCCTGCATGTTAATTGGGAAATTCCCCATTTCTAACGTCACTTTAGGTGGTGGGTTTCGCCGGTTTAATTTGGTTAAATGACGAATTTGAACGGTGGATTGATAAAAATATTCAATTTTCATCATCACTGGTCGCTTGGAATAATAGTAAAGAAGAAAGTTATTGAACCGCGGAAGCGTTTCAATAACTTGTGTATGAATAAATTAATTAATTTGCGTTTGATTGTCTGGTTTTTTCAAGCGATTAACAAACATCATCACGATAAAAGCAATAACGGTTAAATAAATAATGAATATTCCATATGTTGATAACATATCGACAAATGAACGTCCTCGTATACCTATATCGCGGAAAAAGCGGAAGAGCCAAACTAATGGAAATGCGTGGCTGACATAAAATGCCCAGATTGGCATAATGCCTACCGCCATGGTTGAGCCACCCATAATGAATCCCGGTGGAACAAGGAAAATCATTCTGCTAGCACCTTCACCTGGATGATTGGTATTCCAAGATAATAAGAAGCCTAACCAGCCAAAAGCGAGTCCAGTCATAAATACACTAGGTACAAAAATAAAGTAATTACCATCAAAACGTAATTGTCCAAATAAAACCAGTATTGCAGTAATTAAAGTTAAAGCAGTGGTATAAAATAGGGCATAAGGCACGGTTCTCGCTAATAGTGGTACAAAACCACGTTCTATTACGGTATTCCACATCCCCATTGTTTTTAATCGGCCAATTATCATTAATGATGTTAATCCATACGTTAATGACGAGAAGAAGTAAACGAAATAGATTATAGTGGAAATTGTTGATGAACTAGATGGATTAAACATGGTCCTAGTTTTCAATTGCATTGGTGATAAGGTTGCTTCAGTTGCTTCTCTTCCAAGCCCTAATGCTGCAACTTTACCAACGCTCAATTCAGCACCCGATTCAGGAATGATTTCATTAAGACTTTGCATTACCTTGGCATTTTGTGCGTCATTTGAATCATCAGCAAAATAACCTAACTTAACGGTTTGATCCCCTTTTTTTAGAGACTTTTCAAGTCCTTTAGGAATATATAACACTCCTAAATTACGGTCGTGTGATACTAATGTAATTGGATTTATTGGTGAGCGAATTACTTCTGTTATTTCAATAAATGGTGAAGTATTTACTTTACTGATTAATTCAGTTGAGTAATTGGAACCATCAAGATCAATAACAGCAATTTTTCCTTCAAAAACTGAACCATGGCTTAGCACAATTGAAAAAACAAGTGATACGATAGCAGCTAAACCTAAGCACACTTTATAATATGGAATGAAGTGGCCTGATAACATAGCATCAAGCTCTTCAAGCATAGATTTAATGATGTTTTGCATCATTGATCAACCTCAATTGTCATACCAGTTAATAAATGCGGTATAGGTTCTATATAAATTCTGACTTGATAAGATGTTAAATCTGCCTGTCCTCGTTCTCGAGTCATTCGTAAATCAGCAAATGAAGGCGCCGCTGTTGCAAAACGGACAGTACCTTTTACTGTTTTGTCCAGGGCAATCACATCAGCTTTTACTTTAGTTCCTGGTTGATAATCATTAACCATTTTTTCGTTAACATAGATGTCAACATATTTACGGTCTGTTTCTAACAATACTGCTGGTGCGCCAGCAGGCACCATTTCACCATCTTCAAACATTAGTTTTAGTACTTTTCCATCTTCTGGTGCAACTAATGTAAGGCGGCTATAATTTACTTTCAGTTGTTTTAAATCGGCTTCGGCTTGTGCGAGTTGAGCACGGATTTGAGCAAGCTGATTTTGGCGATTTTGCAGTTTTTGTCTAGCAATAGTAATCGACTGCAATGTCATTCCCGTTGCATTTCTAGTTTGTTCAAACTGGGTGATTTGCTCAGGTGATGCACCAATCATCAATGTTGATAATTGACTTTCAATCTGTACAACTTGCATTTTTGAATTAATGTAGGCATTGCGTGCAGCATCAAGTTGTGATTGTGAAGTACCTCCAGTTTTTCTTAATTGAGTATGACGTTGAAATTCAGTATTAGCTAAGTCTCGAGAAGATATTGCAGCCTCTAAGTTTGCTTTAACTTCTTCTATTTTCCGCCATGTTGATAATTCATTGAGGTTAGTTTCATTTTCAGTAATTTCGATTGCTGCTTGTTCTTGATTAACTGCGGCTGTTTGACTATCAACTAGCGCTTGTAAGCGATCTATTGATAGCTGCGTATCAGTATCTTCAAGTTGCATTAATGGATCGCCTTTTTTTACAAATTGTGATTCTTGGACAAACCGTTTAATAACTTTGCCACCTACATTTTGAAATGCAACATTGATTTCATCAGCAGTTAATACGCCTGATTTGATACTTTTAGCAACAGTTACTGCATCGTTCCTTGAACCAAGACAAATCAATGTTGATCCAATTAGAAGTAGCAATAAAAATATAGCAGGAATTTTAATGTTTTTTGGTAAATCTAAGTTTAGTTTATTTTTCATTTATTTAGTCAGCTAAGTATATTGTTAAAATATCATGATTTTTAGTGATTAAAAGCAATTATTTACGTAATAATTTACGTAACATTGCAATTAAAGATTCCTGCTCTTGTGCATTTAAAACCTGAGCAAAAGCACGAATCGATTTTAAGTGATTAGGTAGCGCTTTTTGTATAAGATTTACACCAGTTGTGGTGAGCCTGATTAGTCGAGAACGACCATCTTCCCCACTTTTCGTCATCGATATTAAAGGATCTTGCGCAGCTAACATCCGTTTAACCATTACTGAGACAGTTGCAGGAGTGACGCCAACTTTCAATGCTAGCTCGCTAGCGCAGGTTTCACCTTCACTATACAATGACATTAGCAATGCAAATTTTCCTTCAGAAACATCATAATCTTTTGCAAGTTGTGCATAAATATTAGAACGAATTAAATCGGCAGTAGTAATTAAACTTAGGACCAGATCAACGCCTGAAACCTCGATAATTTCATTATTAAAACTTTGTGCTTTTGCTAAAGTTTCGCGCGAAGGAAGTATTCTTGAGTTGTAATTCAATTGCTTTACCTAATTTATTTAGTCGGCTAATTATACTGGTTTGTCCTAAATTGGCAATTGTTTTTTTACTTTAGTTTGAGAGGTTGATCTCATTAATTTGTTAATTTTCATTGATATTTAGTTAGTCAAAAATGATAACTTATTGTTTTAAAGCTTATTATTTAATCTACTACTAAAGTGGTAATCCTTGAGGGTAATTATATTCTATTTAAAGTTCCTTAAAATATCGTATAGATAAAAATTAAATAATTGAATTAAAAATAAATTTGGAGCTTTTTATGAGTAAAACCAATCTCGTTATTATAGGCAATGGGATGGTTGGACATCGTTTTGTCGAAGAAATTATCGAAAAAATGCAGTCTGATAATTTTAAAATTACCATCTTTTGCCAAGAACCAAGAGTAGCTTACGATCGTGTTCATCTTTCTTCCTATTTTTCAGGCCATACTGCAGAAGCACTGTCTTTAGTTCGGGAAGGCTTGTACCAAGAAAATGATATTAATATTTTACTTAATGAACGGGTTATTTTGATTAATCGCCAACGTAAAGAGGTGCATTCACAAACTGGGCGTATTGTTTCTTATGATAAGTTGATTATTGCAACGGGCTCTTATCCATGGGTTCCTCCAATTAAAGGTGCTGAAGGGGCGAATTGTTTTGTTTATCGTACCATTGAAGATCTCGATGCGATTCGTGATTGTGCTAGTAATTGTAAAATAGGTGCAGTTGTCGGTGGTGGTTTACTTGGACTTGAAGCTGCTGGTGCATTGAAAAACTTAGGAGTTGAAACTCATGTTGTCGAATTTGCTCCAGTCTTAATGTCAGAGCAACTTGATGCAATGGGTGGTGATCAACTGCGAAGAAAAATCGAAGAGATGGGAGTTGGAGTTCATACAAGCAAAAATACTCAAGAAATTATTCATACCCCATCAGGTAAAGTTATGCAATTTTCTGATGGTTCATCACTTGAAATTGATTTTATTGTTTTTTCAACTGGCATCCGTCCCAATGACCAATTAGCTAAAGCGTGTGAATTAGATATTGGACCTAGAGGAGGTATAGTTATTAACGATTATTGCCAAACTTCAGATCCGGATATTTATGCCATAGGTGAATGCGCCTGTTGGCAAGGTAAAGTTTACGGTTTAGTTGCACCTGGTTACAAAATGGCACAAGTTGCCTTAGCACATTTAATCGGTGAAAGCGCTAAATTTGAAGGTGCCGATATGAGTGCTAAACTCAAATTAATGGGAGTCGACGTTGGTAGTATTGGTGATGCAAAGGCTAAAACAATAGCTAGCAGAAGCTATGTTTATTTAGATGAAAGTGTACCAGTTTATAAAAAGTTAGTGGTATCTAATGATAATAAAAAACTATTAGGTGCTGTTTTAGTTGGTGATACATCTGATTATAGTAACTTGCTGCAACTGATGCTTAATGATATGGATTTACCTGAACATCCTGATTCTCTAATTTTACCATCACATGCAGGTGCTAAGCCTGCATTAGGCGCTGACGCATTACCTGATAGTGCACAAATATGTTCTTGTTTTGATGTGACAAAGGCAAAAATTGTTCAAGCTATTCATGCTGGTTGTCATACTGTTGCTGCAATTAAAGCTGAAACTAAAGCGGGTAGTGGATGTGGTGGTTGTATACCACTAGTAACGCAAATCCTTAATTTGGAATTAGCGAAACAAGGTATTGAAGTAAGCCATGCACTTTGTGAACATTTTAAATATTCTCGGCAAGAGCTTTTTCACTTAATTCGTGTTGAAGGATTAACTTCCTTTGATGAAGTGATAAAAAAACATGGTACCGGCTATGGCTGTGAAGTTTGTAAACCAACAGTTGGCTCTATATTAGCTTCATGTTGGAATAATTATATTCTTAAACCAGATCTTGTACCGTTACAAGATAGTAATGATATCTTTTTAGGTAATATTCAAAAAAATGGTACTTATTCAATTATTCCTCGTAGTGCTGGTGGTGAAATTACCCCGGAAGGATTGATTGCGATTGGTCAGATTGCTAAGAAATACAATCTCTATTCAAAAATTACTGGTTCACAACGTATAGCGTTGTTTGGTGCGCAAAAAGATGATCTTCCTGCTATCTGGAAAGAACTGATTGATGCTGGTTTTGAGAGTGGTCACGCTTACGCTAAGGCATTACGTATGGCAAAAACTTGCGTAGGTAGCACTTGGTGTCGGTTTGGGGTAGGAGATAGTGTTAGTTTAGGTGTCGAATTAGAAAACCGCTATAAAGGTATTCGAGCGCCTCATAAATTCAAACTTGGTGTTTCAGGTTGTACCCGTGAATGTGCCGAAGCTCAGGGTAAGGATATTGGCGTTATTGCAACTGAAAAAGGTTGGAATCTTTATGTTTGTGGTAATGGTGGTATGAAACCTCGTCATGCCGATCTTTTAGCTGCAGATTTAGATCGAGAAACCCTTATTCGCTACCTAGACCGTTTCCTTATGTTCTATATTCGTACAGCGGATAAATTACAACGGACTTCTGTCTGGTTTGAAAACCTTGAGGGGGGGATCGAATATTTGCGTAGTGTCATTATTGATGACAAATTAGGTATCAATGACGAACTTGAAAAAGAGATGGCTCGCATTCGTAAGCTTTTTGTTTGTGAATGGAAAGAAACTGTTAATAATCCAGAAGCACAAATCCGGTTTGCTCATTTTATTAATAGTCCTAAACGAGACGATAATGTTCAGTTTGTACCTGAGCGACAACAACATCGTCCCGCCACCCTTGAAGAACGTCAAGTTATGTCAGGAGAGTAGATTATGAGTCAATGGGTAACTATCTGTAAAATTGAAGATATTTTTCCTGAAACAGGAGTTTGTGCTTTAGTTGGTAAAGAGCATGTCGCTGTTTTTCGTCCTTTTCATTCTGACGAGCTTTATGCGATTAGTAATATTGATCCTTTTGCTAATGCTAGTGTGCTTTCTAGGGGGATTATTTGTGAGCATGAAAATGAATTATGGGTTGCTAGTCCTCTGAAAAAACAACGCTTTCGTTTAAAAGATGGTTATTGTTTTGAAGATGCAAGTTATTCCATCGCACACTATGAGGTCAAAATTGATAATGATGGATTTGTTAAAGTTAAATTTAACTAATAAATAAAAATAGGAATAATAAATGTATACAGAAACAATTAATAAATGTGCTGTTAATGCAGCACGTATTGTTAAATTAGCTAAAACCAATCCTATAGGGTTTTGGCTAAGTTCTGCTATGGCAGGTGCTTATGTTGGTCTGGGTATCATATTAATTTTTACGCTGGGTAATTTGCTTGATGCATCAGTTAGACCTTTAGTTATGGGAGCAACATTTGGAATTGCATTAACTTTAGTTGTTATAGCGGGCTCGGAGTTATTTACTGGGCATACCATGTTTTTAACATTTGGTGTTCAAGCTAAAAAGATTACACACTTTCAAATGTGGTGGGTATTACCACAAACGTGGCTAGGCAATTTACTGGGATCTATTTTTGTTGCTGCTTTATTTTATTGGGCGGCAAGCCCATTATTGGCAACAGATACTTCCCTTATACATACTGCGGCATTAGCAAAAACATCCACTCCCGCAATGGCTCTATTTTTTCGTGGAATTTTATGTAATTGGTTAGTTTGTTTAGCTATTTGGATGGCAAATCGAGTTGAAGGTTCAGCCAAATTTATTGCTATATGGTGGTGTTTATTGGCATTTATTGCTTGTGGGTATGAGCATAGTGTTGCTAATATGACGTTATTTTCTCTTTCTTGGTTTGGAAATCATACTGATGCCTATACTTTAGGCGGTATTGGGCATAATTTGTTATGGGTTTCATTGGGTAATTTAGTATCTGGAGCGCTGTTTATGGGCTTAGGATATTGGTTTTCAACACCTAAAGCAGATCGACCTTAATCATTATTGAATAAGGTTGTAATTGTTTAGCTTACTGTTTTTAAGAATTATTGGATTATTAACAGTAAATTTTTTAGATCAATAAGATATTAATGGTTGTTTTTAAAGTCTATGGATTATTTACCTTTATTTTGTAAATTAGAAAACCGTGATTGCTTATTAGTTGGTGGTGGGGAAATAGCCGAGCGTAAAGCTCGGTTATTGCTTGAAGCTGGCGCAAATTTAACTGTCAATGCTCTCGAATTTACTCAGCAATTTGTCTGTTGGCAAGAACAAAAACAATTGGTTTTAATACAAGGTGAATTTGATACACAACTACTCGATAATAAATGGTTAGTTATTGCCGCAACAGATTGTCAACAAACCAATCAGCAAGTCAGTATAGAATCAGAAAAGCGACGTATTTTTTGTAATATCGTTGATTCACCTAAAGGTGCTAGTTTTATTATGCCTTCTATTATTGATCGCTCTCCAATAATGGTTGCGATATCTTCAGAAGGTCATGCCCCTGTATTGGCACGGTTATTACGTGAAAAACTAGAAGCGATTTTACCGCAAAATATTGGCAAACTAGCGAAATATGCTGGTTATTTGCGTAATAAAGTAAAAGCAACTTATCAAAGCATGACTGAACGGAGAAGATTTTGGGAAAAGCTATTTACACATGATAGGTTAGCTCAAGCTATAGCTAATAATGATTCAGAAAAAGTTGAAATGTTAACTAATGAATTATTTGAAGAGCCCGTTGATTATCGAGGTGAAGTGGTTTTAGTTGGTGCCGGTCCGGGTGACCCAGGGTTGTTGACATTAAAAGCTCTTCAACAAATTCAACAAGCCGATATTATTGTTTACGATCGATTAGTATCCGATGAAATAATGAATTTAGCTCGACGAGATGCTCAGCGAATTTTTGTCGGTAAGCGGCCTGGTTTTCATTGTGTGCCACAAGAACAAATTAACCAAATATTACTTGAGCAAGCCCAAAAAGGGTTGCGAGTAGTAAGACTTAAAGGTGGTGACCCCTTCATTTTTGGTCGAGGCGGAGAAGAGCTTGAAACACTATTTGATGCTAATATTCCTTTTTCGTTAGTACCAGGAATTACAGCTGCTTCAGGATGTTCAGCTTATAGTGGAATACCATTAACTCATCGTGATTATGCTCATAGTGTTCGTTTAATTACGGGTCATTTGAAAGATGGCACTCATTTGGATTGGCAAAGTTTAGCTGCTGAAAAACAGACTCTCGTTTTTTATATGGGGTTATCACAAGCAGAAAATATTAAAACACAATTAATTAAACATGGTATGGATAGTAATATACCTGTGGCTATAGTAGAAGAAGGTACAAAAGCCAATCAGAAAGTTGTAGAGGGATTGTTATGTGATCTTACTCAACTTGCATTACATGCTTGTAGTCCTAGTTTAATTATTATTGGACGTGTAGTTGCATTACGCAAAAAGTTAAATTGGTTTTCTAAACTTTAATGTTAGATAAAGTGAAGAATGGCATAATTAGTACTAGCTATTCTTTACTTTGTAAATACCATACAGTCATTTCCATTCTAGATTTAAAATTTAGTTTTTTAAATATACTTTTTATATGGACTTTTACTGTGTTTTCGACAATATCTAACTCTTTCGCTATTAATTTATTTGATAATCCTTGAACTAATAAATTAAATATTTCTCGTTCTCTTGGTGTGAGTAAATTAATATTATGGGACTGGCTTGTGGTCGTGCCTCCACCATGACGCATATAATCAAGAATAATAGGTGAAATTGCTTCATCCATGATGATTTTGCCTTCAGAAATATCTATTAATGCTTTCAGAAGGTTTTCCGGTTCCATATCTTTTAATAAATAGCCATCAGCACCGGTTTTGATAGCAGTAATGATATCTTCTTTTGCATCTGATACAGTAAATATAATGATTCGTGCAGAAATATTTTTTTCTCGTAAATAACGCAAGATTTCTAATCCATTGACATCATTCATATTGATATCTAATAAAATAATGTCCGGATCAAGTGTTTCTGCAAGCATAACCCCTTCTAAGCCAGAGCCTGTTTCACCGATAACCTCAAAATTATTGATTGTTTTTATAAGTTGCTTAACCCCATTTCTTAACATGGGATGATCATCAATAAGTAATATTGAACTTTTAACTTGTTCCATTTGTTATTCTTCTATCATTTTAAATGGGATCATTGTAGTTGCTTTAAACGTTATTACAATCTCAGTGCCTAGATTAGGCTTACTATTAATGGTTAAATTGCCATTTAATATTTCAACTCTATCACGCATAATTATTAATCCATAATGATTATCTTGATTAGCATTATTTTGTAAACCAATACCATTATCTTTTATGCTGACAGTAATAATCTGGTTATCATCAATAGTTAAACTTATTTTAACTTGTGTTGCATTAGCATGTTTATAAATATTATTTAAAGATTCGCGTACACATTGCAATAGATGGAATGCATATTTGCTCTTAATGATATTGAGAGGTAGTTGATATTCAGCTTGTATTTTAAATTTCAATTTTTGATTAAATTCTTCGATCAATTCCATTAAGCTGGCATAAAAACCGGTTTGATTAAGACGTAAACGAAAAGAAGTTATTAATTCTCTTAATTGAGAATATGTAATATTAACTTCTGTACGCATAATAGCTAGCAAATCACTACTTGTTTGTGAGGTTAAATCTGGTTGCATTTGTAAGCAACTAAGATGAATTTTTAAACAAGAAAGAGATTGTGCTATAGAGTCATGTAACTCTCTTGCCATTGCTGAGCGCTCTTTCATTAATAGATATTGTTTTTGTTGTTCTATTTGCCTATCAAGCATTAGTGCTGTCGTCATTTGCTCGACTAAGGCTGTAATTAAATTTTCTTGTTCTGCACTTAGATGCATTGTTGATGGTTGTAGAGCAAATAAAATACCAAATTTTTCACCTTTTTCTTGAAGATACCAATAACGTTGAAATCCATTTTCTTGATAAGATTTTGATGGAATAAGGCAAGCGTTACATTCTGAATTTTGGCAATAAGGTAGTCTTTGTTGGTTGGCATAGCTGATTTGTTGATAATGTTCTATATTATCCGACTCATAAAAACGAATTTGAAACTGTGTTAATGGTACTAATTCCTCAAGCTGGCGGAGTATAATTAAAAAGCGTTCACATAATGGATCTGATGTGTGCAGTTGTTTTATAGCTTGATACTGAAACGACAATATTTTATTGATTTGTTGTAATTCGGCAGTTTTTTCTGTGACACGTTCTTCTAATAATTGGTACTGCAATTCAATTTGTTCTGCCATTTCATTGAAGGCTTGCCCCAATAAATCAAATTCGTTCTTTTTACTTTTCTTACTGTTAAATCGTTGGCTATGTTGCGAAATAGATTCAGCCATATTTATTAATTTGCGCCAAGGCGCAAGAAGATAACGACGTAAATAGTAAATTTGCGCAAGAAGAAAAAGAACAATTAGAATGATAAAAACAAATTGCAGTTGAGATATATAATGGATTTGATTTTCTGTTTTTTGATCAATTTGATGGACTAATTTATCGGTCTGAGTTACAAATTTATCAATTTCATTTTTTATTTCATCTATACTGTTTGCTTGTTTAATTTTTGGGACAATATCAGTTATCCATTGAGACTGTAATTGGTTAAGCTCATCAATTAAATGGTAACGTTCAAATAATTTTAATTGCTCAGAAGACGGAATATCATTAAAAATATTAAGTCGATCATAGTCCTTTTTTTCAATCGGGATCATGGCTAAAAATTGATAGCTTTTCATCCTAATTAAACCCAATTGGTTTATCATATAAGCACTGCCTTTAGTATCATTAGCTACTTGTATTGATAAAAACAAAGCTAATAACGCCATGGCACCTAAAGAAAACATTAAAAGTGTTAAACGATTTAAAATAGATGCACTGTAGCGAAATTTTCTTTTTAGCATATCGATACTCAATATTTTTGTGTTAAATATTGTTTAAATAAATAATAATTTAGCTCTATTGTATCGTGAAAACCGTTGATCAAAGATCTTTTTTATGACTTTTTGCGATCTTTTATTAAACAGCGCTTGCAACAAGCATAAATTTTGCGTAAAATTCACGCCCTATAAGATTAATCAATGCAGACATATATGTTAAATCAGGAATCGTCTGCTTTTTATTGCGGAGTTAAGTATGTACGCAGTTTTCCAAAGTGGTGGTAAACAACACCGAGTTAGCGAAGGACAAGTCGTTCGCTTGGAAAAAATTGAAGTCGAAACAGGTGCAGAAGTTGTTTTCGATAAAGTTTTAATGGTAGCAAATGGTGAAGACATCAAAGTTGGTGCTCCGTTTGTTGAAGGTGCAACAGTTAAAGCAGAGATTGTTGAGCACGGTCGTGGCGAGAAAGTGAAAATTGTTAAATTCCGTCGTCGTAAACACTATCGTAAACAACAAGGTCACCGTCAGTGGTTCACTGATGTGAAGATCACTGCAATCGCTTAATAGGAGTATCGAACAATGGCACATAAGAAGGCTGGTGGTTCATCACGTAATGGTCGTGATTCCCAGAGTAAACGTTTAGGTGTTAAACGTTATGGTTCTCAAGAAGTTCTTGCTGGTAATATTTTAGTTCGTCAACGTGGAACTCAATTCCACCCAGGTACTAATGTAGGTTGTGGTCGTGATCATACCCTATTCGCGTTAGTTGATGGACAAGTTAAGTTTGAAGTTAAAGGACCTAAAAACCGCCGTTATGTTAGTGTAGTTGCTAACAGCTAATAAACCAGCGGTTCATAAGTTTTAGAAGCCTCACAGTTATTGTGGGGCTTTTTTCATTTCTTGAAATTTATATAAATTAATTCATTATGATAAAACAGCAAAATGTTAAATTAGGTTTTGCGCTAGCCATGTTGACGTCAGTGATGTGGGGACTCGTGCCAATTGCTATGAAATATGCATTAGTTGTTATTGATCCATTAACGTTAGCTTGGTCACGCTTAAGTATATCAGCAGTAGGTATAACGCTTTGGTTGGCTTATAAAAAACAATTTCCTAATTTGATGATGTTTAAAAAACGACGCCGTTTTATTCTATTAATGATTGCCGGATTTGGTTTATTAGGTAATTTTGCGCTTTTTGCTACAGCTGTTCAGTATTTATCTGCAACTACAGCTCAAGTTGTTGGACAAACTGGCATTGTCATATTTATGATTTCTAGTGCTTTTATTTTCAAAGAGAAATTAAGACCAACACAAATTATTGGTATTACTATATTGTTAATTGGTTTAGCGCTATTTTTTAATGAAAATCTAGCAGATCTCTTTGCCAATATGTCTTCATATGGTATAGGTGTGTGGCTGGCCTTATTAGCCTCTATATCATGGGCATGTTATGCATTAGCGCAAAAAGTATTATTAAGAAAATTAAGAGCAGAGCAGCTACTTTGGTTGATTTATCTTATATGTAGTATCTTTTTATGGCCTCTAGCATCACCGACTAAAATTGCTAATGCTGATTTTAGTCAATTGTTTGCAATTATTTTTTGTGGTTTAAATACCATTATTGCTTATGGTGCTTTAGTTATGGCAATGGAGCGTTGGCAAGCTGCGCAAGTAAGTGCTATAACAACACTGACACCACTTTTTGCACTGATTTTCTCAGATTTATTTGCTTTACTATGGCCAGAAAAGTTTGTAATGCAATATTTAAATATTATAGGTTATATTGGCGCGGTATCTGTTGTAGCAGGTGCAATGTTTGCAACAGTTGGACATCATTTATGGCAACCTAGAAAGGGCTGGCTGATTAACCGAAAAAAGAGGACAAATAATGAAATTTGTAGATGAAGCTTCAATTCGAGTGGAAGCTGGTGACGGTGGCAATGGTTGTGTTGGTTTCCGTCGTGAAAAATATATACCTAAAGGTGGTCCTGATGGTGGCGATGGTGGAGATGGTGGCGATGTATTTTTTATTGCCGATGAAAATCTAAACACACTCGTGGATTTTCAATTTGAAAAGAACTATCGCGCTGAACGTGGTCAAAATGGACAAGGTTCTGATTGTACCGGCAAGCGAGGTAAAGATATTACCGTTAAAGTACCTGTTGGGACTCGTATCACTGACAAATATACTGGTGAAATTATTGGTGATCTAACTCATCATCAACAAAAAGTCCTTGTGGCTAAAGGTGGTTTTCATGGGCTTGGTAACGCACGTTTTAAATCATCAGTGAATCGAGCTCCAAGACAAAAGACTGATGGTACACCGGGTGAAAAACGTGATGTGCTACTAGAACTTTTACTATTAGCTGATGTTGGTATGTTAGGTTTGCCTAATGCAGGTAAATCAACGTTTATTCGTTCAGTTTCAGCAGCAAAACCGAAAGTCGCTGATTATCCATTTACAACTTTAGTACCTAGTTTAGGGGTAGTTAGAATGGATAATGAGCAGAGTTTTGTTGTTGCTGATATTCCAGGGTTGATTGAAGGCGCATCGGATGGCGCAGGACTTGGTATTCGTTTTTTAAAACACTTAGAACGCTGTAGGATTTTAGTTCATCTAATTGATATTGCTCCAATCGATGAATCAGATCCAATTGAAAATGCTAAAGTTATTATTCAAGAACTTCACCAATATAGTGAAAAATTAGCCAATAAACCGCGCTTGTTAGTTTTCAATAAAATGGATGTATTGGGTGAAGAAGAAAGTGCCAAATGTGCAGCAGAAATTGCAAAAGCACTCGACTGGAATGATAAATATTATGTGATTTCAGCAGTTAATCATGAAGGGGTAAAAGCTTTATGTTGGGATCTAATGGACTACATGAATGCGCATCCTCGTGAAGCAGAAGAAGCAGAAACGGCAGCAGAAAAAGTTGAATTTATGTGGGATGATTATCACCAACAAGCGATGGATGAGGCTTTTGATGACGATGATTTTGATGATTGGGATGACAGTGACGAAGAAGGGGTTGAATTTATCTATCAAAAATAGTAATAACCTAAAATAAGTTAAACTTATCATTTCAAATTATCAACTAAAAAATCACCATTACAAAAATACAGGGTGACATAGCCCTGTATTCCTCTCTATTATTCTCTATTATTCTCTATTATTCTAAAGCTAACACAATGATTTCATATTAAAAAAAATTGGTGGTTTACATTTTTCTTTTATTTTTTGAAAAAAGTCAAAAAAAACGCTTGCTTTTAATAATGAGAATTATTATCATTAAGATGTACTTGATTAGAGCGTCGCAAGACTTCTGAAAAAGTATGACATTGCTCACATTGCTTCCAATGTTTGCCAGCCTAGCGCAACTATGCTGGCTTTTTTATTTTAAAGTGATTAAAAATACGATGTTTTGATAACTAATTGATCATCAATGACCATTTTCCATTGACCGTCCTCAAAATAAGGAGGCTTACTTACTTTGAATAAAGAATTTAAACCTAAAACCCCTACTTTAAAATCATCACCAATAAATTCTTGTATCGGCCCTTCAACGCTTTTAGTTACCCCATCTTTTTTATAATTGTAAATAACTTTGGCGTCTTTAGTGATAGTTATCACCATATATTCACCTTGCCATTTGCCAATATAGTTACTTTTTTCTGAAGGAATTGCATCAAGTCCGCCACATGCAGTTATAAAGATAGCAAGTATTAGAAATAAATAAACATGTTTTATTTTTTTTAATAATTTCATTTTTTTATTCCTTATATATTTAAAATTTATTTTTTAGTTATTGATGGTATCAAATAAAATAAGTAATGCTGCACTGCCGCCAAATTCTTTCGGTGCTTGATGAAAACAAATGATATTAGGATGCTGGGCTAACCACATTGGGGTTTGTTTTTTTAATATGTTTTTACCGTGCCCATACATGATGCAAGCGCAATTGGCATTTTCTTTTAAACAAACGGCGATTAATGCTGCTATTTCTTTTTTCGCTTCTTGCAGAGTTAATCCATGTAAATCTAAAAAGAATTCAGGTGCATAAAATCCACGTCGTAATTTTTTCAATTCATTAGGATCTGAGTTTTCACGACTATAACGAATCGGATCTTCTTGTAATAGAGGTTGGTAATCATCAGAAAAGTAAAATTCATTATTTACTTTTTCATGTTGAATTTTTTGATTTTCTATTAGCTTTTGAGATCGTTTTTGAGGTTTATGAATCACAGTATCTTGTTTGAGCTGTTTGGTTTTACCAATACTATTTTTAAACAAGTCTATGTCTTCATGATCTAATATAAATTTATTCGACATTGATTCTCACTCTGGATAAACTTTTTCTTTAAATTCACACAAATCTTCAATAACACAAGATCCACAACGAGGTTTTCTAGCAATACACGTATATCTACCATGTAATATTAACCAATGGTGACAATTTATTTTGTACTCCTTTGGTACCACTTTTAGTAACTTCTCTTCAACTGCTTCAACGGTTTTACCTGGAGCAAAACCAGTTCGATTACTTACCCTAAATATATGTGTATCGACCGCAATAGTTGGCCAGCCGAAAGCTGTATTTAACACAACGTTGGCTGTTTTTCTACCCACACCAGGTAGCGCAATTAATGAATCAAAGTTTTCGGGGACTTGTCCTTGATATTTATCAACCAAAATCTGACAAGTTTTAATAATGTTTTCAGCTTTACTATTATATAAACCTATTGTGCGAATATAATCTTTTAATTTATCGACGCCTAACGCTAAAATTTGCTCTGCAGTGTTTGCAATCGCAAATAACGGTTTTGTAGCTTTATTAACACTAACATCTGTAGCTTGGGCTGAAAGTACAACGGCAATAAGTAGCTCGAACGGTGTTTGATACACCAATTCGGTTGTAGGATCTTTAATATGATCTTTTAGTCTTTCTAAAATTTGTATTCGTGTTGATTGTTTCACAATATATTATAAACATAAGATGGTTAATTAATATTATATACTTTTATTTTAGATTTAACCGTAGGATCTATTGAGTTTTTATAAAAGTTAAGACTATTAAAAATCTATCTATTGGAAAATAATAAAATATTTTTACTTTTGAATTGTTTTTTCTTTTTTATTTAACATTTATCTGCAGAAATCACCTGCTTTTTAGCATTGGCTTTTTGTGGTAAGCTAGCCAACTATTTTTTAATTTCATCATTCAAGGTTTATTATAAAAATGTCATTACCAATGATTGTCACCTTTGCTGTTTACATATTAGGAATGATTGCTATCGGTTTTTTTGCATTCCGTGCAACGCGAAATTTTGGTGATTACATATTAGGTGGGCGACGTATCGGTAGTGTAGTGACTGCACTTTCTGCTGGTGCTTCAGATATGAGTGGTTGGTTATTAATGGGATTGCCGGGTGCAGTCTTTTTATTTGGTATTTCACAAAGTTGGATTGCAATAGGTTTAATAATTGGAGCTTATTTAAATTGGCTTCTTATTGCGGGTAGGCTAAGAGTTTTTACTGAAATAAATCATAATTCATTAACTTTACCTGATTATTTTTCTCGTCGATTTGATGATAACAGCTCATTACTAAGAATTATTTCGGCAGTAATAATTTTAATTTTTTTCACAATTTATTGTGCTTCTGGTGTAGTTGCTGGCGCTAAATTATTTGAAAGTACATTTGGCCTTAGTTATGGCTGGGCTATGCTTGCTGGTGCAGGTGCAACCATTGCTTATACTTTTATCGGTGGTTTTTTAGCGGTCAGCTGGACAGATACTATTCAAGCTAGTTTAATGATGTTTGCATTAATTTTAACCCCAATCATGGTTATGATAAATGCTGGGGGTTTTTCAGATGCGTTGGCTAATATTCAATCATTAAATCCCGATTACACAAACATCTTTTCACATATGGATTTTATTGCCATTATCTCTTTATTAGGATGGGGACTTGGTTATTTTGGTCAGCCCCATATTTTAGCAAGGTTTATGGCTGCTGATTCACACGAAGTAATGAAAAACGCTCGTCGAATTAGTATGACATGGATGATTTTGTGTTTAGCCGGTGCTATTACAGTTGGTTTCTTTGGTATAGCTTTTTTTGCTAACAATCCAAATTTAGCGTATTTAATTGATGATGGTAAGCATGAACGTATTTTCATCGAATTATCTAAATTACTTTTTAATCCGTGGATTGCAGGTATTTTGCTTGCAGCTATCTTAGCTGCAGTAATGAGTACCCTAAGTTGCCAATTATTAGTTTGTTCAAGTGCATTAACTGAAGATTTCTATCGAGCATTTATCAGACCAAAGGCTAAACAACGAGAATTAGTTTGGGTTGGGCGTGTTATGGTCTTATTAGTTTCAGTTATTGCTATTTTACTCGCAATAAACCCAAATAACAGTGTGCTTGATTTAGTCAGTCATGCTTGGGCAGGATTTGGAGCGGCATTTGGCCCTATTGTTGTATTTTCGGTTTTCTGGGCTCGAATGACTCGCAATGGTGCACTAGCAGGAATGATAACGGGAGCAATTACCGTTTTACTTTGGATAAATTTCAATTGGTTTAATTTGTATTCCTTGATTCCAGGTTTTTTATTTGCGTCAATAGCAATAGTTATTTTTAGTTTATTAGACAAAAAACCAAATGAAATAGTCGAAGATCATTTTGAACAAGCGTATAAAAGATATCATAATAAATAAATGTAATTAAATAGAATAGAAACGTTAATAGGTAAAATATCATGACAAAAAATGTGATCAAACAACTGCAAGAGCGTGGGCTTATTGCTCAACTTACTGATGAAAACGCGCTAATGGAATTAATCGAAAAAAATCCTATTGCGCTATATTGTGGTTTTGATCCAACAGCTGACAGTTTGCATCTTGGTCATTTAGTTCCATTACTTTGTTTAAAACGTTTTCAATTGGCTGGTCATAAACCAATTGCATTAGTTGGTGGTGCAACAGGACTAATTGGGGATCCAAGCTTCAAAGCAGTTGAACGTAAGCTTAACACTGAAGATACTGTTATTGAATGGAGTGAGAAAATCAAACAACAAGTATCGCCGTTTTTGGATTTTGAATGTGGTGATAATGCAGCTATTGTAGCCAATAACTATGATTGGTTTGGTGGCATGAATGTTTTATCTTTTTTACGGGACATTGGTAAATATTTTTCCGTCAATTCAATGATTAATAAAGAATCTGTTAAGCAACGTATTGACCGCGATGAGTCAGGTATTTCATTTACTGAGTTTTCTTATAGCTTGTTACAATCTTATGATTTTGCAAGCCTAAACAAAGCACATAATGTCGTGTTACAGATAGGTGGTTCTGATCAATGGGGTAATATTACCGCAGGTATCGATTTAACTCGTCGTTTACATCAAAAACAAGTTTATGGTTTAACCGTACCATTAATTACTAAATCGGACGGAACCAAATTTGGTAAAACTGAAAGCGGTGCAGTATGGTTAGATCCTAAAAAAACCAGCCCGTATAAATTTTATCAATTTTGGATTAATACTGCTGATGCCGATGTTTATCGTTTCCTTAAATTCTTTACATTCATGTCATTGGAAGAAATTGATGCATTGGAAGAAGAGGATAAGAATAGTGGCTTAGCCCCTAGAGCTCAATATGTACTTGCTGAGCAAGTTACTCGTTTAGTTCATGGCGAAGATGGCTTAACCGCAGCGAAACGTATCACTGAAAGTTTATTTTCTGGTAAGTTAACTGACTTATCTGAAGCTGATTTTGAGCAGTTAGCTCAAGATGGTATGCCTACATTGGCTGTTGAAGAAGAGCTAGATTTGCAACAAGCAATCGTTAATGCAGATTTTGCACCTTCAAGAGGTCAGGCAAGAACAATGATTGAATCAAATGCTATTTCTGTTAATGGTGAACGTAATTCCACAACAGATTATCGTTTTTCTAGTAGTGATAAACTCTTTAATCGTTATACATTATTGCGTCGAGGTAAAAAATACTACTGCTTACTCATTTGGAGATGATTTCATGAAAAATATTTTATCGATTCAGTCTCATGTTGTATTTGGTCATGCAGGTAATAGTGCAGCTGTATTTCCAATGCGTCGTTTGGGTGTGAATGTTTGGCCTCTAAATACGGTTCAATTTTCAAATCATACCCAGTATCGTCAATGGACTGGATCGGTAATGTCAGCATCTCATTTGGTAGATATTGCTGAAGGAATTAATGCTATTGGGGAATTAGACCGATGTAATGCTGTATTAAGTGGGTATATGGGATCTCCAGAGCAAGGTAATGCAATCATCGACATAGTTAAGAAAGTAAAGGCAGTAAATCCTGAAGCAATTTATCTTTGTGATCCGGTAATGGGACATCCTGAAAAAGGTTGTTTTGTTGCGCCAGGTGTATCCGAATTTTTATGTAATACCGCTTTGCCTATTGCAGATATGATGGCTCCAAATATCTTAGAGCTAGAGGAACTTAATGGTAAACAACCAATCAGTAATGTTAATGAAGCAATTTTAGCTTGTCGCTCAATTTGTCAAAAAGGGCCTAAAGTTTTATTAGTTAAACACTTAAGTCGAGCAGGTTATCAAAAAGATCGTTTTGAAATGTTGCTTGTAACTATGGATGAAGCTTGGCATATTGATCGTCCCTTAGTCGATTTTGGTGTTAAGCAACCAGTAGGTGTTGGCGATGTGACTAGCGGGCTATTTTTAGCAAATATAATGCTTGGTAAATCAATGGTCGAAGCTTTCGAACATACTACCTCTGCAGTTTATGCTGTTATGCTTGAAACATTAAAACAAAATGAATATGAATTACAATTAGTCGCTGCACAAAATGAAATTGAGACGCCAAAACAGTGGTTTAATGCAAAAAGGATTGATTAATTTTTGAAATATGTAAAAATATATAAAATTATGTAAAAATAAGTTAAAGTTGTGTAAACTAATGGAAGGCAAAATAAGAGAAAATGATGGAAAATAATATTACGTTGGGTAAGATTCTTTCCGATTTAAGGGATAACAAGGGCTTAACCCAAAAAGATATTTCTGCTCAAATTCATGTTAGAACTCAAGTTATTTCAGAAATAGAAAATAATCAGTTAGTCCATGCCCCTTATGTTCTTGTTAAAAGCTATATTCAAAACTATGCAAAAATTGTTGGTTTACCTAGTGAAGAATATCAACCTTATCTTGAGGCATTAGCAAAGCAATATTCAGTAAAACAACCTTTCAAACTCGAATCAATAGATAATAAAAAAAGTCATAGTAAAAAGATTATCTTTATTACTTTATTCATTTTTATTTTGTTATTAGGTATTGGATTATATTACGCTACCTGTCAAAACAAAAATAATTACGTTGAAGTTAGCCATTATATTTCTCCTGGGGCTTCTGATCGCGTTAACAGTTAGCAAATTTTCGAATTCACATACAGACATTTGCCCCAAATCTTGTTAAGATCGCGACCTAGTTATTTTGTAATGTGATTAGGCATCTTATGAGTCATCAAGAATCACCAATTGTTAGGAGAGAATCTACCCGAATTTATGTCGGTGATGTGCCCATTGGAGGTGGAGCTCCTATTGCTGTCCAATCCATGACCAATACACGAACAACAGATGTAGAGAAAACAGTAGCTCAAATCCAAACGCTTGAGCGTGTTGGTGTTGATATTGTGCGCGTTTCTATTCCAACGATGGATGCTGCTGAAGCATTTAAATTTATTAAGCAACAAGTAAAAGTTCCCTTGATTGCCGATATTCATTTTGATTATCGAATAGCTTTAAAAGTTGCTGAATATGGTGTTAATTGTTTAAGGATTAATCCTGGTAATATTGGTAATGAATCGAGAATTCGTTCAGTAGTTGATTGTGCTAAAGATAAAAATATTCCAATACGTATTGGTGTTAATTCAGGTTCGCTAGAAAAAGATATCCAAGAAAAGTATGGTGAACCAACACCAGAAGCGATAGTTGAGTCTGCGATGCGCCATGTAGATATTCTTGATAGGCTTGATTTTGATCAATTTAAGGTAAGTGTTAAGGCGTCAGATGTTTTTACCGCAGTTGATTCGTATCGATTATTGGCAAAACAAATTAAGCAGCCTTTACATCTAGGAATAACTGAAGCCGGAGGCATTCGTACAGGTGCTGTAAAATCAGCAATTGGGCTCGGTTTATTGCTATCTGAAGGTATCGGCGATACATTAAGAGTTTCACTTGCTGCCGATCCGACGGAAGAAGTCAAAGTTGGATTTGATATTTTGAAATCTTTACGTATCCGATCTAGAGGGATTAATTTCATTGCTTGTCCAACTTGTTCAAGACAAGAATTTGATGTAATTAGTACCGTTAATACGCTAGAGCAACGACTTGAAGATATTATAACACCGATGGATGTCTCTATTATTGGCTGTGTTGTTAATGGTCCAGGTGAAGCATTAGCTTCCACAATGGGTGTTGCTGGTGGGCACAATAAAAGCGGTTTTTATGAAGATGGTGTGCGCATAGGGCGTATAGATAATGAAAAAATGATAGATGAGTTGGAAGCTAAAATACGGGCTAAAGCCTTAATTTTGAAAAATAGAATAGCAACCACTGAACTATAATCTTATTAGATAGCGAATAAAAATATGACTGAAAAAAAAATCCAATCAATACGGGGAATGAATGATTTACTCCCGAGTGATAGTGCAACATGGCAACAAATTGAAAAAATTGTCAAAGGTGTGCTAAATAGTTACGGTTATAATGAAATTAGAACCCCAATTGTTGAAGATACTGGATTATTTAAACGAGCAGTTGGTGAAGTGACAGATATCGTTGAAAAAGAAATGTATACTTTCAACGACCGTAATGATGAAAGTCTCACTCTACGCCCAGAAATTACAGCAGGTTGTGTTCGTGCAGGAATTGAACATGGTCTGTTTTATAATCAAGAGCAGCGCTTATGGTATTTAGGGCCTGCATTTCGTTATGAAAAACCTCAAAAAGGGCGTTATCGCCAATTCCACCAATTTGGTGTTGAAGTATTTGGCCTTGAAGGACCGAATATTGATGCAGAGCTTATATTATTAACCGCTCGTTTTTGGAAAGCTCTTGGTATTGAAAAGCATACTACACTTGAACTCAATTCAATTGGCTCAGTTGAAGCTAGATCCAATTACCGTAACGCGTTAGTTAGCTTCTTAGAACAACATAAAGATAAATTAGATGAAGACTGTTTACGTAGAATGTATACTAATCCATTACGTGTGTTAGATTCAAAAAATCCTGTTGTACAAGAATTGCTTAATCAGGCGCCAAAATTATTTGATTATTTAGATGAAGAATCTAAAAATCATTTTGATGGGTTATGTCATTTATTGGACAACGCAGGAATAAAATATAATATTAATCAAAGATTAGTTCGTGGTTTAGATTATTATAATCGAACTGTTTTTGAATGGGTTACTACCAGTTTAGGTGCTCAAGGTACCGTGTGTGGTGGAGGACGCTATGATGGGCTTGTTAGTCAGCTTGGTGGACAACCAACCCCTGCTGTAGGTTTTGCCATGGGAGTTGAGCGTTTAGTATTGCTTGTACAAGCGGTTAACCCTTCTTTAAATCGTGACAACTCGATTGATATTTATATGATATCTTCTGGTGATGAGCAAACAATATCTGCTGCACAAAGAACGGCGGAAACATTACGTGATGGTTTACCTGATAGAAGAATTGTTACAAATTACGGTAGTAGTAATTTTAAGAAACAATTTGCCAAAGCTGACAAATTAGGTGCTAAAATAGCTGTAATCATTGGCGAAAATGAAATTGCCAATCAAACAGTAACAATTAAAAATTTACAAACAGGCGAACAAGTTGAAGTTGCACAAAAAGAGATTGTTCAAACGTGTTTGGCAATATTGTAAGTTAAGGAAAATAGGAGAAAAACGTGAGTTATCAATTATCTGGCGAAGAACAAGTTTCAGAGATAAAAGAATTTCTTGCTAAAACGTGGAAAATCATTGTTGCAGTTATAGTAATTGGATTACTAGCTTTTTATGGCTGGCGTTACTGGCAATCTTACAAATTAGAAAAAACGATTGAATCTTCCGAACGGTATGAACAATTAATAGCTAATTTAGACAAAAATAATCCAGATTCAGTAAATGAATTAGTCTCTTTCGCGGAGAGTGATAATACTATTTATAGTGTTTTTGCTAATTTAAAAGCAGCTAAATTTTACGTTGAAGAATTGAAAGATTATCCAAAAGCTGAAAAGTTACTCACTGATTCATTAAGTAAAACTGATTCAGAAGTTATTAAATCAATCAGTTATATTCGTATTGCAAAAATACAATATCAACTTGAACGTTATCAGGATGTTTTAGCGACCTTAAATAAGGTAACTGAAAAAAGTTGGGTACCTGTAGTTAATGATATTCGTGGTGATGCCTATATGAAATTGAATAATTATGCTGAAGCTGTTGCGGCTTATAATGTTGCATTAGCTCCTGCTCCAGCTGATCAATCAGGGGAAAATTATTCTAAAGCTTCATTGCCTACAGAACAGTTAGATAAAAATATCAAAATGAAGTTAAATCAGGCTCAATATCTTAAAGATAAGCAACAAGCTGAACAAGAAGCTCAAGCCGCCAAAGATAAAGCAAAGCAAGAAGCAGAAGCTAACGTAAATGCAGCGCAAGAAAATAAAAATTAATTTATCCTGATATAAGGGTTTATACAATGAAGTTAACAAAATGTCTTTCTATTAGTGTTTTTATGTTTTCACTTGCTGGATGTTCATTGTTTGGTGGAGAAGAAGAGATAGTACAAGTATCACCTTCGCCGAAAGTAAGTAACCAATTTTCAATAAAAGAAGTATGGCGAAATAGTACATCAGGCAATACACATATTTATTCATTATTAGGTCCTATTAATTATGATAATGCTATTTATGCTGCTAGCCGAAGCGGACAAGTTAAAGCTATTGATCTATTAAATGGTCATACAATATGGGATAAAAATTTATCAAAAAGTACATTATTTAGCAGCAAAACAGCGCTATTTTCTGGCGGTGTAAGTGCTGATGATAAAAATGTATATGTTGGTAGTGAACGTGCTGTTGTATATGCTTTAGATCGTAATGATGGTAATGTTATTTGGGAAAAACCAGTAAAAGGCGAAGTACTTGCTCGTCCTATTTCTTCAGAAGATAAACTCATTGTTTATACCGCAAGTGGTAATTTACAAGCTTTGAATCGTAATACCGGTGAGGATGTATGGGATGTAATGCTTGAGGTTCCACCTCTTTCATTAAGAGGTAATTCCACCCCAACAATTGCACATGGTGCAGCAATACTTGGTGATGACACTGGTCATGTAAATGCTTACTACTTAAACGATGGACAACTGATTTGGCAACAACGTATTTCACAACCTAGTGGATCAACTGAAATTGCAAAATTGAATGATGTTGATTCAACCCCTGTTATCGAAGGTAATTTAGCTTATGCAATTGGGTACAATGGTAATGTTGTAGCACTTGATTTAAGTAATGGTCAGATTGTATGGCGTAAAGAGATGGGGTCAACGCATAGTTTTGCAGTTGATAGTCAACATTTATTTGTTGTAGATCAAGATGATAATGTACAAGCCGTCAGCAAAAATGGTGGTACAGTACTATGGACTCAAGCTGATTTGTTACATCGTCAATTAACCGATCCTGTTTTATATGAAAACTATATTGTTCTTGGTGATTTTGAAGGTTATCTATATTGGTTAAGTAAAGATAACGGTGAAGTCGTTGCTAAAACACAAGTTAGTAGTAGTGGATTGATTTCGAAACCATTAGTTGTCGACAATAAAGTTATTGTCCAAGCTAAAAATGGTGATATTTACGCATTCACAAAAAATTAAGGTAATTAGAGAAAAAATATGGTACCTGTTGTCGCACTAGTTGGTCGTCCGAATGTAGGAAAGTCGACTTTATTCAATCGATTAACTCGAACTCGAGACGCCTTAGTAGCTGATTTTCCGGGATTAACTCGTGACCGTAAATACGGACGAGCAGAAATCAAAGGGCATGAATATATAGTCATTGATACTGGTGGTATTGATGGCACCGAAGATGGGGTTGAAAGCTTTATGGCGGAACAATCCCTACAAGCAATTGAAGAAGCAGACATTGTCCTTTTTTTAGTTGATGCAAGAGCTGGTGCTATGCCTGCTGATCATGCAATTGCTAAGCATCTTCGCGCTCGTGAAAAAGCAACATTTTTAGTTGCTAATAAAATTGATGGTATTGATGCAGATAGCGCAATATCTGATTTTTATAGTTTAGGATTAGGGGACATTCATCCGATTGCAGCAAGCCATGGTCGTGGTGTAAATGTTTTAATTGAAACTGTACTCGATCCTATTTTCCATTTTGAAGATGATCAGCATGAAATCATATCAAATGATTCAGAAGATGAAGAGCTTCCTGAATCTTATGATGACATTGAAGATGAAGCTGACTCACTCATCAACCAGCCAATCAAAGTTGCTATTGTTGGAAGACCAAATGTAGGTAAGTCAACACTAACTAATCGAATTTTAGGTGAGGAGAGGGTTGTCGTTTATGATATGCCCGGCACAACACGCGATAGTATTTATATCCCCATGACGCGTGATGATCGTGAATATATCTTGATAGATACAGCGGGAGTTCGTAAACGAGGTAAAGTAACAGAAACCGTTGAAAAATTCTCTGTTATTAAAACCCTGCAAGCGATAGAAGATGCTAATGTTGTTATTTTAGTAATAGATGCCCGAGAAGGCATATCTGATCAAGATTTGTCCTTGCTTGGTTTCATTATTAATAGTGGGCGCTCACTTGTTATTGCAGTCAATAAGTGGGATGGTTTATCACAAGATATCAAAGAGCAAGTAAAAACGACGTTAGATGATCGGCTTGATTTTATCGATTTTGCTCGTTTACATTTTATATCTGCACTTCATGGCAGTGGTGTAGGAAACTTATTTGACTCGATCCAAGAAGCATATGATTGTGCGACACGTCGTGTTAATACTGCATTATTAACCAAAATCATGCAAATGGCACAAGATGACCATCAGCCACCATTAGTGAGAGGGCGTCGAGTAAAATTAAAATATGCTCATGCAGGTGGATACAACCCACCAATTGTTGTTATTCATGGTAATCAGGTTGAAGATTTACCTGATTCTTATAAACGCTATTTAATGAATTATTTTAGACGCTCATTAAAAATTATGGGATCACCAATACGAATTCAATTTAAAGAAGGCGCAAATCCATTTGAAGGCCGAAAAAATAGTTTGACGGCTTCCCAACAACGTAAACGTCGTCGATTAATGAAACATGTACGGGGGCGTAAATAACGTATGACAACAAAAAAGAGTATTGATGAGGGGCAAGAAGGTATTTGTCCGAAATGCCATAATAAAATGGACATTGTGTCGCCACAACATTATGACTGTCCTCATTGCAAGCAACATTATCTAGAACAGTATATCTGTCCAATTTGTCAGCAAAGTGCTCAAATAGTTAAAGGTTGTGGTGCTATAAACTACATTTGTCACACTGATGGCTTAATCTCCAGCAGTAAAGTGATATTTCATTATTTACCAGAATAGAAATTTATATTTAAAGCCATAAGAGGTTATTTTATGCGAATTATTTTGTTAGGCGCACCAGGGGCAGGAAAAGGAACTCAAGCTCAATTTATTATGCAAAAATATGGCATTCCCCAAATTTCAACGGGTGATATGTTGCGTGCAGCGGTAAAAGCAGGTAGCCCACTAGGTCTACAAGCAAAAGAGCTTATGGATAATGGTAAGCTTGTTACTGATGAGTTAGTTATTGCTTTAGTTAAAGAGCGTATTGCACAAAGCGACTGTGAAAAAGGCTTTTTATTAGATGGTTTTCCTCGCACAGTTCCACAAGCGGATGCAATGAAAGAAGCCGGAATTAATGTAGATTATGTGCTTGAATTTGATGTACCTGATGAAGTTATTATTGATCGTATGAGTGGTCGCCGTATTCATGCTGGTTCAGGACGTGTATATCATATTCGTCATAATCCGCCGAAAGTGGAAAATATTGATGACGTAACGGGTGAACCATTGACTATCCGTAAAGATGATAATGAAGAGATTGTTCGTAAACGTCTTGTTGAATATCATGATTTAACTAAACCTTTAGTTAACTATTATCAACATGAAGCGAAAGAAGGGCGAACTAAATATTACCGCATTGATGGAACACAAGCCGTTTCAGATGTGACTAATGAATTAACTAAAATTTTAGGTTAATTTTTAAAAAGAGGGATGATACCCATCCCTCATATTATCAAATTTATTATTTAGCTGAGTTAAGTGCTTGCTCTAAATCTTCAATAATATCATCGATATGTTCAATACCAATTGATAAACGTATCATTTCTTGGCTTACACCAGCTTTTTGCAATTCTTCATCATTGAGTTGCCTATGCGTAGTTGATGCTGGGTGACAAGCTAATGAACGCGTATCGCCAATATTGACTAAACGAATAATCAATTTTAAGGCATCAATAAATTTTGCACCAGCTAGTTTTCCACCCTTAATACCAAAAGACAAAATACCGGCAGGTAATCCATTATCCATTTGTTTTACGGCTAGATGATGTTCTGGATGATCAATAAGCCCTGCATAATTGACCCACTCAACTTGAGGGTGTGAAGCCAAATACTTGGCAACTTTAAGTGTATTTTGGCAGTGACGTTCAATACGTAAAGAGAGTGTTTCAAGGCCTTGCAATAATAAGAACGTATTAAATGGCGATAAAGCTGCTCCCATATTTCTAAGAGGTATTACTCGACAACGTGCAATATAAGCTGCATCACCAAAGCTTTCAGTATAAGAAACGCCATGATAAGAAGGGTCTGGTTGGTTTAACATAGGATACTTATCGGCATGATCTTTCCAACGAAATTTACCCGAATCAACTATCATTCCACCTAAACTATTGCCATGTCCACCGATATATTTAGTCAATGAATGTACAACTATATCAGCGCCAAATTCAAATGGTCGACAAAGGGCAGGGCTGGCAACTGTATTATCAACAATTAATGGTATACCATGCCGATGGGCAATATCAGCAAGTGCAGTCAAATCAACAAGGTTACCAGCCGGATTACCTATACTTTCACAGTATATGGCTTTAGTTTTGTCATCAATTTGGTTTTCGATAGCGTTTAGGTCATTGTGTGGTGCAAATTTAGTTGTAATACCAAAATTAGGTAATGTATGAGCAAGTAAATTATATGTGCCACCATAAAGTTTAGACACTGAAACAATATTTTCTCCAGCAAATGTGATGGCTTGTATTGCGTAAGTAATAGCAGCCATACCAGATGCTACCGCAAGAGCGCCTATACCACCTTCAAGAGCAGCAACACGTGCTTCAAGTACTGCATTTGTTGGATTTGTTATTCGAGTATAAATGTTCCCCGCGACTTTTAAATCGAATAAATCGGCACCATGTTGTGTGTCATCAAAAGCATAAGATGTCGTTTGATATATGGGAACAGCGACGGAGTGAGTGGTTGGTTCAGGAGTATAGCCTGCGTGCAAAACAATTGTTTCTGGTTTCATATAAGAGCCTCATATTTACAACTATAAGACTCTTATTTTGTGCAAAAAATTACCAAAAAGTAAAGAATTATAAAACCATTCTCACTATATCTATTTCACCTAATTCTTTGTATAAACTTTCCACCTGATCAATATGTGTTGCATTAATCGTAATTGAAACAGAATGATAATTACCTTTACTACTTGGTTTAATCGACGGTGTATAATCTCCAGGCGCATGGCGCTGAATAACTGATACCACTTTATCAACTAATTCAGGTTTTGCTTCACCCATTACTTTATAAGTGAAAGAACAAGGGAAATCTAATAATTCATTTAATTTTGTTTGTTGCATAATAGTCTTTTTCTCGTTTTATCAATATAACTACTAACTTTTGCTAATATATATAGTCAATTTATTATTCTTCAAGCCATAAACATCACTTTTTAAAGCTTATAATTTGATCTATGATAAGCAAATTCTAACATAGCTTAGTAAAACCTACCTTACTATTATTCTAAAAGGCTAAAATAACATGTCATCCCAATCCGCTAATAAAGAACCTTTTGGTACATTACTTGGTTATGCACCAGGTGGTGTCGCAATTTATTCATCTGATTATGAAACATTAGATCCTGAACAATTTCCTAATGATGCTTCATTTCGAAGCTATTCTGGTCATGAGTATATGGGGTACAAGTGGCAATGTGTTGAATTTGCCAGAAGATTTTTATTTTTAAATTATGGTATTGTTTTTACTGATGTTGGCATGGCACATGAAATTTTCTCATTAAGGTTTCTTCGCCAGGTTATCAATGAAGCAATTTTACCATTACAAGCATTTGCTAACGGCAGTAAAAAAATGCCAGAAGCAGGAGCATTATTAATATGGGATGATGGCGGTATATTTGATAGAACAGGCCATGTTGCTATTGTTACTGAAGTTTTTGATAATAAAATTCGAATTGCGGAACAAAATGTTATCCATACCCGACTTCCTATTGGTCAGCAATGGACGCGTGAGTTGGAGATGACCGTATCTGATGATGGTTTTTATTTACATGATACTTTTGATGATACCAAAATTTTAGGTTGGATGATTCAAACAGATAATACACTTTATAGCCTACCACAACCTGAAGTTAATAAGCACTTACTCGATATCCACAGCGTACACATTGAAAATCATGGCCAATTTGATGGCAAATGGCTAAACGAAAACGATCCGTTAGAAAGCGCTTATGTGTCAGCAACTGGCCATGCTATTAGTCATGATGATCAATATCGCTATTTCACTATTTCTGAAAGTGCAGAACAGGAACTTATTCGTGCCACAAATGAACTTCATTTAATGTATTTACATGCTACAGATAAAGTATTAAAAGATGACAATTTATTATGCAATTTCAATATTCCTGAAATTCTTTGGCCTAGACTTCGGTTATCTTGGCAGCAACGACGTTATCAAATGATCACCGGCCGATTAGATTTTTGTATGGATGAGAGAGGCTTTAAAGTTTATGAATACAATGCTGATTCTGCATCATGTCATACCGAAGCTGGAAAAATATTGGAAAATTGGGCAATCCAAGCCGAATTAAATGTTGGGGTAAACCCGAGTGCAGGATTACTCAATGCTTTAGCTAGTTGTTGGAAGCATAGCGACGCAAAAGCATTTGTACACATTATGCAAGATAATGACAATGAGGAAAATTATCATGCACTATTTATGCAAAAGGCCCTGACTCAAGCTGGATTTAAAAGTAAAATTTTACGAGGACTAACCGGGTTAAGATGGGATAAACGCGGACGCTTAGTTGATGATGAAGATCGTCAAGTTACCTGTGTCTGGAAAACGTGGGCATGGGAAACTGTACTTGAACAATTACGCCAAGAAAGTGAAGCACAAGTAGCAGGATTGCCGATTCGAACATGGCATCCTGAAAATGCGGTTAGATTAATTGATGTATTGCTGCGGCCTGAGGTATCTGTTTTTGAGCCTTTATGGACTGTAATCCCAAGTAATAAAGCTATTTTACCTGTATTATGGTCTCTATTTCCGAATCATCGTTATTTGCTTGAATCTACATTTGAACTTAATGACAACTTAATCAAAAAAGGCTACGCAATTAAGCCTATTGCCGGGCGAAGAGGTAGTGATATTGAGTTAGTTGGTAGTCATGAACAAGTGTTGGATAAAACTGTTGGACGATTTGCAAAACAGGAAAATATTTATCAAGAATTATGGTGTTTGCCAAAAGTTGATGATCGTTATTTGCAAGTTTGTACTTTCACCGTTGGTGGTCATTATGGAGGTGCGTGTTTACGTTCTGATCCTTCTTTGGTTATAAGAGGAGAAAGTGATATGCAACCACTACGAGTGTTAACGGATGAAGAATTTTTAAAAGAAAAATCAAAAAAAAGTTGAGGAACGGGGTTTTTGAGGTCTAATTTAACAATTTAGTCATTAATTAGTTGAATATTTATAACTTAAATCATTATAAAGAATTAAATATGACAAAAAAATCATATTATCTTTTGGGTTAACAATGACAACAACTTGCTATTTCTGATAGAATTGATTTAGTCAAATAATAATTACAAAAAATATAAGTAATTTAAAGGAATATCAGGAAATATATGGCAAACACATTACTCAGAAGTGGTGATATAAAAGATTTTAAAATGCTCGGGCATGATGGTAAAGCAGCTTATCTTGTTGCTTCTCAAATTCGAGAAATGTTTCGAGTCAAATTAGGGCGTCAATACTCAGATTGTTTAGCTATCCCACAACGTAATGATCAGGGTAATATTGTTGATTGGTATATCCCTTTCGATTCAGACTCACCTGATGGGGAATATGATATTGTTCCTTGGACATCGGCTAGTGAATCAGAAAAAGAATCTGCCCTAGTTTTGCTTAAAGATTTTGAAAACAAAGTTATCGAATTAGGTCAAAAATTATCTAGAAACCCCAATTTAGAAGGTGACCAACTACTTTTTAGTCGGCTTATCTATGATCCTAAACAAAGCGCAGATAGCCTTGAACCTAATTTGATGGCGATACGCTTTCCTAGCAATCAGTTTGTTTATATTGTTAATGGCAAACCCGTTATTACTTTTTGGGGCTTTGTTAATCCGCAAACACCACAAGCGACTTCGCCATTTTATTGTTTAGAGGCCTTTAGAAGTACAGCACCCGCACCTTCTCAAAAAATACCTGTTGTTGTTAAAAAGCCTTGGTGGAAGCGTTGGTGGGTTTGGTTATTGGGATTATTACTCCTTTTATTACTATTGTTAGCGTTGCTGTGGTTAAAAGGTTATTGGTTAAAACCAAGTATAACTTTAGATCCAAATATCTCAATAGATAATAAAGTTAATCCTTCTGTTGTTAACAATGAAAAGAAAGAAGAAAAACCAGAAGAACTCAAAAAACCAGAGGATAATAAACTGGATCCTGAGCAAAAACCTAAAGAAGTTATCATAGATAACAGACCTGTTGGTGTGGTTAATGGTGTCGTATCAAATCGGACTGTTGCTGTAGATCCTAATGCAGTGAATGCAGTTCCTACCGATTCTGCTGCTGTTGATAATTCAGCTGTACCACCTGCTGCTCCAAATGACACAGTAGAAAATACTGCAAATGGTGTTACAGATCCACTTCAACCTACGCCTCCTGATGCAAATAATCCTGATGATAAAGGAAATAACGGTGATCAAGGTGATCAAGGAAATAAAGGGAGTGAAGATAATAATCCCCCGAATAATCCTAATTCGCCTGATGATAAAAACGTGGATCAAAATGGTCAGAATAATGAGGATAAAAATGCTCAAACGACACCACCAGATGTCGTTAATAATTCTGAAGCTAACACTTCTAATCAAGGTAATTCACCTGATACCAATGCTAATCAATCCCAAAATTTAGCTTTACCTACTGATGCATTAAAGCAAGGGTCAACGAACTTTTTAAATGGCCAATGGTCAGTTGGAGCCGGTATTCAAGATAAAGCAACCGGTAAACCATTACAATTAAGTTATAATTTTAATCAAGGCAATGGTGAAGTGACGCTTACTCGTAGTGATGGCGTCAAATGTGTTGGTAAGGTCGGTAGTGGGATTCAAAACGCGAATTTAAATATTGTGGGTAATACCGAAGCTACTTGTAGTGATAATACTAAATATAAATTACCAAATATTCAGTGTAAACCTGGCAAAAATAATCAAGCTGATTGTCAGGGAGTTTATGATAACGGGACTTCATTCCCAATTACGATGAAAAAACAATAGGTTTGTATATGCTTCCAGAAATACGCAATTATGGTCAAGAAGTCACACTTATCATGAATAGTGGAATTCAGTTTCTTGATTTTGCATTAAAAATAGATTGGAAAGATAATAAATGGCGAAGTAAAGTTAATGGCTGTTTTATTGATCCATCAGAAAGCGGAGCACTAGTTAGATTAATTGAAGATATCGATAGTGGTAAATTTTTTGCGCCGGATAATCTCTCTTTTGCTGTTACGCCAACTCAAGAGATAAGTGTTGACCAATCATTAAAACTGTTTGATGGCATTTGGTTACCTGTGCCAGTTTTAAGATCAATGCCACCAGAGCGTTTTGATAAAGGCCCGCATAACTGGAGTCGAGTTCGAATTGTTAGTATTCCAGAAGGTGAAGATGCTGATGGCAATACACACCGCATTACATTCGCCTTCGATACAAAAATTTTCAGCAATATGCAGGACGTTGCTTATTTAGCGCCGACTGAAAATGATGTCAAAACAGGAGCTGTTTTTAGTTTAGCTCATCGTTCAGATCAAGTTGCTTGGTACTTAGAGCAAAAGTGGATCACCAGTTGGTTAATTGATCTATTTCAAGAGTTAGCGCCCCAACCAGAGCGACTAAAAATTCATAAAGATGATATTGAGTTAGAAATAAATAATAAAGCTTACTATGGTCATTATTTAAATATTCTTAATTTGCTTGCTGATTCATTACAGTTACCAAAAATCAAAATTGTCTCAAATAATCGAGATGATGTGGTCAAATCAATTCCTGTTGATATGATTTTAGATGTTGGTAATTCTAGAACATGTGGAATACTAATTGAAGATCACGTTCAAGATAAAGATAGCTTAAATCGTCGCTATGAGCTTGAAATTCGGGATTTAACTCAACCTGAACATATCTATAATGAGCCGTTTGAGAGCCGAGTAGAATTTGCACAAACCTTCTTTGGTAAAGAGCACTTTTCTTTGCAAAGTGGACGACGTGATACTTTCCGCTGGCCTAGTATTGTACGAGTTGGAAAAGAAGCCAGTCGTTTAGCTAGTCGTCGTGAAGGGAACGAAGGTGCAACGGGGCTTTCAAGTCCAAAACGTTATTTGTGGGATCAGGAGAAGTATGAGCAAGGTTGGCGATTCAATTCTCATTATGTGAAGAGCGATCATGAACCCTTTGCAACGGCAGAGCCGTTCTCTAGCTTAATTAATGAATATGGTGAAGCACTGCATGTCCTCAGTAATGAAATTGAGGAAGAATTTGATCGTAAAATGCCTGTGTTTCATCCAAAATATTCACGTAGCTCACTGATGACATTTATGCTATGTGAAGTATTAATGCATGCTTTAATGCAAATAAATAGTGTTGCTCAGCGTAATAAGCTTGAACACGCTAGAACGCCTCGTAATTTACGTTCAATTATTCTTACTATTCCCCCAGCGATGCCAAAACCAGAACAAGCTATCTTTAAAAGCTGTGTTTATCAAGCTATCGGTTTGGTATGGAAAAGTTTAGGTTGGGATAGTTCTGACGATGATATAGATTTTAGTGATCCTGAACAATTAAAAAGTATATGGCCAAACATCCCTGAAATTTACATTCAGTGGGATGAAGCGACCTGTGGCCAAGTGGTCTATCTCTTTAATGAAACCCAAAACAATTATAATGGTCGATCAGAAGAGTTTATCGCTTCAATGGTCAGACCAGATAAAACCAATAAACAAAAATTAACGATTGCGACCGTTGATATTGGTGGTGGCACAACTGATTTAGTTATAAATGATTATGAACTTGATTATGGTGCTAATAAACAGCTTAGTGGCAGTAATGCTTACATTGTTCCGACACAACGTTTTCGTGATGGATTTAAAGTCGCTGGTGATGATATTTTACTTGATATTATTCAAGATACCGTTTTATCTTCGCTAAACAATGGGCTAAAACAAGCTGGGCTTGCAGATCCTAATCCGATTTTATCTACTATCATTGGTTCTCAGCAGGTATCAATACAAGATGCAGTACTGCGCCAACAATTAACTTTACAACTGTTTACGCCAGTAGGCTTGCATGTATTAAAGCTTTATGAGCTTTATGATCCATTACATGCTGAGCAGCATGTTTATAACATGACATTTAGTGAATTACTGCAAAATAATGCGATGACCGATCATGTTCTGAATTTTATCAATGAACCGATTAGTCGAGCATTAAATAATCCTGAATTTTCTGTGCTTGATCTAAATGTGGAAATTGACCTTAAACGTATTCATCACTTATTTATTCGTGGTGATTATTACAATATTTGTAAAACGTTTGATGCGTTATCAGAGATTATTAGTTGTTATCAATGTGATGTATTGTTATTAACTGGCCGTCCTTCGCGGCTGCCAGGTGTACAAAGTTATTTCCGTTCACGATTATCAATGCCAGTAGGACGTATATTACCATTACATGGTTATTATACAGGTGGATGGTATCCATTCCATAAACAAGAACGTATTGATGATCCAAAAACAACGGCTGCTGTTGGCGCTATGTTATGTTTTCTAAGTAAAAACTTAAGATTACCGAATTTCTATTTTAGATCATCGAATATGGATTTATATTCAACAGTCAAATACATTGGTTTGTTAGATAATCTAAACATGATAAAGAAAGAAAATATTTATTATCAAGATATTGATTTAGATGATCCTGATTATGATTTTCCTGACCATTCTTTCGAAATTAGAGGCACAACAAGGCTTGGTTTTAAACAGCTTGAAATCGATCGTTGGCCTGCATCACCAATTTATATTTTGACTATTGAAAATAGTGATGTGGCTAAACGGTTGAGTGCTGAGGGTGTGGTTTTAGAGGTAACTTTAGGCATTAAAAATCGACAAAAAACTGTTGAGAATTTTTATATTAAAGATGTCAAAGCTTCAGATGGACGTGCTTGTAATAAAACCAAGGATATCAAACTTAATTTAAACACAATGGTAAATTCAGGTTTAATTAGCACACAATATTGGCTTGATAGTGGAATGATAAAACGATGAAAAATTTAAATGAACAACTCCCTAAATCCTGGGAACAGGTTTATCAAGCATCAGAACAAGCAATAGAGTGGGTGAGTCAAACCCGAGATTCATCAAAGCGTTTGAACAATGAGGCTGATAATTTAATTCTAGATCTACGTCGTTTGCGTAATAGCGCAAAACGATTGGGTGATGTGTCAACCAAGTCTGTTGCGGTGGGCTTTTTTGGATTGTCGCAAGCAGGTAAATCTTATCTCATTTCAGCGTTAGCTGCGGGTGAGAATGGTAAGCTTGAAACCGTTGTCGATAATGAAATTTTAGATTTTATTGATCATGTCAATCCTGTTGGCGGTGGTAAAGAGGCAACGGGACTTGTTACACGATTTAGTCGTACCGCTGAAGGTGGCATTGCCAACTATCCGCTAGAGCTTAAACTTTTTCAAGAAATCGAAATTGTTAAAATTTTAATTAATGCATATTTTAAAGATTTTGATCAACAGAAAGTTGTGAATAAGATTGAATTTTCAGAGTTAAATCAACTTATTCAACAATCTGAAAATAAAAAACAATCTGATTATACGGGTGGTATAACTGAAGATGATATTGTTGATCTCTATGATTATTTATCTGAAAACTTTGGTAATTCACTTGAAGGTTTAAAAGGGGGGTATTGGGAGAAAGCTGTGTCTTTACTACCTTATCTTTCGACTGTAGACCGAGGTGCTTTATTCTCTGTGTTGTGGGGTGGCATAAGTGAACTCACTGCGATTTATGTGCAGTTAGCTACGACCTTGTCAAGTTTGAACCATGCTAGTACTATTTATGCACCTCTTTCAGTATTGGTGAAGGAGCATGATGGTAAAAAGTCACAGATTGATAGCATAATGAATGTTGATATGCTTGAAAGGTTAAATACGGAGAAAGATTCATCTGTATCCGTTACACCACTCAATGGAATCCCAACTTCGATATCATTAGCTCAATTAGCTTTTTTAACCGCAGAATTAATCTTCCCTTTAGTAAATCAAACTCGAGTACCAACTTTTGAGAAGGTCGATTTACTTGATTTTCCTGGATATCGAGGTCGATTAAATTTAATTTCTATCTCTGATGTTAAAGAAGGTAATCCAATTGCTCAACTTTTATTGCGTGGTAAAGTTGCTTATCTATTTGAGAAATATACTGATAGCCAAGAAATGAATGTTTTGGTTGTTTGTACTCCATCAGATAAACAGTCAGATGTTAATGATGTTGGTCCAGTATTAGAACGTTGGATTGATAAAACGCAAGGTGAAACCGCTGAGAAAAGGGCTACTAAAAAAGCTGGCTTACTATGGGCTATTACCATGTTTGATAAAAGAATTGGAGCATCATTACATCAATCAGAAGATAATCTAAGTAATACTTGGGGTAAAGGTGGCTTATTACAACAAACTATTTTAGAACGTTTTGGTAGCTATGATTGGTTATCCAATTGGTCAAATAATGGTAAATTTAATAATGTATTTTTGGTTCGTAAACCTGGATTTGATGTACCGTTTTTAAATGTCGACGCCAAGGCAAATCTTGAATTATCTTATAATGATAATTATCAACAAGAAATGTCAGTTTTGAAAAAGACATTTGTTGAAAATCCAGATATTAAAGAGTATGTAAGCGATCCAGACCAAGCTTGGGATGCGATGTTGAAACTAAATGATGGTGGAATTGGTCGAATTAGTCAATATTTAGAACAAGTCGCGATTACTGAAGTTAAACAACAACGAATTGTTGAGCAACTCAATGAGAAAATAGATTATATCATCAATATGCGTTTTGATACTTGGTATCAAGCTGGCAGTGATGAAGAACTTGGTAAGAAAAAACAAATCATTAGTGGTGTAGTAAAAGAACTACAAGGTAAAGCGTTATTATTAGGCGAACTACTTAAAGTTTTAGAATTGCCAGATCAAACTATTCGAGCCCTTTATCATTCAAGCCATATAAATAATGAAGTTAGCAGTACAGGTAGTGATGATATATTAGATAATTCTTCAAACGATTTTGGTTTAAATACTGAATTTGAGCTGTTCCCCGATTCTAGCTCTCCTCTAAAACCTAAAGCTGTTGCTAGTTTACCTACTGAATCAAAATTTGCGAAAAACGTATTTACTGCATGGTTGGAGCATTTAAGAAATATTGTATTAGATAAACATATATTACAATTTTTTGGACTTGAGCAAAAATCACTCTCTTTTATTGTTGAAGAATTAATAACTGCCGCTAACCGTTTAAAACTTGAAGCAAGTTTAACGCAGAAAATTTTAGATATCGAAAATATGGGAAGTAAACGTGATGATCTTGAGTCTCGACAAATTAGCTCTATTCATCTCTTTTTGACCGACTTTATTGCTTGGCTTGGGTTTATTCAAGGGCAAGCAAATGAAATACCGACAAGCCGTGTTAATCAAGGTAAACCTATATTTTCTTCACCGTTGAGCCAATTCTCAAGTCAATTATCTCATCCACTTCCAGTGCTTGATGATAAGACTAAAAATTATTCTCAGTTTGCTATATTTGATTGGTTTATTGCATTTGCGGTGCTGGCACAAGAAAATGTCGGGCATCACGCTGGGCGTGAAATTAGTCAAGAACAAAATTCTCAACTTGGTGAGGTTTTAACTATCTTTAAACAATCGAAAATAAAATAATATGTTGTGATTATATTAGATGGTTATCATTTAATAATTATAAAAAAGGTAGCTTAAACTACCTTCTATTATGAAAGATTTATCAATCCATATTGATAACATTATAATTGTGAGATAGAGGATATCATGGCATTAAAAATTGAATTAGAAGGCTACAAGCCAGGTATTGCTAAATTTTTGGCACAAAAATGGAATGGTAGTGCCGATATTGATATGCTTATTCAACGTAACCAGGATGGTTATTATTTATCAGGTCTTAATCAGTGGGGACCAGAAAAAAATTGGCATACATTAACTAATATGTCGGTAGATAATGAGCAATTAACTGGCCAAGTTGATGAGTGGTTAGTTGACTCATTATTGTCTCAAGAAAACCGTGTTAGATTTCTTATTCAGATCCGTGATAAGCAAAATGAAAGCTATATCGATAGTGGTGTTGTTAATATTGGTGAAACAGTATTTCCGTCATCTGCTCTAAATACTCAACAATCTGATGCTATAGAAGAAGATAAAATTGAGCCTGATGAGATTGTTTCGAATTTTACTGAATCAGATTCTAAAGCACCTTCAGAATCTGATGTTCCTCAAACTGAATTGCCTGTTGCTGAAGAAGAAAATCAGGTAATTGCCGAGCCTGAAGTTGAAATAGAAGCAGCTCCTGAGCCTGAACCTGCGATTACACCAGAAGAAGTTTCTACTCCACAACCCGTTAAATCAAAAAGTAAAAAGGGAATAATTATCCTAATTTTTATCACATTATTAGTTTTAGCTGGTCTAAGTGTAGCGGCATGGTATTTCTTCTTTTCAAAAGATAAGAGTCCTTTGACTGCGACAATGAATAGTCAGTGTGACGTTACAAATGCAAACAGTAATGATTTATCTTTTATTCAACAGTGTTTACAGTCAAAACCTGATACGGACACAATAATTGAGATAATAAATCAAGCAAAACAAGCAAATAAATGTAATATCGCTCAGCGTTTATATGCTAATCAGTCTTTGCTGAATGCTAAAATTGCTTTACTTTATGCTAAAGAATATGATGAAAAATTTTATCAAGATAATCAGTGCTTTAAAATTGATAAAGGTACCGCAATTTATTGGTATGAAACATCATTGAATAATGATCCTAATAACGTTTTAGCTAAAGAACGCCTAGCTGAATTGCAAAAATAATAAGGTACAGGTATGAAAAAAACATTAATTTCAATATTGATTATCGGATTTAGTCTTACTTGCTTACCTTTAGTTACGTCAGCTTTAGAACCATTAAAGCAAGCAGGTAAAACAACACTTTATCAGCGAGTTCTTAGTACTCCGACGTGTGAATTGAAGAAGAATATTAATGATGCTAAAGGCCAATCAGTACCTGCGTTTTCTCGTTATTATGTCTATGAACGTAAAAATGAGAATAATCAAGAATGGTTAAATGTTGGTCCAGATTCTTACGGCAATACAGTTGGTTGGATTAATAATTCATGTGCGGTTGAGTGGAATATGCAATTGACGTTAGTGTTCACAAATCCAGTTGATCGTGACCCTCTGTTATTTTTTAAAGATAAAGCCTCATTATCCTCAATTGTTGATGCGGATAATCCTGAAACGTTATTAAAACCCATTCGAGACGCACTAAAAGAGAATAAAGCCGTACCACAGATTCTGGCTCAAGAACCTAAGGAATTTGTTGATTTCAAGAATAATTTTTATTTATTACCGATTTTACAAGGCGAGGAGGTAATGAATGGGCAAGGTTTTTATGAACGAATTTTAGAGGTGGCTTCAGTTAGTAAACAACAAGCGGTGGTTAAAAGTAATAATAAACCATCTACCTCATCTTCGGATGATAATACTAACCAAGTTGCTCCATTTAAAGCTGCAATTGTGTTTGTTATTGATTCAACGATTTCGATGGATCCTTATATATCGAGAACAAAAGAGGCTGTTGAACGAGTTTATCAGCGTATTGAAAAAGAGCAGTTACAAGATCAGGTTAAATTTGGATTGGTATCCTTTCGTTCAAGCCTAAAAGCTTCGGATAAATTGGAGTTTGTCAGTAAAATATTTGTAGATCCAAATCAAGTAAAAAATAAGGAAGAATTCAAAAAACTTAGTGCTTCTCTTAAACAAGCCACGGTCTCAACAACTTATTTTGCTGAGGACTCTTACGCGGGCGTTGCACAAGCGTTAAATGATATTAATTGGAATAATTTTGGCGCTCGATATATGATTCTAATTACTGATGCAAGCGCTATTCCTGGCGATGATAAGCTTTCAAGTACAGGTATGGATGCTGCTCAATTACGACTTGAAGCACAGCATAAAGGTGTTGCAATTTATGCTTTACATTTAAAAACGCCAAGTGGTGAAAAAGATCATCAAGTGGCCGAAAAGCAATATTCTGATTTGACCTATAACGATTTTATTCATAAATCACTTTATTATCCTGTTAATGCTGGCGATGTAAATGAGTTTGGTAAAAAAGTAGATTCATTAGCTCAAGCATTATCAGAGCAAGTTAAATTAGCCTATAAAGGCGAGTCTTCAGTTGGTAATGCCCTTAATGCCAAAGATGATAATGACTCTAATATGTTAAAAGATGCTTTACTATTAGGTAAAGCAATGCAGCTAGCTTATTTAGGTGATACTAACGGCACTAAGGCTCCGTCAGTTTTTAAAGCCTGGATAGCTGATAAAGACTTTGTTAAACCGACAATTCCAACAGCAGAACCTAGAATTTTACTAACTAAATCACAATTAAGTGATTTAAGCGATATTGTAACTAAAATCGCTAATGCTGCTAATGATGGGTTAATTTCTGCCGATGATATGTTCTCACAATTACGTTCTGTTGCTGCTGCGATGGGGCAAGATCCAAGTAAATTAAAATCAGATTCAGTCACAAAAATTGCTGATTTAGGACTATTAGGTGAATATTTAGATAATATTCCGTATAAAAGTGATGTAACTAGTCTTGATCAAGAGACATGGAAAAGTATGAGTGGGATTGAACAAGAAAAATTCATACGTAATCTAAATAGTAAAGTGCGTTATTACCAAAAATGTAATGCTGATGTTGATCGTTGGATATCACTATCTGAAGGTAGTGACCCTAGAGAAAACGTTTACCCGATTCCATTAGAAATGTTGCCATAAAATATGTTAACTATAAATAATTTGGTGATTTCTAGACCGATCGGTAAATCTTTTTTTAAGGTTTGTTTACCTGAGCTTTCGGTGAAAGCAGGGCAAGTGGTTGTCATTAAAGGTGATAGTGGTTGCGGTAAAAGTACTTTACTTGAGATGATAGGCTTGATTCTTAAGCCAGATGAAGTCGATTGTTATAATCTTATGGTTGATAATGAAACTTATGACATTGCTAATGTGATTCATCAGAATAATATTAATCAATTAGCCAATATTCGAGCGCAATATTTGGGTTTTATGTTACAAACAGGTGGATTATTACCATTTTTAAATATTAAAAATAATATTTTGTTATCAGCTAAAGTATTGCGAAAACCTGTTGATTCTAATCGATTTGACTATTTGGTTGATAAACTTAATATTGCTCATTTATTGAATAAATATCCGAAACAACTATCTATAGGTGAAAGGCAACGGGCATCTTTTATTCGATCTATTATTCATAAACCCGCGTTATTATTAGCTGACGAGCCAACCTCTGCTCTTGATCCTTATAATGCAAATTTGTTATTTGATTTAATAATAGAACAAGCTCAACAAGATAATATTGCTGCAATGATTGTTACACATGATTGGCAACGAATTGAAAATAAAGGGTTGTTCACTTTATCGGCAAAATTAACATCTATGCAATCGTCAGAATTTTTACCGTCCGTTATAAAGTAAGGTGTAAAATATGGATAAAGTAACATCAAAGTGGCGGTTTATTTCTCGATTATCATTGGCCGATTTATGGTATGACAAGAAAGTATCATTTTGTATTATTGCTTCAATAATATCAGTTATTACACCCTTGTTACTTTTGTTTAGTTTAAAATATGGTGTTGTTGCACAGCTACGCCATCAATTACTTAATGATCCACAAAATTTAGAAGTAAAAATTGTTGGTAATTTACAATTTGATCAGTCAATGTTTGATTGGATTAAAAACCAACCTGAAACTGCATTTGTTATTCCTCTTACACGTTCATTGAATACCCAAGCAGATATGTTTAAAGATTCTGGACATTTTGTTAATAATGTTGAAGTTCTTCCAACAGCAAAAGGTGATCCGATAACCCAAAATATGCCATTGATTAGTCAAGAAAATCAAGTTTTATTGAGCGCTCTAGCTGCTGAAAAAATGCAAGCAAAAATAGGAAGCCGAGTAAAAATGGTAATCACAAGGCAACTGGATGGCAAAATTGAAAAAGGTATGACGGAATTGGATGTTATTGGCATTGTGCCTGAAACTTATTATGGACGTGCAGCCGGCTTTGTAAGTTTAGACCTTTTAATTGAAATGGAACATTTTTACGACGGTTTTCAAAGTGAAATTTTTTCAACCGGAACCGGTTTGGCTAATTCTACTTATCCTGATTCATTTGCCAGAGCGCGAATTTATGCCAATTCTCTTGATAATGTTGCGCCTTTATCATTGAAATTACGTGAAAAAAATATAGAAACTCGAACACAAGCAAATGCAATTGAAAATATGCAAGCAATTGATAAGGTACTTAGTTTTATTTTCAGCGTGATTGCTATTACCGCAATTTTTGGTTGTATATTATCCTTTAGTGGTTCATTTTTATCTAATATTGAGCGAAAGCGTAAAGATATTGCTTTTATGAGACTTATCGGATTTAAGTCTAAGGAAGTGATGTTTTATTTGCTTACTCAAGCGATGGCATTAAGTTGCTTAGCATTTATTGTTTCATGTGTACTTTTTTTATTAGGGAATTGTACATTTAATCTGGTCTTAGGTAAAAATTTAGTTTCACAACCAATTGTAAGTCAATTACAATTTTATCATTTTATTATCGCATTTGTATTAACGTTATTTATATCATTTGTTGTTGTTGCGATAGGAGGACGAGGTGCTATTAGTATTCAACCAGCAGAAAGCCTACGCGAAGCGTAATTTTAGACCAGTTTTCTTGGCAATTGGATTAGGTTTAATTTCGAGTATAAGTTATGCTGAACCATGGGATAGTAAATTTTATAATCCCAAACCTTCAAATGATGACGTTATTTTACCTATGCCATGTGAAGGCAGTTTGGTGATGAAAAAAGTTTTTACACCAACACGTAAACTACTAGATGATGTCAAAATTGTTTTAGGTAGTAATAATAAAGAATTAGGTTTTGCTGAGTATGCGACTCCTAATTATATATCTGGTAGTTTTTCCGATGCTGGTAAGGAAAGGTATTTTCTTATTGGTAAATATGAAATTACTGCACTTCAATATCAAGCTGTTATGAATGATACTTGTCCAACCGCTAAACCTAATCTTATTTTCCCAATTACTGAAGTTAGTTGGTTTGATGCCGTTGCTTTTACTGATAAATATAATCGATGGTTACTTAATCAATCTACAGTTAAATCAATTGATGTACCTAAAGGTTATGTTCGATTACCCAGTAATACTGAATGGGAATATGCAGCACGAGGTGGGTCTAAAGTTACGGAATCGGAATTTAGAGAATCAAGATTTCCTATGACTAATAACTTAGAAAATTATGCTTGGTTCTCAGGTGCTAAATCAGCAAATGGTAAATTGCAGCTTATTGGGCGATTAGAACCTAACCCTCTTGATATCTATGATATTTTGGGTAATGTAAGTGAAATGATGTTTGATTCATTCCGTATGAATAAGCTTGATCGTTACCATGGACAACAAGGCGGTATGATTGTTCGAGGAGGCAGTTATTTAACCCCTGAATCCTCAATGACAACAGCTATTAGAACGGAAAAACCTTATTATGATGCTCAAAGTGCATATAAAAGCAAAGATGTTGGTTTTCGTTTAGTTTATACAAGTGAAGTTATTCAGTCAAATGATCTGGTAAAACAGCTCGATCAAGAATGGAACGAATTAGGTAATGGTGCTGGCATTTCGAAGAATGAGAATGTTGTCAATGAACTTGAAAAAATCACTAAACAAGTTGATGATGAAAAAACTAAAAAGGAATTAAATCAACTAAATGCCCTATTACGCAGCGCTAATCAAGCGCGAGATGAACAAAGAGACCGCTCGATTCAATCAGCACTACAATTAGGTGCTTTCCTCTGTGCTAATGTATCAGATTTGAATGATAAATTTGAATATAATAATAATCTGTATGAAACAATGACTGAAGAAATCTGTGATCCAAACGAAATAGATTCTTTAGATGATGAAAATATGTGCTCGAAAGTGAAATTAAATAATTTAAAAAATGTCTTAGATGAATCTAAAAAGGCGCGTGATTTTATACTAAAATATTATTCTGATACGATTGTAAATACTGCTACAAATTATGAAATAGACACGATTAATAATCAATCTAAACCCACACAATTTATTTTAGAAAATAGTGGTAAGGCTAATATGAGTGATTATTTAAAACTCTATTTCAAACATATTAATCAATATATTGAATCAGGGAAGATCGAGCGTTCCACTTGGCTTCAAACATGTAATGAAATAAAAGGGAAAAAATAATGAATAAACTAATAGTAACGATAACCTTATGTATCTCAATGGTTTTAACTGGTTGTCAGAATTCGGGTGGGGCAAGAACTAAAGGTGTAGATCCTACCTTAACTAAAAGTAATAGTGCTAAGTTCTTTAGTAAATCAGCATGGCAGTCTTGCGCTGTAGGTGCAGGTGTAGCTGGTGTTGGATGTTTTTTATTAGGTGGTAAAGCAGGTACTTGTATTGCGTCAGCTGCAGTGGGTTGTGGTGTAATGATGGGTGCAAATTACTATCTTGATACTAAACGTGCAGAATACGCTGATGCCGAAATGCGACTTGATGTTTATATTCAAGATGTTCAGCAAAATACTTATGAAGTTCAAGCTGTAACAGAAACAGCTAAAACTGTATTAGATAAAAATTTAGCAACACTTAAAACATTAAATAATCAAATTAAGTCACAAACAGTGAATAAAACCGAAGCTAAACGTGATTTAACTCAAATTGATGCTAACATTGCTTATTTAACAGATAAATTATCTCGTATGAAAAAAGTTGAAAGAGATTGGATATCAATTTCTGCTCAAGAACGACGATCAGGCGTAAACGTTTCAAAACTTGATAAACAAATTAACCAATTACATAAACAAATTGCTGTGCTTGAAAAGCAAGTCAACCTTGTTACTCAGCAACGCTCAGCAGTGAAGGTAAGCTAATATGAAAAAGATTTCACTTATTTTATTACTAAGCTCGCTCGTTTTTTTGAGTGGTTGTTCAACAACGCCAGAACAGTGCGATCCAACCAATACAAACATTGGTATTTTGGACAAAATTAGCTGTAATTATTCTGGTAATTATCAAGCTCGTATTGATAAGAAAGAACAAATATTAGAAAACGAGAAAAGAGCTAATGCGCAGTTTAGAGAAATTTACGCAACTATTGAGAGACAGAAAAACTCTACATCACTGAGTGTTAAACAAAAACAAGCTCAATTACAAAAATTAAAAACTGAGTTAACTCAGTTAACCAATGAGGTCAAAGCAAAAGCTAAAAATCGTAATGATCTTCAAGCTCAAGTTAAAGACATTGAACAGCAGATGAATAAAGTTAATAATTCAAATGCATCTGACATTGAAAAACAAGTTGAGTTAGATAAGTTAAATAAAAAGCTTCAAAGATTACAAAAAGCGTTAAATATTTGATTTGATATTGATTAACTAAAAAATTTGTTGAACATAGGGAAATAAAGAAACAATGCAGCGAATAACAAGAATTATATTTGATAATGGTGATCCTAATAAAGCGTCTTTGTTAGAACAATATAATTCTTTGTTAGCATTGTTAAAAAGAAATTTAACAGAGCGGACGTTTTCAATTTTAGGTATTCCTAAGTTAATTGATAATAATCAATATGTTGGTTGGTATAGTAATCTTGAAGGTCAACCTGTCTTACTTAGTAATATTGAAAACGAGGAACATAAAAAGCAGATTGAAAAAACGCTATATACTCGGATTAATGACATTGAATTAGCGATTAAAACGATGTCATTAACAATCGAAGAACAAACTTTAATATCAACCTGGTTGCCGAGAATTAAAAGTTTGGGTAATACAATTTATGTTATCAACGATGATCCGGTTATAGTTAATACTTTTGAAGAACCTATTTTACCTAAATCTCCTATAACACCACCGGTAGTTCCACCAAAATCATTTTGGCGGTGGTGGTATTTCTTGTTGCTTGCCTTATTTTTAATTGGATTGCTTGGTTTACTTTGGTACTTCTTCTGTCCATATGGAAAAGAAAAAATACCTGAGCAAATAATTGCTCAAAATGTAGAAGAACATAAAACGGAACCAACTCCAATAGTTGAACCACCAAAAGAGCCTGAAATAAAATCGGTACCAGAAGATGTTAAAGTTAAACCAGAACCGGTTCCTGAACCTATTCCTGAACCTGCACCTGCACCTGCACCAGTAGAAAAAGCAAAAGATTGTGTACCTAAAGAAGAAGTGCTCAATAATAAAGACGCACCTAAAATGGTTTTGATTTTCGATAATTCAGCTTCCATGACAATTACCTTAATGGAGTCACAAGCAAGTATTAATAAGTTTTTAAAAGCTAATTTTTATTCAATGACTCGGAAAGAAGCTGAAGCTTATGAAAAGCGGATGACCCGTTTACCTAATCGTTTATCAAAAAGCAAAGAAGTTGCAGTAACAAGTATTGATAAAATACAACAAAATATCGATATTTCACTTGTGACATTAACAAGCTGTCCGGCAGCACAAACAACACCATTTTATTCTTATCAAAATAGAGAAAAACTAAAAAATAAAATTAAACGATTGCGCCCTTTAGACTATAACAGTGCAACACCATTATACAGTGGTGTTAAACAGGCGAGTAAACTCCTTGATGGCGTTAATCGTGATGATTATATTTTAATTATCAGCGATGGTGAGGATAATTGTACTCGTGCTAATATTTGTACCCTTGCTACTAAAATTGCAGCAGAAAAACCACGTTTAAAAATAAATATTGTTGATATAGCTGGGCAACATAAAATAGATTGTGTTGCAAAAAGAACGGGGGGAAATGTTTATATAGCTAAAAGTCCAACAGAGCTTATTAATCAAATGAATAATGCAGTTTCAAATATGAATATTAGTAAGCCTATTTGCGAATAAAATACCGAGTAATTTTTCAAATTACCGGCTAATGATGAGGATTAAGTTAAGAAATGCAAAGAATAACTCGCATAGCTTTTGAACAAAGTAATTTAAACAAGATGCAGTTGCTGGAACAGTATGGTTCTTTACTTTCAATACTTAAACCACATCTAACCGCTAGAACATATTCAATTTTTGCTACACCAAAATTAATTGAAGACAATCAATATATAGGCTGGTATACAAATCTTGAAGGGCAACCCACCTTACTTAATGACATAATTGACGAATCTCATAAATCTGAAATTAAACAAACTCTAGCTACTAGAATCAATGATATTGAAACAGCAGTAAAATTAATTTCTTTAACTAATGAACAAAAAACTCTAGTTTCTTCATGGTTACTGAGAATTAAAAACCTAAAGAATAATATTTATGTAATCAATAATGAGCCGGTTATTGTCGATACATTTGAACCTATCGAACTACCAATTGCTCCAGTAATAGTACCAAAACCTTTCTGGAAATGGTGGTATACTTTGATTTTAGCCTTACTTTTATTAGCAGCTTTAGGATTATTATGGTACTTTTTTAATCCTTTTAAAGAATCTAAAAACGTCGAGCCTATAACTGTCAAGGAAGAAAAAAAAGTAGAGCCAACTGTTGAACAACCAAAAGAACCAGTTATTAAGCCTCAACCAGAGCCTGAAGTAAAGCAAGAACCTAACGTTCCTGAACCCCAACCTGTTGTTAAGCCAAAACCGGTTCCAGATCCGATTACTAATCCTGAGTCTAAGCCTGAAGTAAAACAAGAGCCTAAAGCTCCTGAACCTCAACCTGTTGTTAAACCAAAACCGGTTCCAGATCCGATTACTAATCCTGAGCCTAAGCCTAAGCCTGAACCTAAACCTGAACCAAAGCCAAAAGTAAAAAATCCACCAAATTGTATTACTAAAGAAGAATTAGCCAAAAATAGTAATCCATCTAAAATGGCATTAATATTCGATAATTCATTATCGATGACTGTAACTTTAGCTGAATCACCAATGGAAGTCGGGCAATATTTCAATTATTTAAGCTATGGTTATCCGAGAGGTATGTCTCAGCAAGATAAAATAGATTATGACAAACGAATGACGCGTTTACCAACTCGTTTATCAACCAGTAAAAAAGTTGCATTAACAAGTATTGATAAAATACAGCAAAATATTAATATTTCATTGGTGGCACTTAATGGTTGCCCAGTAGCCGATACTACGCCTTTTTATAATTATTCAAGTAGAGGTGCTTTGAAAAGTAAAATTAATAGATTAACACCAAGTGCTGCTGGTGGTGGAGGAACACCACTTTATAGCGGATTAGAAAAAGCCAGCCAAATGCTTGACGGTGTAAAACGTGATGATTATATTCTTATAATTAGTGATGGTGAGGATAATTGTACGCGTGCAAATATTTGTACTCTTGCTAATCATATAGCTACCCAAAAACCTCGTTTGAAGATAAATATAGTAGATATTGCAGGTGAACATAAAATAGACTGTATCGCAAATGCGACAGGTGGCAAAGTGTATATTGCACAAAGTCCTAAAGATATGATTAGGCAGATGAATAAAGCTGTTTCAGACTTAAAAATCAATAGGTCTGTTTGTCAGTAATTAAAGTTAATAGATGGAATTTATCACATAAAATTACTTTTTAATTTTTAATAAATTTGCAAAAAAAAACCAGACACAATGTCTGGTTTTTTATTAGATAATTAATTAGAAATCCAAATTAGCTGCTTTCAAGGCATTTTCTTCAATGAATAATCTACGAGGTTCAACCTCATCACCCATTAATGTAGTAAACAATTGATCTGCTTCAATGGCATCTTTAATGGTTACTTGTAACATTCTTCGGCTTGTTGGATCCATGGTTGTTTCCCATAATTGTTCTGGGTTCATTTCACCTAAACCTTTATAACGTTGGATAGTTAATCCACGACGAGATTCACGAATTAACCAATCAACTGCATCTTCAAATGAGCTAACTGGTTGTTTTCTCTCACCACGTTGTATAAATGCGCTTTCCTCAAGTAAATCTTTCAATTGTGATCCTAAATGGCAGATATTTCGATATTCATTACTATGAATAAACACTTGATCTAATGCATAATTAGTATCCACACCATGAGTTCTTATTTTAATAACAGGTATATACAATTCTGCTTTTTCGTTGTAATCCGCACTATAAAGGTAGGTACTACCGTGTTGCTCTTTATTAGATAGTTTTTCAACAATAGATTTTGCCCAATTTTCAGCTTTGTGTTGATCTTTCAAGATATTTTCATCTAATACTTCTTGATAAACTAATTCTGATAATAAGGCTTTAGGGTAGCGACGTTCCATTTTAGTAATTAATTTTTCGACTTTCTGATATTCGGCAATTAATTTTTCTAAAGCTTCGCCAGCTAAAGCTGGAGCATGGTCATTAACATGTAATGATGCATCTTCTAATGCCAAAGCGATTTGGAATTGAGTCATTGCATCGTCATCTTTAATATATTGCTCTTGTTTCCCTTTTTTGACCTTATATAGTGGTGGTTGAGCAATATAGACATAACCTCGTTCAATGATCTCAGGCATTTGACGGTAGAAGAATGTTAGCAATAATGTTCTAATATGCGATCCATCAACATCTGCATCGGTCATAATAATAATGCTATGGTAACGCATTTTATCTGGATTATATTCATCACGGCCAATGCCACAACCTAAAGCAGTAATTAACGTTGCTACTTCTTGTGAAGAAAGCATTTTGTCAAAACGAGCTTTTTCAACATTTAGAATTTTACCTTTTAACGGTAAAATTGCTTGGTTTCTACGATTTCGTCCTTGTTTTGCAGAGCCACCTGCAGAGTCCCCTTCCACTAGGTATAGTTCAGATAAAGCTGGATCTTTTTCTTGGCAATCAGCAAGTTTTCCAGGCAAACCACCTAAATCTAAAGCGCCTTTACGACGTGTCATTTCGCGAGCTTTTCTTGCTGCCTCACGAGCTCTCGCTGCATCGATAATTTTACCTACTACAATTTTTGCATCTGAAGGATTTTCAAGTAAATATTCAGCTAGTTTTTCGCCCATTACAGACTCAACTGCTGATTTAACTTCAGATGACACCAATTTATCTTTAGTTTGTGATGAGAATTTAGGATCAGGCACTTTTACTGATACAACAGCAATTAACCCTTCTCGAGCATCATCACCTGTAGCACTAATTTTTGCTTTTTTGCTATAGCCTTCGGTTTCCATGTAGTTATTTAATGTACGTGTCATAGCGCCACGGAAACCAGCCAAGTGAGTACCACCATCACGTTGAGGAATGTTATTTGTAAAACAATAGATATTTTCTTGGTAACCGTCATTCCATTGTAGTGCAACTTCGACACCAATATTATCTTTCTCAGTACTAAAATAAAAAATCTTTGGATGAATTGGGTTTTTATTTTTATTTAGATATTCTACGAAAGCTTGAATACCACCTTCATAATGGTAATGTTCACTTTTACCTGTACGTTCATCGGTGAGTTTGATTGAAACACCTGAATTTAAGAATGATAGTTCGCGTAATCTTTTTGCCAGATGATCATACACAAATTCAATGTTAGAAAAAGTTTCTGGACTTGGCCAAAAACGAACATATGTACCTGATTCAGTTGTTTCACCAATGATTTTTAGCGGTTCTTCAGGAACGCCTAAATGATAAATTTGTTTATGTATTTTACCTTCACGATAAATCACTAATTCTAACTTATCTGATAAAGCATTGACGACTGAAACACCAACACCATGTAAACCACCAGACACTTTGTATGAATTATCATCAAATTTACCACCGGCATGCAAAACAGTCATAATAACTTCTGCTGCGGAAATACCTTCTTCTTCATGGATGCCAGTAGGTATACCTCGACCATCATCTCGTACAGAAACGGAATTATCAGGATGGATTGTAACTTCAATATGGTGACAATAACCAGCTAATGCTTCATCAATGGCATTATCTACCACTTCAAAAACCATATGGTGAAGCCCTGTTCCATCATCAGTATCACCAATATACATACCTGGGCGTTTTCGGACAGCATCAAGTCCTTTAAGTACTTTAATGCTGGAAGAATCATAAGAGTTAGACATGGATTTCTCGACTTATTTGATTATTTATATCATTTTGTATATTTAAGAAATTATACCAGAATTTATGTGAAAAATCTTATCATTTTCATCGATCATATGGCTAATTTGCTCTTGATTAACCGCTGTAATGAAAACTTGAGATTGTGCTGATTTTAATCGTTTTGCTAATAAGTTACGTTTATTTTTATCAAGCTCTGAAGCAAAGTCATCAATTAAGTAAATACAGGATTGGCCTGTTGTTTCTGAGAAATATTCACCTTGAGACAAACGTAATGCACACATGAGTAATTTTAATTGTCCCCGAGATAATAAATCTTCAACAGGAATATTATCTATTCGTAATTTTAAATCTGCTTTATGAGGACCTAGCGAAGTATAATTAATGAACTTATCTCTTTCAAATTGTCTATATAATATATCTGAATAACTGATTCCATGCTCCCAGCCCTGATAATATTGGCAATTAAGTTGATATTCTGGTAGAAAATCATGACAGGTTTGCATAATTTGAGGAAATATATTTTGGCTATAACTAGCCCTAATCTGGCTGATTTTTTCTGCAATCGGTGCTAACTCTTTATCCCAAGGTAATAATTGATTATAGTTTGATGACTGTTTTAATAAAGCATTACGCTGTTTAAAGAGGCGTTTTAAGTTATTCCAAAGTGATACAAATTCAGGATAGTGATGAAAACACCCCCAATCTATAAAAGCACGGCGATATTTTGGTCCTCCGGTAAGTAGATCAAATCCTTCAGGCGTAATAAGTTGAATTGGTAATAATTTAGCTAAATCCGTCAACCGAAATCCTTCGTCACCATCAATTTTTATGGTATTATCGTTATGGCGTGTTTTTGATAAACCTATTGTTCGAGTTTTTTGTGCAGATTCAATTTGACTAAATAATACTAACTCTGGTTTTTCATGTTGTATTATTCGATTGGATTGAATATGTCTAAAAGCTCGACCATGTCCGAGCATATAAATCGCCTCTAGTAGGCTGGTTTTTCCGCTACCATTATCACCAACTATATAATTAAAATGTTTGGATAATGATAATTCAGCATAATCAATATTTCGAAAGTGATAAATTTTGATTTGAGAAAGTGTCATGTCGGTAAAGTTTCCGGCCGAGGCCGGAAGTTTAAATGATCGTTAATTATAAGCGCATTGGCATAACAACATAAGTTGCAGATTGGTTGTTGATATCTTCAATTTGCACACTTGATGTTGCATCGGTTAATAATAATTGGACGCTATCGCATTTTAATGTGTTTAATATGTCCAATAAATACGTTACATTAAAACCAATTTCAAGCTCTTGAGATTCGTATTTTACATCAATAACTTCTTCTGCTTCTTCTTGTTCAGGATTGTTTGCAGTAATTTTAATCTGATTGCTATGTACATATAATCTTATGCCGCGAAATTTTTCATTTGAAAGAATCGCAACACGAGATAAAGCATTTCTTAGTTCTTCACATGATACTTCAAGTGGTTTATCAGGATTACGAGGCATTACACGTTTATAATCAGGAAATTTTCCATCAATAAGTTTTGAAGTAAAAGTAAAATCGCCAAGACTAATACGTAAATTATTGTTACCAATTTGCATATTAACTAGCTCATCATTATCACCAACTAGTTTTGCCAGTTCAATTACGCCTTTTCTTGGTAAAATGACTGAACAGGATTCAGAGATCTCATGACCAACAGGTTGAGCACACACAGCTAATCGATGACCATCAGTTGCAACGGTTTTTAATAGACCATCTTCAATTTCAAATAGCATACCATTTAAATAATATCTTACATCTTGGTTAGCCATTGAGAATTGAACTGCGTCTATAAGTCGTTTGATAGTCTTTTGAGGTATAGAAAGTTCAACATCACTTTGCCAATTTTCTAGATTAGGAAAATCTGATGCAGGTAGTGTAGATAAAGAAAATTTACTTCGACCTGACTGAATAATCAATCGATTATCGTCAACGCTTATCGATATTTGAGCATCACTAGGAAGATTTCGACAGATATCAAGAAACTTTCTAGCTGGAACAGTTGTAGCACCCGCTTCACTAGGCTCTGTTAGGGGAATATGAGATATCATCTCAATTTCTAAATCTGTTCCCGTCATGGATAGCGTGTTTTCACTCACCTGCAATAATAAATTACCTAAAATGGGGAGGGTAGGTCGGCTACCTAATGGTGCACTAACAAGTTGCAATGGTTTGATAAGTTTTTCACGATCTATAATAAATTTCATAGTGTTAATTCTTTTTTAAGTTGATAATGTTCGAATTAAATTGGAATAATCCTCTTTAATGTCATTGCTTTCTTCTTTTAACTCTGCGATCTTCCGACATGCATGTAATACTGTTGTATGATCTCTTCCACCAAAACCATCACCTATTTCTGGAAGGCTTTTGTTGGTTAGCTCTTTCGCTAACGCCATTGCTACTTGTCTTGGTCTTGCGACAGAACGAGAACGGCGTTTAGATAATAAGTCAGAAACTTTAATTTTATAATATTCAGCAACCGTTTTTTGAATATTTTCAATAGTAATCAATTTTTCTTGTAAGGCAAGTAAATCTTTTAAAGCATCTTTGACAAAATCAATGGTGATAGATTTGCCTGTAAAATTAGCATTGGCTATAACTCGATTAAGTGCACCTTCTAATTCTCGTACGTTTGATCGTAGTCGTTTAGCAATGAAAAAAGCGACCTCTTCAGGTAATTTTATTTTGTTTTCGTCTGCTTTTTTCATCAAAATAGCCACTCGAGTTTCAAGTTCCGGTGGTTCTATAGCGATGGTTAAACCCCAACCAAACCTTGACTTCAAACGATCTTCTACACCATCAATTTCTTTAGGATAACGATCCGAGGTTAGGATAATTTGTTGGTTGCATTCTAACAATGAATTAAATGTATGGAAAAACTCTTCTTGTGAACGCTCTTTATTTGCAAAAAATTGAATATCATCAATAAGGAGAGCGTCAACAGATCGATAATAGTTTTTAAACTCTTCAATGGCATTATTTTGTAAAGCTTTGACCATGTCTTGAACAAAGCGTTCTGAATGCATATAAACAACTTTAGCGTTAGCTTTACCTGCCATAATTTCATTACCAACAGCATGTAACAAGTGAGTTTTTCCTAAACCTGTTGAGCCATATAAAAAAAGAGGGTTGTAAGCTTTTCCTGGATTTTCAGCTACTTGTTTAGCTGCTGCAACAGCAAGTTGATTAGATTTACCTTCAACAAAGCTGTTGAAAGTATGCTTATGATTAATACCTGAATAATAAGTATGATTATTATTATTCTCTTTTGTTGTTTTCCAAGAAGGTACAACATCAGATTTATTAATTTTAGATTTTTTTTCTACAGATAAAGTTGAACCAACTTCCAAATATAATTTTAGTGAATCATTACCCAGTAAATTATTCAATAATTGCGAAATAGTCGTTAAATATTTATTTTTAACCCAATCTAATACAAATCTGTTTGGAGCATAAATATAAAGTTTATTCTCAACCATTTCCACTTGTAACGGTCGAATCCATAAATTGAATTCTGTTGTAGGAAGCGCTTCTTGTAATTGAGAAAGACAATCTTGCCAAATCGAGGTAGACATGGCTACTCCTTTAATTGGGATACTAACAATACTGGAATGATTATAATCTTTTTTGTGGATAATTTGTAGGGTTCAAGCAATATATAATTTAATTATTAACATATAAATGAAAAAACCCAGCCGAAGCTGGGTTCAAAGGTGTAATTAATAACAAAAACTATTTTGTTTGATCAATTACTTGGACCTCTTGCACATTACGTGCTTTAACTTCAATTTCAACACGACGATCTGGTGCTAAACATGCTTTTAAGTCAGCGCCACGAAGTGCATTACATTTATTACCAGTAACTGGTTGTGCTTTACCCATACCGCGTGAAGTGATGATTTCAGCTGGAACACCTTTTTGAACTAAATAGTTCAATACAGTGTGTGCACGACGTTCTGATAGTTTTTGGTTATAGCTATCTGAACCGATACGGTCAGTGTGACCAATTACTACGATAGCACTTTGAGTTGGGTTAATTTTAACAAGAGTTGTTAATAAATTATCAAGTGCTTGACGACCTTCTGCTTTTAAATCAGATTTTGCATAAGCAAATAGCACATCTTCATTTAAAACATAACGATTTACTTCAGTTTTGATTTCAACTGGAGCTGCAACAGATGGAGAACCTAAACGGTAAGTAATACCTAAGCTTACAGTTCCTGCATCTGGAGATGCGTGAGTTTTAGTATGAATATGTTGAACATATTGGTATTCTAAACGAGTAGAGAAATCTTCGTTAAGACGATAATCAAGACCTAAAGCATAAACTGGTGATAAATCAGTTTTTGTTTTACCACGGCCGTAAGCTTCTTTGATATCACCACTATTTTTCCATTTAGCAATAGTTACCATTCCACCTGCACGACCATAAATATCTAAATCGTCAGAAATGAATGATAGTGGGTAACTTAATTTACCAGTTAAAGAAACGCCTTGTGCTGAAACTTTACTGTTACCAGCGTTAGAATGATCACCAAGATAAGTTCTTTTATATTTTGCAGAACCTAACCAATCATAACCTAATTCAAAAGCTAAGTAAGGATTAGCTTGGAAACCAAGGAAAGCACCGCCAGCAACATTACTTCTATTAGAAGTTTTAATACCAGCTTCATCTTTATCATAACCACGAACTTTATTTGCGTCTAGATTATAAAGTTCTGACCAACCTAATTTAGCACCTACATAAAAAGTATTGTCTTCATATGCAGCGTTAGCGGCAGTAGCGGTTAAACTTGCAACAGCCATTGCTAGAGCTAGAGTTGTTTTTTTCATTTTTTTGCCTCAACTTATTTGTTGTAATAGACGTTGTTTAATTTGCTTTTATTGTTTAATTTTACTTAATTTTTACGGTGTTTTATACTTAATGACCAATTATGTTACACATAATCTATTACGTATTATAGCACAATTATTATTCGGATCTAGAATAATTGATAATATATTGTAAAAAAATTAAACAATCTTATTTATAATAATATATAAATCGTTAATTGAGTTTGATAATGTGTTAGCCATAATATAGAAATCAGCTTCTAAACGTTTATCAAATTCATCAGATCCAATATCTTCATTTTCATCTAAAATAACAGAATCAAATTTAATTCTTTTCAATGTTAAGTCAGGATTAATAATAAAATTGATTCCACGTTCATCAATGATTTTAAGTTTGGTGACCCATTTACCAGAATCTAAATGAACTAACATTTCATCACTTGTAATATCTTGATTTTTACAATTGATAATCCCATTACCTTCAAGTGGATCTTTTAATTCTGCTTCATCACCCAATATAAAAGGAGGAAAACTAAGTTTTTCTCTAACCCAAGTTGTCATAATCTTTTCAAGCGGTTTTTCGATGGAAAGCGGCGTTAATGCTAATGCTCCAAGTTCTTTCCGCAAAATCGCTAGAATATCTTCAGCAAGTTTAAAACTACTGCAATCGATAATAATCCTTTTGTTTTCAATGTCGATCCATAACCAATAATAGTTATATTTGCTAAATGCTCTAGGCATTAAATCGATCATCACTTCATCTTTTAATGTCGCTTTTTCATTTTTACTAAGTTTACGGCTTAATGCCTTCTCTTGCTTGTCAACCTTCTCATTTAAGGCTTGTTTGATGACAGGTGCAGGTAAAATTTTAGTTTCTTTCTTTATTCTTAATAATAAATGCCCTGGCATATCAATAATAAAATCATCCAAATTGTTATCATCGTAAGGGGATACCCAACCCATTTTGGTGGTATCTAAATTACCACAAGGAGAAAATAAAGCAGATTTGAGTGCATTTTCAATAGTCTGTTTATCCAGTAAATTATCATTATTAAGTTGATAGATAATTGCGTTTTTAAACCAAAGCATAGTGTAATTTTTCCAAAAATTAATTCATGAAAATTATTTAATTAAAATAAGATTTTCACAGAAAATAAAGTATTATTAATAAGATTTAATAAAAGTATTAAAATTTATAAGATAAGCCCATATAAATGGATGTTATCGTACTATCATCAACCATAGGGCTGTCAGCTGCATCACCAGTCAGTTTATCAATATGAATTCCGCCAAAAGTAGCGATATTATCTGTTAAAGAATATTGCGCACCGATTTCAAAGTAAGGTGTAAAAGAACTATCTGCATTGAAATAGCGTAATCCTGAACGTGAAGATTCTTTATGAGATACACCATAATAATAGTCATTATGTTTACCATCAGCCCAGTTAATACCAATAGTAGGTGCGATAATTAAATTACCTTGTATATAAGGAACAGTATAGTCGGCATTAACTAAGATTCCATTACTATTATTGAGCATATCAGCGCCAATACTACTTGAAAAAATACCCCAATTAGTGGTGATATCATAATCAATTTCAGCTAACACAGTGGAATGACGACTATTAAGTTGTCTTAACTTATGATTGTCAGAATTATGAGGTTTAAATTCATTAGCAAGATAACGAACGCCAAATGATAAACTTTGATTATCGTTGTTAAAAGCGTAAATACCAGCTGATAGATCATCAATAAAAAAATAGCCGTTATCATAATCAATATGAGGAACCGGATAGTAACTTGAACTATAATTTTTATATGGTGAGTTAGACCAACCCAAACCGACGCCTAATGAAGTAGGATCTGCTGACGCAATATGAGTATACCCTAAAGGAAACATTGATAATAGTGAGATTATGCAGCTTAATTTTTTCATTTTGATAACCACTCATACTGATATGATTTAAAACAATTATTGTAGTTATTTTGTCACTCAAGGCTTGTTGTCACAAAATCTATACATTAAATGTACATTGTTACAATCCATTTTCTCTGATAATAATGCCACATTTTGTCATATTTGAATATGGATTAGTGAGATAAATTATGAGTAAACCAACTTTAGAAATGATTAATAGTCGTCCCGACGATGCAACGTTATTAGCGGATGAAGCAAAATACTGTTCATTTGGTGATACCGTGCATTATGTTGAACCACCAAAGATTTTTGATGGCTGTGAAGGTAGTTACATGTATGATAAAGAAGGTAAAGCCTTCCTTGATTTACAAATGTGGTACTCTGCTTGTAACTTTGGTTATGCTAATGAGCGTTTAAATAACGTACTTAAAAAGCAAATCGATACTTTACCACAATGCGCTAGCCAGTATTTACATCCAACTAAAATCGAATTAGCAAAAACAATTGCTCAAGGTATGGAACAGCGATTCGGTTACCAAGGACGAGTTCATTTTAATGTTGGTGGTTCACAATGTATTGAAGATTCATTAAAAGTCGTTCGTAATGCTACTGGTGGTAAATCCCTGATGTTTGCATTTCAAGGTGGTTACCATGGTCGTACTTTGGGTGCATCTTCAATTACTTCGAGCTACCGTTACCGTCGTCGTTATGGTCATTTTGGTGATCGTGCAATGTTTGTACCATTCCCATATCCGTTCCGTCGTCCAAAAGGAATGACAGCAGAAGAATATGGTGAACACTTAGTTGCTGAGTTTGCACGTTTATTTGAAACTGAATATCACGGTGTATGGGATCCAAAAGTCGGACAAGCAGAATATGCTGCATTTTATGCCGAACCATTACAAGCAACGGGTGGTTATATTGTTCCTCCTCGTAATTACTTTAAAGGTCTGAAAAAAGTTTTAGATCAATATGGTATTTTATTAGTTGTTGATGAAATTCAAATGGGCTTTTATCGTACTGGTAAATTATGGTCAATTGAACATTTTGATGTTAAACCTGATGTGGTGGTATTTGCGAAAGCATTAACTAATGGTTTAAATCCATTAGGTGGTTTATGGGCTCGTGAAGAGTTAATCAATCCAGAAGTATTCCCAGTTGGCTCAACCCACTCTACGTTTGCTTCAAATCCTTTAGGTACCGCAGTTGGCCTAGAAGTATTAAAAATGACTTCTGAAACAGATTACGAAAAAATGGTAATGGATAGCGGTGCATATTTCCTTGAAGGATTAAAAACACTTGAGAAGAAACATAAAGAAATAGGCGAAGTTGATGGCCTAGGTCTTGCACTTCGTGCTGAAATTTGTACCGAAGATGGATTTACAGCTAACAAAGCATTAGTTGATAAAATGGTAGATATTGGTATGTCAGGTGATCTTGATTGGAAAGGTAACAAAATGGGCTTAGTGCTTGATATTGGTGGTTATTACAAAAATGTTATCACTTTTGCTCCTTCATTACATATTACTCGTCAAGAGATTGATCAAGGTATTGAACTACTCGATCAATTAATTACTCGAGCTAAAAAAGAACTTTAAGTCTTAAATCAAAATAATCCCGCTAATATCAATTAGCGGGAATTTCAGATCATTTATAGAAAGTTATGCGATATATCAATCAATTAGAACCTAATGAATTAATCAACAATTTTCTTTCTCATCCTCCGCGAGAGTTTACTAGCTGGATGAGTGAAGACGGTATACCTGCTTTTTCCGCTAAGTTTGATTTGCTCATAACTGCTGATGATGATTTTAAACATAAAGTTCATAAATTGCCTTTTTATAAAAAATGGCGGCATTGGTTACAACCAAAAACATGCTTTGTGGGTACAACCGTTTCAGAATATAGTTTATTGACTAATAAAATCGATGCGCATCAATTAGCTGACAATGTTAAGGCAGCTTATACAAAAAAATATCCATTTGTTATTGTTAAAGATTTGCCATCCGATTCACCTCTGCTTAGTAAGCAGGATAATCAATATTCTAAACAGATTATTGGTTCCTTAAAAGAACGGGGGTTTATTGAAGTTGAAGGACAAGCTTTAGCTTGGGTTCCAATTGATTTTGAGTCGATCGATGATTTTTTTGCAAAACTATCATACAGTCGTCGTAAAAATTTAAGAAGAAAACTAAAGTCCCGTGAAAAATTGGAGATTAACATCTTACAAACTGGTGATGATTGTTTTTTTAATGAGGCGACTCTTGATCTATATTATCAACTTTATCTGAATGTATATGAGCAGAGTGAAGTGCATTTTGATTTATTAACTAAGCCATTTTTCACCCAATTACTGCAAAGCAAATCCTCAAATGGACGTATTTTTACTTATCATCATAATGGACAATTAATTGGTTATAACATCTGTTTTGTAGTGAACAATGTTTTAATCGATAAATACATAGGAATGGTTTATCCTCAAGCAAGAGAATTAAACCTCTATTTTGTTAGTTGGTTTGTTAATCTTGAATATGCATTACAACAAAAACTTAGTAATTATGTTGCAGGTTGGACTGATCCAGAAGTTAAAGCTTCTTTAGGTGCTAGTTTTACCTTAACTAAACACTTAGTTTATATACGAAATCCTTTATTAAGGGCTGTTTTGCGTAGATTAATTGGCCATTTCGAAACTGATAAGGAGAAAGTAGCATGACATCGCTAGTTATCCTTAACTTTGATCAAAGTGTAGGTGAAATTGATAATGCTAAAACGATTGATTTTACTCAGTGGCAAGATGTCATTCGCTTTGGTTGTAGTACAAAAAAATTCCAAAACTTTAAAAAGGTATTACAACAATCATTACCAGAAAGCTATGGTACGGTATTAATGGGTAGTGGTGATTACCACCATATTTCGTTATTACTTATTGAGCAGCTAGCTAAGCAATATACAGAAGAAAATCCCATTGAAGTAGTTATTTTCGACAACCATCCAGATAACATGCGTTATCTGTTTGGCATTCACTGTGGATCATGGGTTAGCTATGTGGCTAGTTTACCTTTTGTTAGCCATGTACATGTATTAGGAATTACATCACATGATATTGGCTTATGGCATTTTTGGGAAAATAGATGGTCACCATTGTTTCATAAAAAACTGACTTATTGGAGCATGGATGTTAATGTCTCCTGGGCTAAGAAAATTGGTTTAAGTCATGCTTTTCGCTATTTTGATTCGCCAGATGATCTTATTACTCAGTTTCTATCCGAACAATACCGTAATACTAAACCGATATATTTATCGATAGATAAAGATGCCTTAAGTGAAGAAGTTATTCATACCAATTGGGATCAAGGAAAATTACAAACCTATCATTTATTAGATACTATTACATCTATTAAGCCTCGGATTATCGGTAGTGATATCACGGGCGAATTATCAATATGGCAGCCTAAAAATTGGTTTAAGAGATTACTAAGTTCACTGGACAAACAGCCCGAAATATCATTAGAAAAGTTAAATGATTGGCAACAAGAACAACATCAACTTAATTTAACATTATTAAAAGCTTTAAAAACCTAGCATTCAAGAACTGATATAGTTTGCCAGGTTTTTAATCCTTATCTTGAAGTCATTTAGAAAGATGATGAGTATCTTTCTTCGCAAGTTTACTTTCTGCTAGTGCTAAAAACAAAATCCCTGAAACAATCAATATAGTTCCAATTAACTTAAATAAAGTGATAGGTTCATTAAATAACCAAACTGAAGCAATCATTACGGTAACAACTTCAAAATGTGAAGCTGCAAAAGCAGGTCCTACAGGCGCTTTTTTTAATAAAGTCATCCAAGTAAAGAAAGTAAAAATGTAGCCAGCTATTGATACATAGATCCAATGACCGGAAAATACCCTAACTATCCATTCAACGCTCATCGAAAGTGGCTGGGCATGTTCGGCAGCCAATTTAAAGCTACATTGTGCAATCGTATCAAACATTAATAATACGGTAAAACCAATTAAATAGAACTTAGCCATATTAAGATAACCCCACAAAGATCACACCAGCAGTAATTAAAGACATACCAATAACACGATATACCGTCAGTAATTCTTTAAATAGAATCCGACCTACTAACATGATAGTAATGATATTAAATGAGGCGAGCAATACACCTTGGGAAAGTGGAACTAAAGTTAAAAAAGCTAACCACAGTAAAAATTCGGCAATGTAAGATGATATTCCTATCCAAATCCAATGATTTTTGGCGAGATCTAACCAATAGTACCATCCATCTCTATTGGTAGGTGATATTGCAGCATATTTAAAAGCAACTTGTCCTAAGGTATCAAAACAAATATTACTAACCCAAAGAAAAATAACTAAGGATGACATTATGCTTAAGTTCCTTCTGCCAGATTATTAAAAAATGAAGCGCACTCTTTAATTACTTCACGGCGTTGGCTATCAATAGTAATTAAATGATAACTATCATTTAATACAACTAATCGTTTTGGACCAGAAACATGCTTCTCAACTAATTTTGCATTAGTTTCAATATTGGCAATATCGTCATTACCTGAATGCATAATTAAACAAGGTGACGTAACTTTTGGTAATTCTTGGCGAACATATTTTGCCAATAATTGCATTTCTGCTAATGCAGGAAATGGATTTCCAGCAAGCCCAGCGGATGCAGCATCGCCACTTAACATGCTTTCTGATACCACCGCTCGGATACGCTCATCTTTAAGACCATAAGGTGGTTTTTCAATAAAAGAGACTTTTTGAAAAATACCAAGTTTTTTAAAATATACCAATAAAAAGAAAAACTTTTTAGCCCAAAATGGCATACTCCAACCATCATAATAAAATGTAGGTGCTAGAACACCAACACCTTTAACTTGATTTGGACGATCTGCAGCAAGTTTCAACGCCAAAAGGGCGCCCATTGATAAACCTGCGACAAAAAGGTTGTCTACATGTTTAGCTAAATAATCAGCACCATCTTGAACGCTTTTATACCAATCTTGCCAAGTTGTTTTACATAGATCTGCTTCAGTACCACAGTGACCTGCCAATTGTATTGCATAAACAGTAAATCCTGCTTTATGTAAACCATTGGCTAAAATACGCATTTCATTTGGTGTGCCAGTTAAACCATGAATTAATAGCACTCCATTCTTATTTCCTGGTAAAAAATAAGATAAATCTTCAATTGTACTCATTATTGTTCCTTTATTTCACCATCATGACTGGAATTAGTGATTGCTCTGCTTGTTTTAAAGCCTCTGTTACATCAGCAAAATTAACAATAGCAGTGTGCTTAATGTTATTTTTTTCACAGTAATTGATCAGCTTATCTTTAGCAAAAACCAGATCGACATGATGTGAAACGCAAAAATCAGAAGTACCATCACCAACATACAATATTTGAGGAAAATGTTGCTGTTGTTTTACATGATTGCATTTGCAATTACCACTTTGTTTTATACAATCCTTATTAGCGTAAGGAAACTCAAGGCGCCAACTTCTGTGATTATCATGCAATAGTTTATTAGCATAAATAGGTAAATGTTCAATACCATGACGCTTTAATACAAATTGGATAGCATAATCTAAACCATCACTAACTACATGAACTGGTATATGTTTTTTTTCGGTATACTTAATGAATGATTTAAAGCTAGAATCAATTTCAATTTTTGCCAATGCTTGATTAAGCTCCTCTAAGCTTGCGTCCATTAAGGCAATCTGTTTACTCATACACTCTTGAGAACCAATTTTACCACTAACCCACAACTCTTCGAGCTCATCACAGCCATCTTGGCCGAACTGACTAAGTAAAGTATCAGTTACATCTTTAACACTAATTGTGCCATCAAAATCACACAAAATAATAGGGTTGTGATAGCGAGTGTAAGATGGTTGAAAAAGATGATTAGTAATTGATGAAAAAGTATTCATATTCCAAGTAAAAATTGCTAGTTATAGATATTGGCGACAATTTTCTCACAAAGTGGTAGCTAACTTTGTTGGCTCTTTGTATATATTTTGTAACGAGGCTCTATTTGCCTGTATAATGAAGCATCTCGAAGTCCACTTTACGGTAAAGAGAATCAGAAATGAGTGAACGCATATTAATTATCGAAGATGATGAAAGATTAGCCAATTTAATACAAGTCTACCTAATCCGTCAAGGATATAGGGTAGATTGGCATAATAGTGGTGAAGGAGCAGAAGAAAAAATACAACAAATCAACCCTGATTTGGTTATTTTAGATGTAATGTTACCTGAAAAAACTGGATTTGATATCTGTCGAGATATACGTTCATGGTTCAGTAACTATATTCTTATAATGACGGCTAGCGAAGATAATATTGATGAAATCGTGGGATTAGAGTTAGGCGCTGATGATTATTTAGCTAAACCGGTTGAACCACGATTATTACTAGCTCGGATTCGAGCATTGCTACGCCGAAAGCAAAATGAAACAGAAAAAGAAGGCCTAAAAGAGCAAATTGCTTTATTTAACAATAATACTTTAGCCTTTGAAAATTTAGTGATTGATGGTGAAAATCGTAAAGTGTTATTAGACGGGCATGAAATAGATTTAACGACTGCCGAATTTGACTTACTCTGGTTGTTAGCTAATAACGCAGGTAAGATTCTATCTAGAGACGATATATTTTCCCAAGTTAGAGGGATTGATTTTGACGGTAGCGATCGTTCAATTGATGCCCGAATTTCTCGGTTAAGACGTAAACTCCTTGATGATCCTGATAATCCTTCAAGAATTAAAACGGTTCGAGGAAAGGGGTATTTATTCATGCGCGAAGGGGAAAACCATTGAGACAGTTATTAGCTAAACCGCTATTTTTTAACCGCCGCATCGTCTTCTATCTAGTTATTTTACTTTCATTGCAATGTATTATCGCCTATGGCGCATTATTAGTGTTTGATTCACTACCTTCATCATTAACTGATATGCCAGATGATCATATCGTTTTTCGTGAATCACAAAGAGGAACAGTCAACTTAATTCGCAAACACATTGATGAAAATAAACAGCGTCCACTGCAAGCAGTAGTTGACGAGTTACAACCATATTTTGGTTATCCAATCAAAGTGTTACCTGCAAATACAGAATTATCTCATTCTGTAAAAAAAGAACTTGAAAAACTTGATTTTGCTTATGATGGTGATGACGAAGTTGTCTATATCAATCTCAATGATGGTCATTTATTACAATTGGGGCCGATTCTAATGCGAGATATATTAGAATCAAATACCATGTCGTTGAGCGTTTTCCTTATTATTTGGGCATTATTTAGTGCCATAATCTTTTTTATATTAATCTATTTCGCGTTTAGTGCTGTATGGAAAGATCTGGTCAACATACGTCAAACCGCAGAACAACTTGGACAGGGCAATTTGAAGGCTCGAACGGAAAATGTGAAAGGTTGGCTATTCAAACCATTAGCCAATGTTTTAAATAATATGGGGACTCACATTGAGCATCTTGTCAGCACTAACCAAACAATTTCACATGCGATGGCACATGAACTACGAACCCCTCTTGCACGAATGCGATTTGAGTTAAGTATGCTTGAAGAATCTACAGACGAAGTAGAAAGATCTGATTTACAAAAAGGAATGAGTGATGATATAGATGAACTTGAAACCCTCATTAATGCTAGTTTGAATTATTTTAAAATGCAGCAAAGTAATATTGAATTAAACTTTACTACTGTATCGTTAAAACAATGGGGTGAAAAAGTTTGTCAGTCATTAGCACTATTTAAACCTAAGGGCTTTGAGCTCATTTGCCATAGCCAAGATGCTAAAGCTAAAATTGATATCAATTTGGCAGAAACTATTGTCAAAAATCTGCTACTTAATGCGTTTAAATATGCAGCCCATAAAGCAGTATTAAATATAACCAAACAAGATAACCGAGTTATTTTGGAAATTGATGATGATGGTGCAGGCATTCCTTTCGATTCTCGAGAAAAAATTTTTATGCCTTTTGCTCGCCTTGACACCAGTCGTACACGATCAACTGGTGGCTATGGGTTAGGCTTAGCTTATGTAAAATTAATGGCAGAATTTCATGACGGTAAAGCATTCGTGGTTACTAGCCCACTAGGTGGTGCAAGATTTGTCGTTTCGATAAAATCAGGAGAGGAATAACTGAAGTTAAAATTAAAATAATTGTTAAAATTATTTAGGAGTGTTATCCGTTTGAGGGTAATTATTTTTTTCAGGTAACTGAAATCTCTTGTTTTAACGTTTCGAAAAGACAAAAAATTTGCTATATTCGTCGGTCGAAGTGATAAAAGTGATAAATCTCATTTCTAAATTGGTTATGAGTAAACATATATAATCAGAGGTTTTTTATGAGCGGTGATTTACCGACAGAGAACGAAACTCGTCCAAATAACTTTATTCGTCAAATTATTGATGCTGATCTTGCTGCGGGAAAATATAAAACAACGCATACTCGTTTTCCGCCAGAACCTAATGGCTATTTACATATTGGCCATGCAAAATCTATCTGTTTAAACTTCGGTATTGCCCAAGATTATCACGGTAAATGTAATTTACGGTTTGATGATACCAATCCAGCCAAAGAAGATATTGAATATGTTGAATCAATTAAAGAAGATGTCCGCTGGTTAGGATTCGAATGGGATGGTGAGATTTGCTATTCATCTGACTATTTTGACCGTTTATATGAATATGCCATAGAGCTTATCAATAAAGGATTAGCTTATGTAGATGAACTATCTCCTGAAGAAATTCGAGAGTATCGAGGCTCCTTAACACAACCAGGTAAAAATAGCCCTTATCGTGATCGAAGCATAGAGGAAAATTTAGCATTATTTATCCAAATGAAAGAGGGTAAATTTGCTGAAGGTAAAGCTTGCTTAAGAGCGAAAATCGACATGGCTTCACCTTTTATTGTTATGCGTGATCCAGTTTTATACCGTATTAAATTTGCCGAGCATCACCAAACTGGTAATAAATGGTGTATCTATCCGATGTATGATTTTACTCACTGTATTTCGGATGCTATTGAAAATATAACCCATTCACTTTGTACGCTTGAGTTCCAAGATAACCGTCGTTTATATGACTGGGTTTTAGATAATATTACTATTCAAGCTCGTCCTCATCAGTATGAGTTTTCTAGATTAAATCTAGAATATGCTATTACCTCAAAACGTAAATTAACACAATTGGTTGCCGAAGAAATTGTTGATGGTTGGAATGATCCTCGTATGCCAACCGTTTCAGGTTTACGCCGTCGAGGTTATACACCAGCTTCAATTCGTGAATTTTGTCGTCGAATCGGGGTAACTAAACAAGAAAATACCGTTGAAATGAGTACACTTGAATTTTGTATTCGAGAAGATCTCAACGAAAATGCACCACGAGCAATGGCGGTACTTGATCCGGTTAAAGTGGTAATTGAAAACTTTTCAGAAACACTTGATGAAGTCTTAAGTATGCCAAATCATCCTAACAGGCCAGAACTCGGTCATCGCGAAGTAACATTTACACGCGAGATTTATATTGATCGAGCTGATTTCAGAGAAGAAGCTAATAAAAATTATAAGCGTTTAGTATTAGGTAAAGAAGTCCGTCTACGTAATGCTTATGTGATACGCGCTGATCGTGTTGAAAAGGACGCAGAAGGTAATATTCAAACTATTTATTGTAGTTACGATCCGGCAACATTAAATAAAAATCCTGAAGATGGACGTAAAGTTAAAGGCGTTATTCATTGGGTATCAGCCAAGTATGGTAAACCTGCTGAAATTCGTCTTTATGATCGCTTATTTAGTATCCCAAATCCTGGTAGCGCTGAGGATTTCTTATCAACTATCAATCCAAATTCTTTAATTATTAAACAAGGATTTGTTGAGCCTAGTTTGAAAAAAGCCAAAGCCGAACAAGCTTATCAATTTGAACGTGAAGGTTATTTCTGTCTTGATAGTAAGTATGCGACAGAAGATAAATTAGTCTTTAATCGAACCGTAGGCTTAAGAGATAGTTGGAACGAAGCTTAATCATAGAGAAGCTTAGTTATAGAATAAAAAACGCCAACTTTAGTTGGCGTTTTTTATTGTCATCGCTGTTGAGATATTATTCTACCTTTTTACTTCTTTTAGCAATCTTATAGCTATAAGCATTAAAAATAATTCTTCTAGTATTAATTCTCCAAAATTAACCCTATAGATGAAAGAGATGATTTGTAAGAAATCAGTTTTTTATATGTTAATCAAAGTGCTACATTAGTGTAAAAATGAGTAAATAAGCTTTCAAAAACCCCGCTCCTCAACTTTTTTTATTAAATCATATAATGATTTTTAAGATAGCCTCTTTAGCTACTTTCTTTTATAATGTTGTTCTATTTTTTTCCTTTTTTTGCTTAAAAAGAGTACTTAGCATGAAAATTTTAGCTGGTTCTTCTGCTCTATCGACATTTCGTATTAATAAAATTCTATCCTCATGTCGTGAACAATCTATCCCCATTGTCAATATCGAAGCTCAATATATTCACTTTATCGATCTGATTGATGAGCTGAATTCCGAACAGAGTTTAACCTTGGATAAGCTGTTACAATATGGTCCTAAAAGTGCGCAGATAAAGATAGAAAATCCAGCAAATAAAATACTCTTTTTAGTTACCCCACGCGAAGGCACTATCTCACCATGGTCATCTAAAGCCACCGATATAGCACATAATTGTGGACTATCACAAATCCATCGAATAGAGCGTGGAATTGCTTATTATGTACAAGTTAGTTCATCCTTAACGGCAATACAACAAAATACTTTTCTTTCATTAATTCATGACCGAATGATGGAAACGGTATTAAGTAGCTTTGAGCAAGCTCAGCAATTATTTAAGACTGAACAGCCCAAACCAGTAACCATTGTTGATTTATTAGGAAAGGGGCGCAATGCTTTAGAAGAGGCTAATGTAAAATTAGGTTTAGCTTTAGCGCCGGATGAAATTGACTATTTAGTTGAAAGTTTCCAAAAATTAAACCGTAATCCTACAGATATTGAACTCTATATGTTCGGTCAAGCGAATTCTGAACATTGTCGCCATAAGATATTTAATGCTGACTGGGTGATTGATGGTATAAAACAACCAAAATCATTGTTTAAAATGATAAAAAACACCTTTGAAAATACGCCAGATTATGTGTCATCCGCTTATAAAGATAATGCTGCGGTAATGGATGGCTCAAAAGTGGGGCGTTTTTTTACTGATTATGAAAATCGAACTTACGATTTTCATCAGGAATATGCAGATATTCTCATGAAGGTTGAAACGCATAATCATCCAACTGCGATATCTCCTTGGCCAGGAGCAGCAACTGGTAGTGGTGGTGAGATTCGGGATGAAGGTGCGACTGGAAAAGGCGCCAAACCCAAAGCAGGTTTAGTTGGTTTTTCCGTTTCAAATTTACGAATTCCTAATTTTGAGCAGCCGTGGGAACAAGATTTTGGTAAACCAGAACGAATAGTGAGCGCCTTCGATATTATGATGGATGGACCTTTAGGTGGCGCTGCATTTAATAATGAATTCGGTCGTCCAGCATTGTTAGGTTATTTTCGTACTTATGAAGAAAAAGTAAACAGCTTTAATGGCGAAGAGGTCAGAGGTTATCATAAACCAATTATGTTAGCTGGTGGTATGGGAAATATCCGTCGAGAACATATCCAGAAAGGTGAATTTCCTATTGGTTCCAAACTAATTGTTTTAGGCGGACCAGCTATGAATATTGGTTTAGGTGGTGGTGCTGCGTCCTCAATGACTTCTGGGCAATCGGATGCGGATCTCGATTTTGCTTCGGTTCAACGTGATAATCCTGAAATGGAACGTCGTTGCCAAGAGGTCATCGACCGTTGCTGGCAGCTTGGTGATAGAAATCCTATTTTATTTATCCATGATGTGGGTGCGGGAGGCTTGTCTAATGCTATGCCTGAACTGGTTAGTGATGGTGGCTGTGGTGGTCAATTTGAATTGCGCAAAATATTAAGTGATGAGCCGGGGATGTCGCCGTTAGAAATTTGGTGTAATGAATCACAAGAGCGTTATGTACTGGCTATTCATCCGGAAAGCCTTGAGTTATTTGATGAACTTTGTAAACGTGAACGCGCACCCTATGCGGTTATCGGGGAAGCTACAATAAATAAAGCAGTAGTTTTACATGATGAGCATTTTAATAATAATCCGATAGATTTACCTTTAGATGTTTTACTTGGTAAAACCCCTAAAATGTTACGTGATGTAAAGTCAAGCCAAGCCGAAGGTGACCATTTTTCTACATCTGATATCAATTTATATGATGCAGTGAAACGGGTACTGCATTTACCAGTTGTGGCCGAAAAAACCTTTTTAATTACGATTGGTGACCGTTCGGTAACCGGAATGGTCGCTCGTGATCAAATGGTTGGACCTTGGCAAGTGCCTGTTGCCGATTGTGCAGTGACAACAGCAAGTTTAGATAGTTATTATGGTGAAGCTATGTCAATGGGGGAACGTGCCCCTGTTGCTTTGCTTAACTATGCTGCATCAGCACGATTAGCTGTTGGTGAAGCAATTACTAATATTGCGGCGACAAACATTGGCGACATTAAGCGAATTAAGCTTTCGGCTAACTGGATGGCAGCCGCAGGTCATCCAGGTGAGGATGCAGGTCTTTATCAAGCGGTTAAAGCTATTGGTGAAGAACTATGCCCAACGTTGGGTCTGGCTATTCCGGTTGGTAAAGATTCCATGTCAATGAAAACAACATGGCAACAAAATGGTGAACAAAAAACGGTAACTTCACCTTTATCATTAGTAATTTCAGCATTTGCTCGAGTTGAAGATGTCCGTAAAACGGTTACGCCACAACTTTGCACCAATCAGGATAATCTATTGTTGTTTGTTGATCTCTCTAAAGGTCACCATGCATTAGGTGCAACGGCATTGGCGCAGGTTTATCGCCATCTTGGACAAAGAACTGCTGATGTTCATGACGCTAAAGAATTAGCTGATTTTTATCAAGCGATACAAACGCTAGTCGCTCAAAACAATCTATTGGCTTATCATGATCGCTCAGATGGTGGGTTATTGGTTACTTTGGCTGAAATGGCATTTGCAGGGCATTGCGGTATTGATGTTGATATTCATTCTCTCGGTAGTGATGTGATTGCCTCGTTATTTAATGAGGAGCTAGGGGCAGTTATTCAAATTCGTGGTAGTGATTTAGACGAAGTCATGACATGCTTTAAGCATTTTGGACTGTCCCATGCGATTTATAAATTAGGTTCAGCTAAGGCCGGACAGCAATTTATTGTGCGTAATAACAGTGCTGTGGTATATAGCGAATCTCGATTAACCATGAGAACTTGGTGGGCAGAAACCACTTGGCAAATGCAGCGTTTGCGAGATAATCCAGCATGTGCTGATCAGGAGCATCAAGCCAAACAAAATGATGACGATCCGGGATTAAATGTTCACCTTACTTTTGATTCAGAACAAGATATTGCTGCACCTTATATAGCCAAAGGTGTGAAGCCTAAAGTTGCAATTTTACGCGAACAGGGAGTCAACTCGCATGTTGAAATGGCTGCTGCATTTGCTCGAGCTGGATTTGAATCAATTGATGTCCATATGACGGATTTATTATCTGGGCAAGTGACATTGAATCAATTTAATACCATCGTTGCTTGTGGTGGTTTCTCTTACGGAGATGTATTAGGTGCAGGCGAAGGATGGGCTAAGTCTATTTTATTTAATGAACAAGTTCGCCATGAGTTTGAGCAATTCTTCCATCGTAATGATACTTTGTCATTAGGTGTATGTAATGGCTGCCAAATGATGTCAAATCTCAAAGATCTAATACCAGGTGCTGAGTTATGGCCTCGTTTTGTACGAAACGTATCGGAACGCTTTGAGGCACGCTTTAGTTTGGTCAAAATCCAATCAAGTCCTTCATTACTCTTTACTGATATGGCTGGTTCGCATATGCCTATTGCGGTTTCTCATGGTGAAGGTCAAGTTGAAACTAGAGATTTAGATCATTTAACTCGTTTAGAGGCTTCAGGTTTAGTGGCAGTCAGGTATATTGACCATTTTGGAAAAGCGACAGAGCAGTACCCAGCAAATCCGAATGGATCACCAAATGGTATTACAGCTGTAACGTCAAGTGATGGTCGATCAACTATAATGATGCCACATCCAGAGCGAGTTTTTAGGACTGTAACCAATTCATGGCATCCTGATAATTGGGGCGAAGATAGTCCTTGGATGCGAATTTTCCGCAATGCACGCAAGCAACTTGGATAAAAAAATCGCCGACTTTTGTCGGCGATTTAGTTTCATGAAAATAATATAAACTTTAATCGGTTACTTTTGCCTATTATTTAGAGGCTCTGCTAAGTCATTGTTCATTTTTCGCAATAATTGCTCAGTTGTTTCAAAATTGATGCAAGCATCAGTAACTGATACACCATACTTAAAGTTTTCTTTTGGTTGTTCAGATGATTGATTTCCTTCAAATAAATTACTTTCGATCATGACACCAATAATTGAATTGTTGCCTTGCTTAATTTGCTCAATAATTGAGTCAACAACAATTGGTTGATTACGGTAATCTTTATTTGAGTTGGCGTGACTACAATCTATCATTAAATTAGGCACTAATTTAGCCTTGTTCATTTGAACTTCACATAATGCAACATTTTCGGCATCAAAGTTAGGTGTTTTTCCTCCTCTTAGGATCACATGACCATGTGGATTACCTAAAGTTTGTAATACCGTAACTTGCCCTTGTTGATTAATACCTACAAATCGATGTGCCATTGAGGCTGATTTCATTGCATTAATCGCCACATCTAAACTACCATCTGTACCATTTTTAAAGCCAACTGGCATGGATAATCCTGACGCCATTTCTCGGTGAGTTTGTGATTCAGTGGTTCTTGCACCAATAGCTGACCAGCTAATTAAATCACCGATGTATTGAGGTGTATTTGGATCTAATGCTTCAGTTGCAATTGGTAACCCGATTTTAGTGATATCAAGAAGTAATTTACGTGCTTTTTTTAAACCATGCTCAATATCGAAGGAACTATCCATATGTGGGTCATTGATCATGCCTTTCCAACCAACAGTGGTTCTTGGTTTTTCAAAATAAACACGCATAACGATAAATAAGTTATCTTTAACTTCATCAGATAGTTTTTTTAGTTTATGTGCATATTCAATTGCGGCTTCAGTATCGTGAATAGAACAAGGACCACAAACAATAAGTAATCGATGGTCACGACGTTCTAAAATATTAACGATAGTTTGACGAGATGAAGCAATTTGATTTTCTAATTCTGATGATAATGGATAAAGATTCTTAATTTCTTCTGGTGTAATTAACATGTGCTCATCTCTAATTCGAACGTTATTTAGTGTGTCTTTTAACATTTTATTTTCCTTGTTAAAATCATGCATATTTTTTATATGTAAAATATTGATTACATAAACACTTAATATGTAAACACAAAATTACGAAATAGTAAATTAAAATTTTACTTATTGTTAGATAAAATACAATATTAACCCGTAAATATTTGTTTACATTTTAAGGGTTTAATTCAAATGAGTGGAAACAAATGTGTACGAATACTTGGATTAATTACAAGTACTCGTATATCAATGAGGATAAATAAGATTTAGATAGAAGATATTGCTTTTAATATTAATTGTTTATCAATAACATCAATGACTTCAACAGAACCTATTTTAGTCGGTAAAACTAATCTAATTTGCCCAGATTGAACTTTCTTATCGCGTAACATGTGAGGAATATAAGATTCATTTGGCATCTGTGTAGGTCTTTTTACTGGCAATTTAGCCTTAATTAATAACTTTTTAATCCGATCAAAATCTTCATCAGTAAATTTGCCAAGTAACTTAGCTGTTTGAGCTGCCATTAGCATTCCAACACTAACTGCTTCACCATGTAACCAATTCCCATAGCCAAGTTCAGCTTCAATTGCATGACCGTAGGTGTGGCCAAGATTTAATATAGCGCGCATATCTTGTTCTGTTTCATCAGCAGCGACAACCTGAGCTTTCAATTCACAACAACGATAAATACAGTAACTTAATGCATCGACATCTAAATTAAGTAAATCATCTATATGTAGTTCTAGCCAATTAAAAAACTCACAATCCATTATAATGCCATATTTAATCACTTCAGCTAGACCTGCTGAAAGTTCTCTTTGTGGTAAAGTTTTTAAACAATTAATATCAATTACGACTGATTGCGGCTGATAAAATGCACCAATCATATTTTTACCTAGAGGGTGATTAATTGCAGTTTTACCACCAACGGAAGAATCGACTTGAGATAATAAAGTAGTAGGAACCTGTATAAATTTTATGCCACGTTGATATGCGGAAGCTGCAAAACCTGCCACATCTCCAATAACGCCACCACCAAGTGCAATAAGTATGCTACTGCGAGTATGATTGTTGGCAAGTAAAGCGGTCAAGATTTTATTCCAAGTTTCCATAGTTTTGTATTGCTCGCCATCAGGAACAATAATGAAATCAGTTTTGACCCCATGATCTTCAAGCATTTTAATTAATTGCTGTAAATAAATTGGAGCAATAGTGTCATTTGTAGCAATGAGGACTCTCTGGCCACTATGTAGTTTGAAATATTCAAATTGACTAAGTAAGTTTTCACCAATAGTGATAGGATAACTGCGATTATCTAACGCAACATTTAGGATCTTTTGCATAATTATTTCCAGATAAGTTCATGCCAATTTAATCTTTAATGTTAACGATAAAAAAGTGGCAGCGCAACTTAGAATCATTTAAACTTATTGGCAATTTTTTTCTGTAATGTTGAATTTATATGACTTTATCTTTCGTGTTAGCACAAAAAAATTGGCGTATAGGTGATATTGAAGGTAATACTCAGCAAATCATTGAATTGATAAAAAACTATTCCTCTAATGATCTAATTATTTTATCTGAGCTTGCAATTTGTGGTTATCCTCCAGAAGATTTAATTTATCGCGATGATTTTAAAATTCGTTGTCAACAAGCTTTATTGACTATCAAGCAAGCTAGTCAACAATGTAGTGTTATTGTTGGTCATCCTCATTGGCAAGATGGAGTGGTTTATAATGCGTTATCATTGTTTTCTGAAGGACAACAAATAGCGTGTTACCATAAACAGCAGTTACCTAATTACGATGTATTTGATGAAAAACGTTATTTTAGTGCTGGTGAGCAGACTTGTGTTATCGATTTTAAAGGTAAAAAAATTGGTTTATTGATCTGTGAAGATCTTTGGCAATGTGAGCCGATTGATCGAATTGGCGCTCAGGGTGCGGATCTGGTTATTTCTATTAATGCTTCACCTTATGCTTATGAAAAACAGAAAAATCGCGAAGAACTTATAAAACACCATGCTTTAAGAACCGGCTTACCGATTATTTATGTGAATCAAATTGGTGGTCAAGATGAGCTTATTTTTGATGGTGGCTCATTTGTATGTGATGATAAAGGCCATATCGTTCATCAGCTCAACTTTTTTGAAGAACAAATTTCTATTTTTCATCTTGGACATAATTATAAACCAGTTGTTGATACTAAAAGTGATCCATTAGCAAATGTTTACGATGCATTAGTTTTAGCGACTCGCGATTATATTACTAAAAATGGTTTTCAAGGTGCAGTATTAGGATTATCTGGTGGAATTGATTCCGCTTTAACATTGGCAATTGCAGTTGATGCTTTGGGTAAAGATAAAGTACAAGCGGTTATGATGCCGTTCAGATATACGGCAGATATTAGTATTGCTGATGCAAAAGAAGAAGCTGAAATATTGGGTGTTGAATTTGATATTATTTCAATTGAACCGATGTTTGATGCTTTTATGTCTTCTTTAACGCCGATGTTTATGGGTACACAAAAAGATACAACTGAAGAAAATCTACAAGCACGTTGCCGCGGTGTGATTTTAATGGCGCTTTCAAACAAACGTCGTAGATTAGTTTTAACGACAGGCAATAAAAGTGAAATGTCGGTTGGTTATGCAACACTTTACGGTGATATGGCTGGTGGTTTTGATGTACTTAAAGATGTACCTAAAACCATGGTATTTGCGTTATCTAAATATCGAAATAGTAGATCGCCTGTTATTCCTGAACGAGTCATTACACGCCCACCTTCAGCTGAACTTGCACCAGATCAAAAAGATGAAGATAGTTTGCCTCCATATGATATTTTAGATGGGATATTAAAAGGCTATGTTGAACACGATTTTTCCGTTGAACAACTGGTTGCGCAAGGTTATGATGAAACAACTGTAAGGCGAGTGATTAAATTAGTTGATATTAACGAATATAAAAGACGTCAATCAGCAGTAGGTCCTAAAATTACAACTCGTAATTTTGGTAAAGGTAGACGATATCCAATTACTTCTGCTTTTGGATTTAAGAATTGGTAATCTCGAATTAAGGGCAAAGAGATATGAAAAAAATTGAAGCAATTATTAAACCTTTTAAACTAGATGATATTCGAGAAGCTCTTGCTGATCAAGGAATTACGGGGATGACCGTTACTGAAGTGAAAGGTTTTGGTCGCCAAAAAGGGCATACTGAGCTTTATCGTGGTGCTGAATATATGGTTGATTTTTTACCAAAAGTAAAAATAGAACTTGTTGTCGCTGACGATATTTTAGAAACATGTATTGAGACTATCATGAAAACCGCTCAAACAGGTAAAATTGGTGATGGAAAAATATTTGTTTATAACGTTGAGCAAGTAATACGTATACGTACTGGTGAAATGGATGAGTCAGCTATTTAACTTTATCGATTTGAATATCGGGACGTTCTTGCCGAAGTAGATTATTGGTGACAACGCCCTGAATCGAACAAATAAGGAGTTGCATATTATCACCTTTTTCAAGCAGTAATAACTTTTCGGTAGTATTTGGGGCAGGTATTGTTTTTACACCAACTACTGTTCCTGTATTTTTATGCCAAACCTGGATATCATCAGTAATATTTCGAATTCTTGGATTGGCAATATACAGAAGATCATCTTCCATATTTTTCCACTCTAAAAAGTCCAAACTTTCACGTATCTCATTCATATTATTATCAATGATGAATCCCCAGAAATAATATTTTCCCATTTTTTTCAAATCCATCGCACTATCATAATAACCGATGAGTTTTAAGTTTTTATATTGAATAGGCGTTTTGAAATAAATGAAGTTTTTATTCGTGTCTGTGCGGTTTTCGACTGGAATATAAGCCTGATTATGATTAAAAATTTCAACATTAGTATGATTTTTTAACTCTTCTCTATGCTCATAGACATGATTAAAAAAGTCAGGATTACAGGATGTCAATTCTTCAATCAGCGGTAATTTATCTGCTGATACGGCAAATGAACAAAACATAAAAAGCGGGATTATAACGTTTTTGAGCATGTTGATTGAAGTTGACAATAATAGATACCATTTAGTTAATTATTGATGATTGTATAATTATTACAGCAGAATAACAATGTTAATGCATTTTTTCTTTTTTAAGAAATATTAAGATTTGACAAATATTTAACCGCTAAAAAAAACCTTAAATTTTTTTAGAGCAAAAAAAATTTAATTAATCAAGTACAAATCAAACAAATATTCATTTATGGAAGACAGATCCCATATTTATTAATTAATGTTAATTAGTTGTTTTAATATTAATAAAATTAATATAGTTTAGCATAAACATATTAGTTAAAGTTATTTATAAAGGTAAGTGAAAGGGAATTTATATGCTTAAAACATTAGCAGTGAATATTAAACAGGAGTTTTCTTGCATTGAAGACATTTCATTAAGGTCATTTTTTGGAGGATTTAGTCTTAATAGTGAATCAGTTATGTTTGCTTGGGTCGATCAAAATGATGTTTATCTGAGAGCCCATGATAAATATCGTTCAATGTTTGTTGAACTCGGTATGCAACCACTTGATCTGGTATTTGATGGATCACATAAATTGCTTGATTACTATAAAGCAAGTGATGCGTTACGCCAAGATCGAAAAAAATTGCATGATATAGTGAAAATGGTCATTGAACATGCAAAACAAGATCTAGACGAAAAAGTAGCTAGATACCAAAGTCGTTTAAAATCTTTACCCAACATGACGGTTTCTTTGGAAAAATTGATGGTAAGTTCTGATATTACCGATATAGAAACATTTAAAGAAGTCGGTTATTTGGAAACTTTTTATCGAATAAAAAGTAAAAATCCAAAACTGTCAATTAATGTTCTGTTTGGTTTATATGGAGCCCTACATGATCGACATGTAGGAACATTATCATCCGAAACTAAAGAAGAAATTGAATTAGCTTATCAAAATTTCTTGAATACAAAACAAGATTTGATTTAATCAATTACTTTTAATAAGGAAAATACCATCATTAAACTTAGTTTTTAATGATGGTATTAAATTCGATGCTAATTAGGGATTAACCAACAATCTTTATTATGATGGTTTTCTACGAGTTGGTCTTTTGAATGGTTTAGGTGTTGGTAAATTAGTTAATAACGCCTGAGGATCATATTGACTAACAGGAATAGTGTGATCAATGGCTTTTTCAATAGCAGGTAAGTTTTGTGAATAACGTTCACAAGCTAATGAAATCGAATAACCTTCGGCACCGGCGCGTCCTGTACGACCTATTCGATGTCTATAATCATCACAATCATCAGGAAGATCATAGTTAAAAACATGGGTTACATTTGGGATATGTAAGCCACGGGCAGCAACATCTGTTGCTACTAAAATATCAAGATCACCTTGGGTAAATTTATCAAGAATGGATAAACGTTTTTTTTGTGCGATATCACCAGTAAGTAGTCCTACTCGATGGCCATCTGCAACTAAATGACGCCAGATTTTTTCGCAGGCAACTTTAGTATTAGCAAATACAATGCTACGGTCAGGCCACTCTTCTTCAATAAGCGTTTGTAATAGAGCTAACTTATCTTCGTTTGACGGAAAAAACAGCTCTTCTTTTATTCTGTGACCAATTTTTTGTTCAGGCTCAACTTCAACATATTGTGGTTCGTTCATGTATTCAAAAGCTAATTCACGAACATTATGAGTTAACGTCGCTGAAAATAACATGGTAAGACGATTTTGTGGCGATGTCATATGTCTAAATATCCATCGGATATCACGGATGAAACCTAAATCAAACATACGATCCGCTTCATCTAGAACTGCAACTTGGATTGCACCTAAATTAATATAATCTTGTTTTGCATAATCGATGAGTCTTCCTGTTGTTGCAATTAATACATCAACTCCAGCAGAAAGCATCTTTAGTTGCTTATCATAACCATCACCGCCATAAGCTAGTCCTAATTTAATACCTGTTTCTTCTGAGAGAGTTTGAGCATCATTGTATATTTGTACAACCAACTCACGTGTTGGAGCAATAATGACAGCTCTTGGTTGATTAGATTTATGATCGGGTAATGGAGCATTATTCAATAAATGATTAAATGTTGATGCCAAAAACGCAATCGTTTTACCCGTTCCAGTTTGTCCTTGCCCTGCAATGTCAATTCCTTTTGTTGTAAATGGCAATGTTTGTTCTTGAATTGGGGTACAGTAAACGAAACCTTTTTTCTCCAACGCTTTTATGACTAATGGGTGTAAGGGAAATTGATTGAAAGTTGTTTTTGTAAGATATGATTGAATCATTATTGTTTAGAATATAATTATCAGAATTCGGTAATTGTAGCATACTAAATACAACAACTTCACTAATAATTATGTCCTATTAGAATAATTACTAGCGGTAGGTATGAAAATATCCTAATATATTTTTAGACAAATTTTCTAGGAGATAATTAAATGAGTGATAACATTGTTGCACTTTCTGAAGCTACATTTGATAAAGTAATAAGCGAATCAACTAAACCAGTATTGGTTGACTTTTGGGCTGAGTGGTGTGGACCTTGTAAAATGGTTGCCCCGATTTTGGAAGAAATAGCTCCAGAATATGCTGATAAAATTATTATCGCCAAATTAAATGTTGAACAAAATCCGAATATTGCCCCAAAATTTGGGATTAGAGGTATTCCAACCCTATTAATTTTTAAAAATGGTCAAGTTGTTGCCACTCAAGTAGGTGCGTTATCAAAAGCACAACTTAAAGCATTTATTGATCCACAGCTTTAATCAATTGAAAAAATATAAATAATAAGCGTTTTATTACGCTTATTATTTTTTATTCCCAAAAATCGCAATTAAGTATAGACATACCTATAATTTTAGTGTAAATTGCTAATTTCTTACATAAACCCCTTTCAGCAATCCATTGTTTTTCTTGATAAAGTGGTTAAAATTCAATGCCCAAATACATAATTATCATCGAAAAAGCTGATTAATAAATTAATTTTATATATTGCTAGAAAGAAAATTTTTTATAAGTAAATGAAAGAAATATACAAAAATAGCAGTAATTGTAAACATATCAATTTTATCCTCAAGAATTTATAAACTATGAATTTAACTGAATTAAAAAACACTTCTGTTTCCGAGCTTGTAGCGCTTGGTGAGAAAAATATGGGGCTTGAGAATCTTGCCCGCCTTAGAAAACAAGATATTATTTTTGCAATATTAAAACAACACGCTAAAAGTGGTGAAGATATTTTTGGCGATGGTGTACTTGAAATTTTGCAAGACGGCTTTGGATTTTTGCGTTCTGCAGATAGTTCTTATTTGGCTGGACCTGACGATATATATGTCTCTCCTAGTCAAATTAGACGATTCAATTTAAGAACTGGTGATACCATTGCCGGCAAAATTAGACCGCCGAAAGAAGGTGAGAGATATTTTGCTTTATTAAAAGTAAATGAAGTTAATCACGATAAACCTGAAGACGCTCGCAATAAAATCCTTTTTGAAAATTTAACTCCTTTACATCCTAATTCTCGCTTACGTATGGAGCGAGGTAATGGTTCTACAGAAGATATTACCGCAAGAGTACTTGATTTAGCTTCACCAATTGGTAAAGGTCAACGTGGTTTAATTGTTGCTCCGCCAAAAGCGGGTAAAACAATGTTATTACAAAACATTGCACAAAGCTTAGCGGTAAATCATCCAGAATGTGAATTAGTCGTATTGATGATTGATGAACGACCAGAAGAAGTTACTGAAATGCAACGTTTAGTTAAAGGCGAAGTTGTAGCTTCTACGTTTGACGAACCAGCAGCAAGACATGTTCAAGTCGCTGAAATGGTAATTGAGCGTGCAAAACGTTTAGTTGAACATAAAAAAGATGTGATTATTTTATTAGACTCAATCACTCGTTTAGCTCGTGCGTACAATACCGTTATTCCATCATCAGGTAAAGTATTGACTGGTGGTGTTGATGCAAACGCGTTACATCGTCCTAAACGTTTTTTTGGTGCGGCACGTAATGTAGAAGAGGGCGGTAGTTTAACAATTATTGCTACTGCTTTAATTGATACTGGTTCTAAAATGGATGAAGTCATTTACGAAGAGTTCAAAGGTACCGGTAATATGGAAGTACACTTATCACGTAAAATTGCTGAGCGACGTGTATTCCCTGCTATTGACTTTAATCGTTCTGGTACGCGTAAAGAAGATCTAATGACTTCACCTGATGAACTACAAAAAATGTGGATTTTGCGTAAAATCCTCAACCCAATGGGTGAAATTGATGCAATGGAATTCTTAATTGATAAACTTGCCATGACAAAAACTAATGATGAGTTTTTTGAAATGATGAAGCGTTCATAATTCGCTTAATTCCAAAGCATTTTAATTAAAATAATGAAAAAAAGCCGTATTATGTATTGATACGGTTTTTTTATGGCAATATATAACTTATATTGTTAATAAGCGTTAAGGTAACAGTACCAAACCTTGTTAAGGTTATAGAGATTAAATAAAGGAGCCAAATTATGTCTAAACAGCAAATCGGTGTTATTGGAATGGCCGTTATGGGGCGAAACCTTGCACTTAATATCGAAAGTCGAGGATTTTCAGTATCAATTTATAATCGTTCTAAAGATAAGACAGAACAAGTAATGGCTGAACATTCTGATAAACGATTGGTTCCTTATTATAGTATTGAAGATTTTGTTAACTCATTAGAAAAACCACGGCGTATATTAATTATGGTGCAAGCAGGTAAAGGAACAGATGCCGTAATTGATGAGCTGAGACCTTTATTAGATAAAGGGGATATCATTATTGATGGTGGTAATGCTTTCTTTGAAGATACTATTCGTCGTAATAAAATGTTATCCGATGAAGGCTTTAATTTTATAGGAGCCGGTGTTTCTGGAGGTGAAGAAGGTGCATTAAAAGGACCTTCAATTATGCCTGGTGGTCAAAAAGAGGCGTATGAGTTAGTTGCTCCGATTTTAGAAAAAATAGCGGCTAAAGCGAATGGTGAACCATGTGTGGCTTATATCGGTCCTGATGGAGCAGGACATTACGTTAAAATGGCGCACAATGGAATTGAATATGGTGACATGCAATTAATTGCAGAGAGCTATAGTGTGCTAAAACATGTTGTTGGTTTAACAAATGATGAGCTTGCCGATGTGTTTGCTGATTGGAATAAAGGCGAATTAGACAGCTATTTAACTGAGATAACAGCGGACATTTTTAAATATAAAGATGAAAATGGCGATTATTTGGTCGATATGATCCTTGATGCCGCTGGTAATAAGGGTACCGGAAAATGGACAAGCCAAAGTGCATTAGATTTAGGTGAGCCTTTATCTTTGATAACTGAATCTGTATTCGCTCGCTATATTTCAGCGATTAAAGATCAGCGAGTAGCTGCATCAAAAGTGCTTAAAGGGCCGGAAAAAGTAGCTTTTAAAGGGGATAAACAAACTTTAATTGAAAAAGTACGTAAAGCACTTTATATGGGTAAAATTATCTCTTATGCGCAAGGATTTGCACAGTTAAAAGCTGCATCAGAACATTATAATTGGCAATTAAATTATGGTGAAATTGCAAAGATTTTTAGAGCAGGATGTATTATTAGAGCGCAATTTTTACAAAAAATTACTGATGCTTATACTGAAAATAACAATATTGATAACTTACTGTTAGCACCATATTTTCGTAAAACGGTTGAGGCTTATCAACAATCATTACGTGATGTTATTTGTCTAGCGGTTTCGCAAGGTATTCCTGTTCCTACTTTGTCGGCAGCAATAGCATATTATGATAGCTATCGTTCAGCTGTGCTACCTGCTAATTTAATTCAGGCTCAGAGAGACTATTTTGGTGCTCATACCTATAAACGTATCGATAAAGAAGGTGTGTTCCATACTGATTGGTTAAATATTGAATCTTAATTCTGATTAAGATCTGTTGTTGTATTCGATGTATGAGTGCAAAATCAGTTGCACTCATACAAAATTTATCCATCTTTTATATCCAATCTACCCAAATTTTTCTCAAATTAATCATCGAAAGACTTGCAATTATTAGCGTTGGCCTTGTCAAGCAAATTTATTTTTTAAATAAACTAGAAAAACACAATATATGGTGTATAATTTACCAATATTTACTACATATAGTGTTTTCTAAAGCGATGTGAAAATCCGAGTTTATATCAAAAGGCCCATATTTTAATAAAAAATCAATAGTTTTGAATAGCCACAACAACTATTAAGGTTGATATAAAACTCATGCCAAGCGCTAACTATTAATGAATATTGAGGAGTATATATGCCCGTAGTAATCAAACGTGATGGCTGTCAAACTGCATTTAATGAGGTTCGTATTAAAGACGCTATTATAAGAGCAGCTGTTGCGGCCAATGTTAATGACCCAGACTATTGTGCCTCCGTTGCTCGCGTTGTGACCAATCAAATGATGGATCGTGAAAGTGTTGATATCAATGAAATTCAAAATGTCGTTGAAAATCAACTTATGTCAGGGCCTTATAAAAAATTGGCAAGAACTTATATTGAATACCGACATGATCGTGATCGTGCGCGTGAAGAACGTAGCCGTTTGAATCAAGATATTCGTGGCTTAATAGAACAAAGTAACGTTGCTATTTTGAACGAAAATGCGAATAAAGATAGTAAAGTTATTCCAACTCAACGAGATCTATTAGCGGGTATTGTTGCAAGACATTATGCTAAACAATATTTGTTACCTAAAGATATTTCTCGTGCACATGATTGTGGTGAAATTCATTATCATGATCTCGATTATGCGCCATTTTTCCCAATGTTCAACTGTATGTTAATTGATTTAGACGGGATGTTAACAAACGGTTTTAAGATGGGTAATGCTGAAATTGAGCCACCTAAATCTATTGCAACTGCAACTGCGGTAACCGCTCAAATCATCGCACAAGTCGCTAGTCATATTTATGGTGGTACAACCATTAATCGAATTGATGAAATTCTAGCAAAATTTGTGACTATCAGTTATCAAAAGCATAAAAAAGTTGCAGAAGAGTGGGATATTCCAAATCCTGAAGCGTATGCAGAAAGCCGTACGCAAAAAGAGTGTTATGATGCATTTCAATCTTTAGAGTATGAAGTTAATACACTTCATACTGCAAATGGACAAACGCCTTTTGTTACTTTTGGTTTTGGTTTAGGAACCAGTTGGGAATCACGACTTATCCAAGAATCAATTTTAAAAGTGCGTATAAAAGGGTTAGGAAAAAATCATAAAACAGCAGTATTTCCAAAACTTGTTTTTGCTATTAAAGATGGTATTAACCATAAACAAGGTGATGCTAATTATGATATTAAACAATTGGCATTAGAGTGTGCTAGCAAACGTATGTATCCAGATATTTTAAATTACGATAAAGTTGTTGAAGTAACTGGATCATTCAAAACACCAATGGGATGCCGAAGCTTTTTAGGTGTTTATGAAGAAGACGGACAACAAATTCATGACGGCCGTAACAATTTAGGTGTAATTAGCCTTAATTTACCTCGTATTGCAATTGAAGCAAAAGGTGATGAAGCACGTTTTTGGGAAATTTTAGATAAACGTTTAAACCTTTGTAAAAAAGCATTGATGACGCGTATTGCTCGCCTTGATGGAGTAAAAGCACGTGTTGCTCCGATTTTATATATGGAAGGGGCGTGTGGCGTTCGATTGAAAGAAGATGATAGTGTTTCTGAAATCTTTAAAAATGGTCGTGCATCAATTTCATTAGGTTATATTGGTCTACATGAAACACTAAATGCACTATACGGAAACCAAACCCATCCATTTGACAGTGAAACTTTACGCGAAAAAGGTATAGCAATAGTTGAACACTTAGCTAAAGCTGTTGACCAATGGAAGAAAGAAACAGGCTATGGATTTAGCTTATATAGTACACCAAGTGAAAATTTATGTGACCGATTCTGCCGTTTAGATACAGCTGAATTTGGTATTATTCCTGGAGTAACAGATAAAGGTTATTATACGAATAGTTTCCACCTCGATGTTGAGAAAAAGGTTAACCCATATGAAAAAATCGAGTTTGAAAAACCTTATCCAGCAGTAGCAAGTGGCGGATTTATTTGTTATGGCGAGTATCCTAACATGATTAATAATGTTAAAGCATTAGAGGATGTCTGGGATTACAGCTACACTCGTGTACCTTATTATGGCACTAATACCCCGATTGACGAATGTTATGAATGCGGTTATACCGGTGAGTTTTCATGTACTAGCAAAGGATTTGTTTGCCCTAGTTGTGGTAACCATGATTCGTCAAAAGTTTCTGTGACTCGCCGTGTTTGTGGTTATTTAGGAAGTCCTGATGCTCGTCCATTTAATGCCGGTAAGCAAGAAGAAGTAAAACGTCGAGTTAAACATTTGGATAATGGCCAAATAGGCTAAAAAATTAATTTTGTTATTATGAATTATCATCGTTATTATCCTGTTGATGTTGTTAATGGCGAAGGGACTCGTTGTACACTTTTTGTAGCAGGTTGTGTACATCAATGTCCTGGCTGCTATAACAAAAGCACATGGGGAATAAACTCTGGTAAGCCATTTACACAATCACTTGAAGATCAAATCATTAAAGATTTACAAGATACCGAAATAAAACGCCAAGGATTATCACTTTCTGGTGGTGATCCTTTACACCCTAAAAATGTGCCAACCATTTTGAAATTAGTTAAACGCGTAAAAGCCGAATGTGATAATAAAGATATTTGGTTATGGACAGGTTATAAACTTAATGAATTAACCGATGAACAGCAATCTGTAGTGCCTTATATTGATGTCTTGATTGATGGAAAATTTGTACAAGATCTCGCTGATCCTAAACTTTTATGGCGAGGTAGCAGTAATCAAATTATCCATCGATTCAAATAAATTTATTGTAATTTATGCAGATTTAACAGATAAGAAATCGCTTCACGATAGTTGATTTCGAGATTTTCACTACTTGATGATGTAATATGCAAATCTGTAATTTTTCCATTATCGATCCCATAAACCCAACCATGTAAATTAACCTTTTGACCACGTTGCCATGCTGCTTGAATAATGGTCGAATGCCCTAAATTATAGATTTGTTCAATTACATTGAGTTCACATAAAATATCCATTCTAATATCAGCAGGAAACTTACCAAGTAAAGAACTGTTGCGAAACCATAAATCACGGATATGAAGTAGCCAATTATTAACTAGGCCCAAATCGGGATTTTCAACTGCGGCACGGATACCACCACAATCTAAATGACCACAAACAATAATATCTTCGATTTTAAGTACATCAACTGCGTATTGGACAACTGAAAGGCAATTTAGATCCGTATGAATCACTTGGTTGCCAACGTTCCGATGAACAAACATTTCACCCGGTTTTAGTTTGATAAGCTTTTCTGCTGGAACGCGGCTATCGGAACAACCGATCCACAAAAATTTAGGATTTTGTGCAACCGCGAGCTGTTTAAAGAATTCAGGATCTTCCTGTGCTATCTTTTCTGACCATTCATGATTAAAGCGAATTAGATCGTTGACATCAAACATAATGTCTTTTCCTTGTTATATTTCATTATTTCATTTTTTATAAATTAAATTGTTTTGATATGTTGAATTTTACTTTTCATAATTAATTTACGCCACAATGGTGTAGTCAGTATTTTAGCCTTGATAATTTTGCTATAAAGCTTTAAGCGTAATGGAATTGTTTTTTGATAATAACGCTTATTTGGTTTTGCTATACCACTATTTAATATCTTGCTTAAAATCTCTGCGCTATCAAGCGCATAACTAATACCTTCTAATGAGCTTGCGCTGATGAAACCTGCTGCTTCACCGATTAAAAAGATATTTTCATTGCCTGTATAAAAATCTTGGAAGCGATTTGGATAAACCACAAGACATTTTTCAGTTTTTAACGGTTTTCCAAAAATAAACCCTTGCTTTGTTAGCTTTTCTTTCAACGATTCAAAGTGTTGATTCGCTGTTTTTTTCGGGAAAGCACCACCAAAAATGAAATATCCATCTTTAGAAATACTCCACGCATAACAATTTGTTGATTGATTATCAAAAATACATGTATTAAAAGGACGTTGATGTTTTTCAGTAAACCATTGTTGAATAGCAACATATTGTCTGATGGAATGATGAGGATAACGCATTCGTCTAACAATCGAGTTAGCGCCATCTGCACCAACTACATATTTAGCCGTAATTTTGTGTTCGATTTTATTTTCATCGATGTAAGTAACTTGATATCCATCGATTACTCTTCTGATTTCTTTACATAGTGTATTATGTAAAACATTAACAGTGTTGGGAATTAATGATTTTAACCATAGGTCAAATTTATGTCGGTCAAAACTAACATAACTACGTTGATAATTACGAATAAGTTTGGATTGAAGATCGATCGTTTTAACGCTAAAAATTTGTGGATCAGTCAATATATCAGTAGGTAAATTTAACTTTTGTCGCACAAATGCTTTTTGAGCGTCATCTGCTAATAATCCACCACAAGGTTTATGAAAACCCTCATTACCAGCTTGATGCTTTTTATCTAATGCAATAATTTTAAAAGATGGGTTAAGTAGACGTGCGAAGGTACTACCTGCAGGTCCAAGTCCAATGATAGCAATATCGTAATCCATATTATTGTATTGTTTGATTTATAAGATTGAATATTATCTATTTTACCATACTTCGATAAAATTGTAGTGAATAGGAAAATAAGGAAATTAATCAATTTTAGTAAAAAAAGTTGAGGAACGGGGTTTTTGAAACCTATTTATACTTCTTACTAGTTGATTTAAAAACAAAATTAAGAATTTTTTATTTAATATTTATCTGATTTTGTATGGGATAACAAATTATTTATTGATAATAAATAATTGAAATTATTTTGTTATGGATTGGTGATGACAAATATAGTCACCATATTTTGATAAAATTCATTTATCTATTAGTGAATAACTTTTATAATAATCGCCACTTAAAATGAATAAGAGTAAACAATGGAAAAGTTTCACGTTACAGGCCCAACTTCTTTAAATGGAGAAGTTGTCATTTCTGGCGCTAAAAATGCGGCGCTACCTATTTTATTTGCTGCAATTTTGGCTGAAAAACCAGTTGAATTACAAAATGTTCCCAAGTTAAAAGATATTGATACTACACTGGAACTTCTTGAGCAATTAGGCGTGAAATATCAACGGAATGGTTCTATTCATCTTGATGCGGGTCAGATTGATAACTATTGTGCGCCTTATGAACTTGTAAAAACGATGCGAGCTTCAATTTGGGCTCTAGGTCCTCTTGTTGCTCGATTTGGTCAAGGGCAAGTTTCATTACCTGGTGGATGTGCAATAGGTGCAAGGCCAGTAGACCTACATATTACTGGACTACAACAATTAGGTGCGACAATTACTTTAGATGAGGGGTATGTTAAAGCTACAGTTGATGGTCGTTTAAAAGGCGCTCATATTGTAATGGATAAGGTTAGTGTTGGTGCGACAGTTACTATTATGTGTGCAGCAACTCTAGCTGAAGGTAAAACGATAATTGAAAATGCTGCGTGTGAGCCAGAAATAGTTGATACCGCAAAATTTTTAAATATGTTAGGCGCTAAAATCACTGGTGCCGGTACTATGCGCATTGAAATTGAAGGTGTTGCCAGTCTTGGTGGTGGTGTACACTCAGTCGTTTCTGATCGTATTGAAACTGGAACATTTTTAGTTGCTGCAGCTATTTCACGCGGCAAAATAACTTGTCGTAAAACTGATCCGAGCTTACTTGATGCTGTATTATCAAAATTGAAGGAAGCGGGAGCCAATATTGAAACTGGTGAAGATTGGATTTGTTTAGATATGCAAGGTAAACGAGCAAAAGCCGTTAATATTCATACTGCACCTCACCCAGGTTTTCCAACTGATATGCAAGCCCAATTTTCATTATTAAACATGGTGGCAGAAGGCACTGGAATTATCAAAGAAACAATTTTTGAAAATCGTTTTATGCATGTCCCAGAACTTATTCGTATGGGAGCTCATGGCGAAATCGAAGGTAATACTCTGATTACTCATGGCGTTGAGAAACTTAGTGGAACTCAAGTAATGGCAACTGATTTACGTGCTTCTGCGAGTCTAGTTTTGGCTGGATGTATAGCTGAAGGTTCAACAATTGTTGATCGTATTTACCATATCGATCGTGGTTATGATAATATTGAAAATAAGCTGAGAAAATTAGGCGCCAACATTGAACGTGTTAAATAGTTCTATTTTTAACATTTTGTAAAGACAGTTAGTTGATAGGAAGGAGTGTAATATGACAAAGCAAGCATTAGTTTTTTTATCAAATGGCTGTGAGGAAACTGAAGCCGTGACAACAATTGATTTGTTGACACGTGCTGGAATTAAAGTTACCTATGCAAGTATTACTGAAGATAAAATAGTTCAATGTTCTCGCGGTGTCACTATCCTAACTCAAAAAACGTTTTCTGAAGTTAGCGATATTCATTTTGATGCGATTATTTTACCTGGTGGATTAGTTGGAGCTGAAAACTTTCGAGACTCTCAACAATTAATTGAAAAATTAAAGCAAGCTCATCAAGCCGGGGTTGTTATTGCAGCTATTTGTGCAACCCCAGCGATGGTTCTTCAACATCATAATTTATTCCCTAATGCATATATGACGGGTTATCCATCAACCAAAGATGCTATTAAAAACTGGAAATCGGATCGAGTTTATTTTGATGTTCAAAATAGAGTTATTACTAGTCAAGGCCCTGCAACTTCAATTGATTTTGCTTTAAAAATTATTGAAGTTTTATTAGACAAAAAGATTGCAGCCGAAGTAGCTGCGCAATTGGTGCTTCCACAAGGGATAGAATCCTACCAATAAATAGGTAACAAATGTCAAAATCACATTTGTATGAGAAATTAATTAAAAAGGCGACATTGAGTGCAGTTTTAATTTCTATTTTCCTTATCATTATTAAATTAATTACGTGCTGGTTCACTGGCTCAATGAGTTTATTTGCATCACTGTTGGATTCAAGTATTGATTTGCTTGCATCTGGGCTTAACTTTTTCTTAGTCCGTTATGCATTAAAACCTGCTGATGATGATCATACTTTTGGTCATGGAAAAGCTGAATCATTAGCCGCATTAGCACAAAGTGCTTTTATTATTGGTTCGGCGACCATTTTATTATTATCAAGTATTAAATCTATTATTCATCCAACTGCAATAGAGTTCCCTTTATTCGGTATTATCGTATCTATGATTTCGGTTGTTGTGACTGCCACATTAGTTTTATATCAAAAGCATGTGATAAAACAGACAAATAGTAAAGCGATTCAAGCAGATATGTTGCATTACTCTTCAGATTTGTTTATGAATATTGCAGTTATTATTGCACTATTTTTAAGCTGGTATGGTATTACGTATGCTGATGCCTGTTTTGCATTCTTTATTGCGTTATATATTTTTTATAATGCTTGTAAAATAGCCTATAGTGCAATTCAAGACTTATTAGATAAGGCTTTACCTGAAAGTGATAACCAAAGAATTAGTGAAATTGTCTCTTCTTATTCAAATGTGCGTGGTTTTCATGATTTGAAAACTAGACAAGCAGGCCCGGTGAAGTTTATACAACTACATCTTGAATTAGATGATGATATGCCATTAATAAAAGCTCATGCAGTTGCTGATACAATCGAAAAACATATCTCTAGAGAATTTGCTCCAGCAACAGTGATTATCCATCAAGATCCGATTTCTGTTGTTCCTCTTGAAACAAATCAGCTGAAAAACTATTCAAAATAGCTTCTAAACTTTATATTGTTAGTTATTTATTATGACCTTATAATAGCCAAAGGTTTATAAATTGGAGTTATTTTTTATGATAAAAAAAATAGGTATTTTAACCAGTGGTGGTGATGCGCCAGGGATGAATGCAGCTATTCGTGGAGTTGTGAGAACTGCGTTAACTGAAGGCTTAGAGGTTTTCGGTATCTATGATGGTTACTTGGGTCTTTGTGAAGATCGCATTGTCAAGTTAGATCGTTCTAGTGTTTCAGATATCATTACCCGAGGTGGAACATTTTTAGGATCAGCTCGATTTCCTGAATTTAAAGATCAAGAAATTAGAAAAAAAGGGATTGCTAATTTAAAGAAACATCAAATTGATGCTTTAGTGGTTATCGGTGGTGATGGTTCATATATGGGTGCGATGCGATTAACTGAAGAAGGTTTTCCATGTATTGGTTTACCTGGCACCATTGATAATGATATCCGAGGAACTGATTACACGATTGGTTATTTTACTGCATTAAGTACAGTTGTTGAATCTATAGATAGATTGAGAGACACTTGTTCTTCACATCACCGAATTTCTGTAATTGAAGTTATGGGGCGAGATTGTGGTGATTTGACATTAAGTGCTTCAGTAGCTGGCGGTTGTGAATTTATGATCATTCCTGAAGTTTCTTATACTAAAGAAGACTTAATTGAAGAGATAAAATTAGGTTTTGCTAAAGGTAAAAAACATGCAATTGTCACTGTTACTGAACATATGTGTGATGTAAACCAATTAGCAAAAGATATTGAAGCAGCAGTACATCATGAAACGCGAGCAACTATCCTAGGCCATGTACAACGCGGTGGTTCACCTGTACCTTATGATCGAATTTTAGGTTCACGTATGGGGGCTTATGCGGTTGAATTACTCATTGATGGTCATGCTGGACGTTGCGTCGGAATTCAAAATGGTAAATTGGTTCATCATGATATCATTGATGCTATCAATAATATGAAAAGACCATTTGATATGGATCTTTACAATACAGCGAAACGTTTATTCTAAATATTGCTCCATTGATAATCTAATAAGATGTGGATAATTGATATACTATGGTTTGATTTTGGTTTATCAATTATTCACTTTATAAGTTTAAAACTATTTTTTTAATAAATTCCAACAAATTTTTCTTTTCTTATTTAATTAATTTCGATGAAAATCATACTAATTGAGGAATTTTATGACATTACAATATAAGCAAGATAACGATCGTTTCTATGTGTGTAATGACAATAATCAAGAAATAGCAGAAATGACGTTTACTCGAATTGGGCAAGATAAAGCAACCATCAATCATACTTATACAGATCCTAATTATCGTGGACAAGGAATAGCAGATAAGTTACTTGAGCTTGTGATAAAAACATTAAAGCAAGAAAAACGTGAAATCATACCTTTATGTTCTTTTGCTGCGAGTAAGCTAGACAACTAATTGTGTTTATATTTGATAAATATTTGTAATTTTTTCAGAAATTTGTCAAGAAATATTTTGTGCATTTTCTAAAATAATACTAGTTTTTATCTTGAAATTTTGTGCTAATGTATAGCAAATTTTCTTTGTTATGTTTTGATAACTGAAATGACAATAGTCAAACCCCAAAAAATTCATTCTATTCATGTATTGCGTGGCGTAGCCATCATTATGATTGTTTTTAGCCATTGTTTAGGTGTATTTAAAAATAGCCATTTAATTGCTAATAGTTATTTATTTTCTTTTTTAAATTTATTTGCTTTTAATTTCACAACATTTTTTGTATTAATTGCGGGGTTTTTATTTCAGCATTTAACTTATAAATATAATGTAAAAGCGTATTATTTATCTAAGTTTAAAACAGTAGTTTGCCCATATATTTCTGTATCGATATTTTGTTTCCTATATTTTCATTACCAATATCTATCCAGTTTACCTATATTTTCGCTAACGGAACCAAGTTCGAGTACTTCAATCATTAAAATGATGTTGACCGGAACCCAGCTTTTGCCATTATGGTTTATGCCGATGATTATCATCATTTTCGCAATTAGCCCTTTATTATATGAATGGTCAAAAAAAAGTTTGATTATCGTAGGGTTAGTTTCGATGTTCTGGGTAGTTATGTTCACGAAGCCTGATTATACTCAGCCATTGCTAAATTTATTGCATTATGGACCTGTTTATTTGACGGGAATGATGATAAAGCAAAATTATGAAAAAATTATGAAACTAGTTAAAGATAATTTAGTTTTGGTGATTTTCTTTTTTTGTTTATGCTTTTTTATTCCATTTGCTTATCGCTATGTTGATCATCTTTGTGTTGAAAAACTTTATTACGATACATTACAAAAGATTATTTTATTTATTTTAGCACTCTATTTTCTGGATGGTTTGAACCATAAAAATGATGAAAGTAATACATATAAGTTTTTTTCTTTCATGGCAAATGTTAGTTTCCCAATCTACTTTATACATGAAATTATTGTAATGCTTTTAGAGGCACAGTTGGTTAAATCCCCGTTGGGATACATTATCACAACAGATAATGGTGAATTAGCATCACTTGGTGCTATTAGCTTTTTAATATGTACATTAACTATAAGTGTTCTTGTTGCGTATACTATTAAATTAGTATTCAAAGATAAAGCAAAATATTTGATTGGTGGTAATCGTTAATATTTATGATAGTTAAACGAATACTTGATAGAAATTATGTGTTTTTATGGTTCAAAACATATAACAATATGTATCTTGAAGCAACTTTTTGATTTTTCGAATTTTTATAGTAACAATTTTTGCTTTATCTAGAGTATATCAATATTGCCGCTGAACAAATAAAAAACAAACGGAATTCTAAGTGTGATTTTTCACTTGCCAAAAAAAAAGAAGTGCCTATAATGCGCATCCACTGACACGGCGTAAGCGAAAGCAGACGATAATGAAGTTGGTGAACAAGATCAAATTTTTTAAAAAAAGATCTTGACGAATAAAAAGGTGTAGCGTAGTATACGCAGCCCTTGAGACAGCAAACTGAAGCAAGAAATCGCGAAGTTAACTTAAAGCTGTCAGCTCTTTAAAAAGAAGAAACAGACAATCTGTGTGGGCACTTGCGAGACGAAAAATTAAAAGTCTACGGACTCAAAAATTAAGTCTTGATAAGTGACACTGAAGATTCATTTGAATTATGTCAGAGACAGTTATTGAGCATCAAACTTTAAATTGAAGAGTTTGATCATGGCTCAGATTGAACGCTGGCGGCAGGCTTAACACATGCAAGTCGAACGGTAACATGAGTGCTTGCACTTGATGACGAGTGGCGGACGGGTGAGTAAAGTATGGGGATCTGCCGAATGGAGGGGGACAACAGTTGGAAACGACTGCTAATACCGCATAATGTTGAGA
>NZ_LZEI01000018.1:0-1091 GCF_001693745.1 Gilliamella sp. wkB72 | reverse complement strand
TTCCTCGACAGAATTTAGCTTGACAGTCCCAAATTGATGTATATAGCCATTGGGTAGCGCATACCAACCGATTGTCGGGTTTTTTATTTCGTGAAATTGATCTGCTGTTACGACAACAGAATTATTGACTGTCGGACGTTTTTTAAAACTAACCTGTTCACCTACCTCATAAATAGATTGGTTTATATTCTCAATTTTTTATACTCTCTACCTCTATTATCATTATATCTATCAGTAGTTTGCTGTGATTTATGACCCAGTAACGTCATTGTATCGATTTTTTGTTCTCTATATAGACGTTCAGCGAGTGACCTGATTTCATGGAACGTGGTAGGTGTGCCTGTCCAATATTCTCTCTCAAAAACCGTATCCCTAATTTTTGCAAAACCTCGTGTTATTTCGTCAGCAAACACTGCATTACCATTTTTATTTACAATAAAATCTGCGTTAGATATATTTACAACATCAGAAATACTCATATCTATTTTTTTGCATTTTAATTTCACCGGTATCGCTATTTTTGAGCCGGTTTTTTGTTGCTCAATGTGCAAATAATTTCGTTTTATATGTGATTTTTTCATTGTGACAACATCAGAACGCCGTTGCCCAGTCACTAGCGCTGTTAGCATTGCATCGCGCATATAGTGATATTTTTCATTTTTGTCAGCGGCATCAATTAATTTTTTGAATTCAGTTAAAACAATTCTAGAACGTTTCACTGTGACCCGAGGGCATTTGATTGGTTCCGCGGGATTCCTGTCATTCCAACCGCGCGCGTACGCTTCGCGGAATACGTCTCGCAGCAGATGATACATGCATTTTGCCGATGGATTTTTGTCCTGGTCTGTATAAATTTTTATTATTCTAGCGATATCAGGTGGGATTATATCTCGTATATTTTTATTGCCTATTTGCTGCCGAATTACGACTATTAAATAATTTTTAATTTCGATTGTTTTTGGTTTTAGATTGCGTTCAGCGAGAATTTTAATATATTCGTCTAACCAGTTATTCACGGTTCTGCGCGATGGGGTTAGTTTAAATAGAGATGATAAAAACGACATTGTAACTCCGAGCTAGTAAAATTAGTT